>JBHENW010000177.1:0-58988 GCA_046261875.1 Thermoanaerobaculia bacterium | reverse complement strand
TTCGTCGGAACCGCCGCCGAATACGCACTCGACGTCACCTCCCCGATGGTCGACTGCGACTACGACTACGACGGGTTCGCCGGCGGGCCGTTCCGGAGGGCGCTCCGATCCTCCGGAGCCGCGAAAGCACGCGCCCGACGTTCGCGTCGGCCGCCGGAAGCCGCGCCCCGAAAGCCAGCGACGGGACCACCGCGGCCATGTACTCCCCGAAGCCGGGGAGGCGGCGCAGGCTGTGCGGGTCCGAAGGGACTCGCCCCGCGTGCTCGCGGAGAACCTGCCGCGCGGCGCGCCACAGGTTCCGGGCGCGGGCGTAGTACCCCAGCCCGGACCAGGCCGCCAGGACGCTCTCCTCTCTCGCGCGCGCGAGGGACGAAAGATCGGGGAACCGCCTCAGGAACGCCTCGTAGCGGCGCAGGACCGCGGAGACCGTGGTCTGCTGGAGCATCACTTCCGACACCCAGATGCGGTACGGATCGCGCGTTCCTCGCCAAGGAAGTTTCCGATCCTGGGCGCGGGACCACGCGAGAAGCTTGCGGCGAACGGAAAGAAAAGAGCCCGCCGGAGCGGGCTCGGGCCGAACCGCAGGGGAAGCCGTCTTCACGAAGCCGATGCGACCGCCTCCCGCGGGGCGATCCAGCCCGGCTCGTGCATCAGCCGGCCGACGTCTTCCATCTCCGCCGGGCTCGGAAGCACCTCCGCGAGGTGTTTCTCGTAATCCTCCGGGGTGAGCAGCTCGCCGGTGACCGAGTAGGTCTGGCCGGCGTACTCGCCGATCCCGCGATGGAACTTGAGGCTCGGCGCGTAGAGCTTGGGGCCTCCCTCGGGGATGAGGCGGTTGATGGATTGGATCAACTTCTCGACTTCCTGGCGATACATCTCGCGGGACAGCTCGTTCAGGTGGCTCTTGTCCACTTCGCTGCCCTGGCGCGACTCGTCATAGCGTCCCTTCAGCCCCCAGACATAGAACCACTCGGCCGACGACGAGGAGTCCTTCCCGAAGAGGTCGTAGGCGGTCGAGAGCCACTTGTTGATGAACTTCTGGAGCACCGGGACCGGAAGGACGCCGGCCTTCACGATGCGCTGCAGGCCCATGTGGCCCGTGCCGAGGTGAAAACCTTCCTCGCGCAGCATGGGTCCCATGGAGCGGGCGAGCGGCGCGAACCCGGAGGTGGAGAGCATGTTGAGCTGGAACTTGCCGTCGCGGTCCACGAATTCGGTGTAAGCGAAGAAGTCCACCCAGTTGTCGACCTTGACGTTGAAGGACCCGAGCAGCCGGTTGTTCTCCCAGGAGCGGCGCTCTAGCTGCTTGCGCGCTTCGACCTTGCCGGTCTCGCCGAAGTGGTGGACGAGCAGGTGGCACATCTGCCAACCGTGCCGCATCTCCTCGAGCATGATCCGGCAGATGCTCTCCGTGTCGTACTCCGACGGCGACGTCTCCAGGAGGTTGCGCTGTTGCTCCACGGAAGCGAACTCGGTGTCGCCCTGGTAGACGATGAGGTTGAGGAGCGCATCGCGGATCGGCTGGTGGGGGATCTGCGTGACCCTCTCCCACTTCCGGGCGCCCCGGAAGTCCCCGAACTCGATCTCGTTGCTCTTGATCTCACCGTACTTCGCTTCGAACGGGTATTCGGCGAACTTGGGGGGCAATCTCAGGTCGATGTCCTTGCGCCAGGCGTAGAAGGCATCGATCCAGTCGTCGAACGTGGCGATCTTCTTCATAGGTCTCTGAAACTCCGTATCATAGCGATTTATGCCGGGTTTCGGGGTGGACTGGGAGGGTCTCGTGGTGGCTTTCGAGAGCCGCTCCCATCAGATCACGCACTTCTTCGACCGGCAGTCCGGCGAAGTCGAGCAGGTGCTGGAACGGGACGCCGCACGGCACGCCCGGATGAGCTCGGATCCGCGCTACGTGGCCGTGCCGCGAGACGGCGGCGAAAGGTCTCGCGGAGACCTCGAGGAGTTTCTTTCGCGCTGCGAAGATCCCGCCGCCCGCAGCGATCTGACCGCCGCGCTCGGAGCTCCGCACTTCGCGGCGGCCTACCGGGACGCGCTGATGCGTCACCCCAAGGAGGAGTGCCGCTTCTTCCAGTTCAAGGAGCGTCGCGCTCAGGAAAGGGCGGAGGCCTGGCTCTCTTCTCTCGGCGTCGCCTTCGAAAGGCCGGCGGCGCGGGACCACCCGGCTCCGGCGGGCGGGATGACGCCCCGCCGCCCGCACTGACACGTCGCTCTCGCTCGCTCCGGAGCTGCCTTTGGCACCGCCTCGCGGCGCGAGGCTCCTCCGAGTGCGGAGACTCCCGCGCCGCAAAAACGATGCTGGACTTCACTCCAGGATCAACGTGCCGAACCGGTCGGCGCGGTGGAAGTCCACCGGAAGGCCGACGGGGGACCAGGCCGAGAGCTCGTCGTCGGTGTTGCGGTCAACGCGGAAGAAGTTCGCCTTCCAGCGCGGCGGAATCTCCCCCGACGCAAGCGGAGCGAGAGGAATCCGGAGTCGCGCCGACCAGTGCCCGGCCGACCGTTGGACGCGCGCTCCGAACCCCGGGCAATCCCACAGGACGTCAACGCAGATCGTCGGCCGTCGCAGCCGCGGCGACTCGATCCGCGCGTCGAAGACTGCCCCGAGCGGGTTCACCTCGAACTCGTAGTACCGGGTCGGCGGATCCTCCGGCGTGAGGAAGACCTCGTAGACGTCCTCTTCCCAGAGCGCGTCGTCGCGGCGCGTGCGCGTGGCGACCTGCCCGGCGTCGCGGCCGTCGAACCGGACGAGGAGATCGCCGCCGCGGCGCCCCAGGCGGACGGCCGTGCGCAGCCGGGGCGGGGAGCCGTCCCCCGCCCTTCGGAGATGAGTCGGCGGCAACGCCGTGAGGCGGTCCGTCGGGCCGATCGCGGGCACGACGGCGACGGGAAGGGAATCCGCGTCGGGCGGGACCGGACCCGCTCCCGCTCCGCCTCCTACTTGAGCTTCCAACTGCGCGCCAGGTTGAAGCCGATGTAGTACTCGTGGGGGGAGAGACCGTTGAAGTCCGAAGCGATGTACTGGTCCACCGTCGTGTTGCGGACGTTGCCGACGGTGAAAGCGAACCGGTGGCGCAGCACCGTCTTCTCGATCGCCGCGATCCAGCCCACCCCGGGGGATCCGAACCGGCCGCGGCGCGGGATCACCTCGCCCTGGAGGTTCACCGTCCGGCTGAGACTGACGGCGAGGGCGCCGAACACGTTGAACGCGTCTTCCTGAGGCTGGGAAACGAAGGGCGTGCCCGCGGTGCGAGAAACCCAGGTCGGGATGACCGTGACGCGGATCCTCGGGCCGATCGCGACCCCCGCGATCCCCTGCGCGAAGTAAGTGTTCTCCCGGTCCACGAAGATCTCGGTGCGTATGTTCATTCCCGTGCGCAGGGCGACCGAGAGCGGGAAGGAGGCCGAGCGCTCGAACAGTCGGTACTTGAGCCCGATCTCCCAGTCATCCTGGTTGGAAGAGCGGTCCGCGGCGACCTCGAGGTTCTGCAGGGGGACGTAGGAGGCGCCGATCCCGATGTCGGCGCCCGAATCGAACGAGAGCAGCGAATGCCAGTCGCTGTCCTCGAGCGGCTGGGCGAAACGGTGCGTGAAGAGGACGCCGAGAGTCCCCGCCGCCGGGACGTCCCCGGAAGGAAAGTTGATGATCCGGGAGCCTTCGGGGTTGCGGGGAGCCGGGGCCGTCGCATCCTGGGCCATTCCCGCGGCGGCGGTCAGAGAAAACAAGATGGGCGCCAGAGCCCTGCGCGTCACGCTCTCGATCATGCGACGTTCCTCCGACGGGCGGGGGAGTATAGCCATCGTCACGCGCGTATCGCGCCGCCTTGAGGAATTACACAGATGAGCGGCGGGGCGCTCCGGAGCGCTTCAGGCGACGGTGTACTGAGACCCGGTCGCGTCGAGCACTTCGCGGACTTTGCGGGAGAGGGCGTGCGGAGTAAACGGCTTCTGCAGGAAGGCAGTACCCGGCTCGAGGATCCCGTGTTGCACGATCGCGTCGTCCGTGTATCCCGATATGTAGAGGACGCGGATGCCCGGCCGCCGCCTCGCCACGGCTGTGGCCACTTCGCGGCCGCTCATCTGGGGGAGCACGACGTCGCTCAAGAGGAGGTCGATCGTCCCCGGATACTCGGAGCGGACCTGCAACGCCTGCTCCGGCGTGCTGGCAACGAGCGCCTTGTATCCGTACCGCGCCAGGATCTTCAGCACGACCGCCTGGACGGCCGGCTCATCCTCGACGAGCAAAACGGTCTCCGAGCCGCGCGCCGGTCCCGCCCACTCCAGGTCGCTGTCGGCGGCGGGCTCGTACGCGCTGCGTGGCAGGAAGATCTTGAATGACGTCCCGAGACCCGGCTCGCTGTAGACCCAGATGTATCCGCCGCTCTGCTTGGTGATCCCGTAGACGGTCGAGAGGCCCAGGCCGGTGCCGCGGCCGAGCTCCTTGGTCGTGAAGAAGGGCTCGAAGATCCGGGCGCGGGTCTCCGGGGTCATGCCGACCCCCCGTGTCCGACACGGCGAGCATGACGTAGGAGCCTGCGGAGACGTCGAAGTCCTCGATCTTCTGGTCATCCTCGACGCGGATGTTGCGCGTCTCGATGGTCAGCTTTCCGCCGTGCGGCATCGCGTCGCGGCTGTTGACGACGAGGTTGATGAGGACCTGCTGGATCTGTGCCCATCGCTCCCATCCCGAACCGCTTCTCGCTTCGCCGGTCAGGTTCTGCCGCCCCGTCCCGCGTCGGGGGGCAGATCCCGGACCGCGTCGCCGACCGGGCTGTCGAGTCGATCAGTTCCGGACCAGCGCCGCACCCCAGTGCAGTCCCGCGCCGAGCGCCGTGAAGCAGACCAGCCCTCCCGGCTGGACGTGGCCTTCCTGTCGCGCTTCGTGGTAGACGAGCGGGAGGGTCGCTGCGGTCGTGTTTCCATACCTCTGGATGTTGTTGAAGACCTTTTCGTCCGGCAGGCCGAGGCTCTTCTGGACCGCTTCGTTGATGCGCAGGTTAGCCTGGTGCATGAGCAGAAGCGACAGGTCCTCCACGGTGAGGCCCTGCTCCGCTAGAGTCTCCCGGACGATCTCGGGCATCGCGGTCGTAGCGAGGCGGAACACCTGCCGGCCTTCGACGATCGGCACTGTCCCGTTCTCCTCGAACATCTGCGGCGTGAAGTAGGGAAAGCTCGCCGAGCCGCCGCCCGGGACGTAGAGCTTGTCCCAGTGGCTCCCGTCGGTGCGCATCCGGAACCCGAGGAAGCCGCGTCCGTCCTCCTCGTCGGTCGACTCGAGAACGAACGCTCCGGCTCCGTCTCCGAAGATGACGGCGCGGTCGCGTTGCGCCGTGCCCCACGCATACGCCTCCGGGGAGACCGGGCCGTCGGAATCGCCGAACATGACGGCCCACTCGGTTTCCGTCCACGGATAGAGGGACGCGTGGCACTCCGCCCCGACGAGCAGTACCCGGCGGTAGGTCCCGGACCGGATGAAAGCGTCGGCCACCTGGAGGCCCGAAAGAAATCCGGCGCACTGCATGCGGACGTCCAGCGCGGGGGTCTGGCTCAGCCCGAGCTTGCGAGCGAGAAGCCCTCCGTTGCCCGGGAAGTAGTGATCCGGCGTCATCGTCGCGAACACGATGAAGTCCACGTCGCCCGGCTCGAGCCCCGCGTCGGCGATCGCGCGCCGCGCCGCCTCCACGCCGAGGTCTGAGGAGGACGTGCCGCGCCGCGCGTAACGACGCTCCTGGATCCCGGTCCGCTGCCGGATCCACTCATCGCTCGTGTCCATGAGCCGCGACATCCGCTCGTTGGTGACCACCCCCTCCGGCACGAACATGCCGGATCCCCGGATTACGGTTCGGAGGTTCTTCACGCGCGGGATTATAGGAGCCGTGAAACGCGCTACGACGCCCGGAAATGCGTTACCATGGAACACTTTTCATGAACAGCGGGCCCCCGGAAGCGTGCCTCGCCGGCGCCCCGCGCCTCCACTCCTTCGGAGGCGTCCCGGCGGCCTCCCGCAGGTGATTTCGTGATCTCCGTCGAGCGGGTCTCCTAGAGCTATCGGCGCGACTCCCTCGAGATCCCCGTCTTGCGGGACAGCCACCTGACCGTGAGCGCTGGAGAGTTCCTCGCGTTCATGGGCCCCTCCGGATCGGGAAAGACGACGCTGCTCAACCTCATCGCGGGCCTGGACAAGCCGACGTCCGGGAAGATTACCGTCGGCGGCCGGCCCATCTCCCAGCAGAACGAGAACGAGCTCGCTCCCTGGCGCGCGCGCCACGTCGGGTTCATCTTCCAGCTCTACAACCTGATCCCCGTCGTGTCCGCGCTGGAAAACGTCGAGCTCCCGCTGATCCTCACCGGCTTGAAGCGCCGCGAGCGGCGCGAGCACGCCCGGGCCGCCCTGGGGATCGTGGGGCTCGGCGACCGGCTCGACCACTATCCCCGCCAGCTTTCCGGTGGGCAGGAGCAGCGCGTGGCGATCGCCCGCGCGATCGCGACGGATCCCCTGATGCTCGTCGCCGACGAGCCGACCGGGGACCTCGACGCGAAGAGCGCGGAGGAAATCCTCGATCTGCTCGAACGCCTCAACGCGGAGTTCCAGAAGACGATCGTGATGGTCACGCATGATCCGCGGGCCGCGGCGCGCGCCCACCGCCTGGTGCACCTAAACAAGGGAGCGCTCTCCGAAGCCCCCGCTGAGGCGATCGCCGCGCTGCCCGCCTCGGCTCCCGCGTCCGGGGCCGCCGCTTCCGATTCCGGGCTGGCGGGCGGTTCCGTCGAGCAGAGGTTCCTGCGCCAGGTCATGGCGGCGATGTCGGAGTACGCGGACGCGCGGAGCTCTGATCGCCTGGCGCCGGCGCTTCAGCGAGGAAGGCATCCCCGGACGGTCCCTCGGCGTGGACCCGATGACGCGGCGGCTCATGGAATGGGGGATGCACAGCTGGCGGCGCGTCTCGCGGCTCAACCGCGCCGGCGGGACGCTGCTTCCCCGGTTGGAGATGGAGCTTCTTCCCGGTCTCTTCTGCGCTGCGGGTTTCTTTCTGCTCGCGCCGCTCCGGCCCGTCACCCTCGAGGACTTCGTCGCCGCGGCCGCGCGGTACAGCGCTTCTGGCTCACGGCGACCCGGCTGGGACTCTTCGTCCAGCCGGAGATGACGCCGCTCATCTTCCGCCGCTACGCTGCGGACGGCGTCGCCTTCTCGCGTGAGCCGTGGGCGGAGCCGCAGGCGCGGCGCGTCGCCGCCAGGCTCGACCGATCGGGGCCGCGGTGGACCGCCCGGTTTTTCTCGGCCGGATCGGCGCGGGGCGCGCTCCCTCTTCGCGTTCCGTGCGCCTGTCTCTCGAGCGCCTGACGACGCGCGCGAAGTCTTGACATTCCCGCGGCTTCCTGCGTTTCATGTTCGAAGCCGGAGGAAGCTGATGACGCCCCGAATCCGCTCGGCGGGACTGGGGTTGCTGGCGCCGATCATGGCGGCGACGCTGGCGGTTTCCTGCGCGCGCGGCCATTCGCAGCGTCCGGATCGGATCCCGCGCGCTGAGAACGTCCTCGTCGTCACGGTCGACACGCTGCGGGCGGACCGCGTCGGGGCGCACGGCAGCCGCGCCGGCGCGACCCCCCACATCGATGCGCTGGCACGCCGCGGGATCGTGTTCGAGCGGGCGTTCACGACGGCGCCGCTGACGCTCCCTGCCCACGTCTCGCTCTTCTCCGGGCTTCTTCCGGTCCACAGCGGCGTGCGCGTCAACGGCACGGACCGTGTCCCGGCCGAGGTCCCCCTGCTCGCCGAGCAATTGCGCGCGGCGGGATTCGCGACCGGCGCCGCCGTGGGCTCCTTCGTGCTGCGATCGGAGACGGGGATCGCGAGAGGGTTCGCCGCCTACGACGAGAGTTTCGCGGCTAACGCCGGGCGCAAGGGCAAGTGGGAAGGGGAGCGCCGGGCCGAGGAAGTCGTGGAGCGGGCGCTGGGCTGGCTCGACCGGACGGGACCGGAGCGGTTCTTCCTGTGGGTACACCTCTTCGACCCCCACGCCCCCTATGCTCCTCCCGCGCCTTATGCGGAGCGATTCGCCGGGCGCCCGTACGACGGCGAAGTCGCCTATGCGGATGCCTGCCTCGGGCGGCTCCTGCAGGGCATGACGGAGCGCGGGCGGGTCGAGCAGACGCTGATCGTCGTCGCGGGCGACCACGGCGAATCGCTGGGAGAGCACGGCGAGGCGACGCACGGCGTCTTCCTCTACGACGCGACCCTGCGCGTGCCTCTCATCCTCGTCCCGCCGGAGAATGCACCGGCGAGCCGCGTGGCTGCTCCGGTCAGTCTCGTGGACGTCGCGCCCACCGTCCGGGAAGCCGCCGGGCTGGCGCCGTCCGTGTCGGACGGGACTTCCCTCCTGAGGCCTTCCGACGACCGGATCGTTCTCGCGGAGAGCAACTATCCCGCCGTGCTCCTGGGCTGGTCGCCGCTGCGCGCCGCGCGCTCCGCGACGAAAAAGTACGTCGAGGCGCCACGTCCGGAGTTCTACGACCTGACGGCCGATCCGGCGGAGACGCGCAACGCGTTCCGGAGGGAGGACGAGGCCATGCGGCGCCTCGCCCGCGCGATGGAGCGGCGGCGCTTCTCCGCGCCCGCTCGGGCGGCCGCGTCCTCCGGGAGCGATCCGGAGGTGGCGCGCCGTCTGGCATCCCTCGGATACCTCACGGCGCGGCATCCGGGCGCCGACCTGGATCGCATCGATGCGACGCGGGTGGATCCGAAAGACCGCATCTCCTGGTGGGACGCTATCGAGAGCGGCATCGTCGCGCAGCAGGCCGGAAGGTCGGAGGAGGCCGCTCGAATCCTCGAGAGGCTCGTGCACGATTACCCGGAAGAGGACGCGGTGCTACTTCGGGAGCTGGCCGCTGCGCAGCGGCGCAGCGGCCGGATCGCGGCGGCGGTCAAAACCTACGAGCGGATCCTCCGGCGCTTTCCTCCGATCGCCGAGGACTATTTCGGGCTCGGCGTCTGCCGGCACGTCCAGGGCCGCGACGACCTGGCGGCCCGCGCGCACGAGCAGGCCGTCGCTCTCGACGCAGCCCGCGAGGACGCGTGGATCAACCTGGGCCAGGAGTACCTCGCGCTCGGCGCGCTGCTTAAAGCCGCCGACGCGTTCCAGCATGCGGTGCGACTGGATGCGAGGAGCGTGGATGCGCTCTCGGGCCTGGCCGCGGTGGCTTACGAGCAAAAGGATTTCGCCGTCGCGGCGAGGCGGCTGCGAGAAGCCCTGGCGATCTCTCCGGGGCATCCGCAGGCACTGGCGAACCTGGAGGAGGTCGAGCGCGCGATGCGGCGATCCCGCGACCGGGAATCATGACGGGAAGGAGGGTCTGTGCGGATCGGATCAGCAACGGGCCGTCGGGCTATGCGGATGGCGGCGCTGGGCCTCATCGGAGCGTTCCTCGCGGCCGAACGCGCGGGAGCGCAGACGGCGGGGACCGCAGCGATCTCCGGGCGCGTCGTCCTGGCGCAGGACGCGAGCGGTCTGCCGGGAATCACGGTGACCGCGCGGGACGAGGAGCGAGGCACCGAGTTCACGGCGGTCACGGACGCGTCGGGGACGTACCGGATCCCCCTTCTGCGTCCGGGGGCGTACACGCTCGCCGTCGGACAACAGGGCTTTTCTCCCTACCGCCGGCCGGGCAACGTCATCGTCGTGGGCCAGGAAGCGGTCATCGAGATCCGGCTGCAGCTTGAGGCGACCGAGACGGTCGAGGTGACCGGGGAGACCGAGCTCATCGATCCCACGACCTCCCAGGTCGCCTCGAACGTGACCCCGCAGCAGGTGCGCACGCTGCCGCTCCCGACGCGCAACTATCTCGAGCTCGCCCTCCTGGCGCCCGGCACGACTGCCGGCCGGGACGTCGCGTTCTCCGGGGTCGTCGGGGGCGGCGCCCAGGAGTCGCGCTGGACGTACATCTCGCTCGATGGTGCGGACAACAATAATTTCATCGTCGGCGGCCAGCAGGCCAACGTGAGCCAGGACACGGTCCAGGAGTTCCAGGTTCTCACGTACAACTTCTCGGCGGAGCATGGACGCTCGAACGCCGTCGTCGTCAACGTCCTCACGCGCTCCGGAACCAACGCGCTGCACGGGTCGGTTTACACGTATTTCCGAAACGAGGACCTCACGGAGGACCCGTTTTTTCCGGTCCCCGAGCAGCAGACTGAGCGCATCAACTTCGGCGCGACGCTCGGCGGGCCGATCGCGCCCGACCGGGCCTTCTTCTTCGTGTCGTACGACGACCTCGACCTGGAAAGCGCGCTGCCGATCAACATCCCGACGCGGCCGGATCTCTCCTCGGTCGCGGACGTCACGACGCAGCGGCAGCTCGCTTTCGCCAAGGTGGACGTCAACATTTCGTCCCCTCACCGCCTGACGCTTTCCTACCGCTACGACGACCGCGAACAGACCAACCTCGGGGTCGGTGGGCGTTTCGCGGCGTCTTACGGTTACGCGCAGGCGACCACGACGCAGGGCGCGATCCTGTCCCACCAGTGGGTGCCGTCGAGCACGTTCTTCAACGAGGCGCGCGGGACCTGGCTCGACTTCGACCAGTCCTCGGCGCCCAACTCGAACCTGCCCGGCCGGCAGCATCCCTCTTACAGCTTCGGAGGCAACCCGAGGTTCCCGCAGGGAGGCGAAGAATCCCGCTGGGGCATCGCGGACACGATGGCGTGGACGATCGCGAGACACTTCGTCCGTGTCGGAGGGGAATACTCCCGCTGGAAGGGGGACGTGTTCTTCGACCTCTTCTCGCGCGGCCTGTTCCAGTTCCAGTCCAACGCCGCGAACGCCGCCCCCTTCGTCTTCATCGGAGGCTTTGGCGATCCGACGACCGTCAACGAGCTCGACTTCTACGCCGCGTTCGTTCAGGACGAGTGGCGGATCTCGGACCGGCTGACCGCCAACCTGGGGGTGCGATGGGATTTCCAGGACGGAGCGGCCAACGCGGACTTCGAGAGCCCCTGGGGAATCCCCAATGCCCGCGAGGAGGACTCCGACAACATCCAGCCCCGATTCGGCTTCGCCTACGACATTTCGGGGCGGGGCACGACGGTGATCCGCGGGGGAGGCGGCATCTTTCACTTCCAGCTCTTCAACAACCTGTCGCTCAACGAAGACATCTTCAACGGGCAGGACTTCCGCATCGCCGTCTTCCCCTGCTTTGCCGTGCCGGGAGGCTGCAACGTGGACAGCCCGCCGAGCGCGAACGTCCCGCAGCCGTCGCAGATCCGAATGAACGACGAGGACCTGCAGACGCCATACACCGTGACGTACAGCCTGGGTCTCGCCACGGAGGTTCTGACGAACTGGGCGGCGTCGGTGGATGCGGTGTACTCGCGCGGCTACCACGAGCTCGGCGAGATCCGGGAAAACCTCCGTTCGAATCCCGCGGTGACCAACTCCCCGCGCCCCGACACCCGCATCGCCGACATCCGGCGAGTGCACTCCGGCGCGGACTCCTGGTATTACGCCTTGCTGACGAGCGTCCGGAAGGCTTTCGACGACGGATGGCAGGCGCAGCTCTCTTACACCTGGTCCAAGTGCACCAATGAGTCGGAGTTCTTCGGCATCGCGGTTTCCGACAGCCGCGATCCCTCCCCATTCAACCGGGACAAGGGGCCGTGCCGCTCCGACCAGCGGCACCGCCTCGTGGCCAACGGATCGTACGAGCTGCCCTGGGGCTTCCAGGCCGGAACCATTCTGACCTGGGCCTCGGGCCAGCCCTACGGCGCCTTCTCCGGCGTGGACATCAACGTGGACGGCGCACCCCCCTTCGGGCAGGACCGGCCGCCGGGCTTCTCGCGCAACTCGGAGCGGTCGGACCCGTACTTCCGCTGGGACCTGCGTCTCTCCAAGAGGTTCCAACTCGGCCCGGTTGGCCTGGAGCTCATCGGGGAGGTCTTCAACGTGATCAACCACGAGAACTTCGATCCGGCCACGTACAACACCGTCATCCCCCCCGACGTCCCGGCCATGGGGACGAGCCCGGCCCGGTATTCAGCGAGCTTCCCGATCCCGGCGACTTTCGGCCAGCCGGGCCCGTCCACCAACGACCTGTTTCAACCGCGGCAGTTCCAGGTCGCCGCGCGCGTCACTTTCTAGGATCAGGGTGTAAAGTCTCGGTACAGACGAGAGTCCAATAGAGCATCGCGGGTCTCCGGGCGACCGGTAGGACCCTGACTCGGCCGCCCGATCGGCCGCCGAGCCAAGGCCCTGCCATGGAGCCCCGATGCGGGAAGTGATCGGGAGGTGTTCATGGAAAGAGCTCCGCCCTCCGGCTTCGCGGCCGCGGAAAGTGCCGGCTCCGGCACGTTTCCCCGAGGGGCCGACCTCCGCGATGCGCTGCGCGGCGCGCTCGACCGTTACGCAGACCGGACCGCCCTGGCCACGACCCGCGCGCGGTGGACTTACGCCGAGGTCGCGGAGCGGACGCGCCGCCTGGCCAACCTCTTCGACTCGCTCGGCGTCGGGCCGGAGGACTTCATGGGCGCCGTTCTCTCGCCCCGCCCGGAGATCTTCATTCGAGCTCCTCCTTGCCAGGGCCGAGCACGGCGCCGCGCTCTTCGGAGTTTCTCCGCTGCTCCCGCCCGAGGCGATGGCTCAGGCGCTCGCTTCCGCCGCCCCGAAGGTCGTGGTGTACGACGGCGGGCTCATGCCGCGTTTCCCCGACTACCTGCGGCGCGTCCTGCCCGGCGCCCGCGCCGCGGGGCTTCCTGACCGGGATCTCGACGCGCGCGGCCGGCTCCACGTGATCGACCGGCTCAAGGACGTGATGACGCGCGGCGGCCGGAACGTGTATCCGCGGAGAGTCGAAGAGGCGTGCTGCGATCACCCCATGGTCAAGGAGGCGGCGGCGGTCCAGATGCCGCATTCGGAACGCCTCGTCCTCGCCGTGTCGGTGCGGAAGGCGCAGCGCGGAAGCCCGGATACCGAGCGCCTGCGCGGCGAACTCCTCCACCACCTCGTTGAGCGGCTCGACTCGTACGAGCGTCCCGACGCCGTCGAGATCCTCCCCGAGCTTCCCCGCAGCCTGCAGGGTAAAGTCCTGAAGCGGGAGGTCCGGGATGCCCTCGCCGCCCGACGCGCGTAGCGCGGCTGCCGCCTCGAAACCCGGCGTGTTTTCCCGGCCCGGCGCCCGGGTCCCGGCGTTCGACCGCTTCGGCTACGGTTTCGGCAACGTCGCGTTCTCGCTTCCGTACCAGGCCGTCGCCAGCCTCCTTGTCTTCTTCGCGACGGCCATCCTCAAGGTCCCCGCCGCGGCGGCCGGCACGGCAATCGCGCTCACGATCGTGTGGGATGCCGCGATCGACCCCCTGCTCGGCTATCTCTCGGACAACACCGACGGCGGGCGGTGGGGGCGCCGCCACCTCTACCTCCTGACGGGCGGCCTGCTCGTCGCGGCCCTCACGGCGATCCTCTGGTCGATTCCCCCCGAGGCCTCCGTGGCCGTCCGTTTCTGGGGGGTCTTCTTCGCCGTGACCGCTTTGAAGACGGCCCTCTCGGTGTACTCGATCCCCTACCTCGCTCTGGGCGGCGAGCTCTCGACGGACTACGACGAGCGGGCGGCGATCCAGGGCTACCGGGCAGCCTTCTATCTCGTCGGCATGATCGCGGCGATCGCCGGAGCGACGCTCATCTTCTTCCGCTCGACGCCCGAGTATCCCCGCGGCCAGCTCAATCCCGCCGCGTACCCCCGCATGGGGGCCGCGTTCGCCGTCGCCGCTCTTTTCTCCGCCGCCGTCTGCATCGCCGCGACCTGGAAGTACATCCCCCGGCTCCCGGGGCGGACGGAGGAGATGCGGCGGCGCCGCGTGTCGGCGGCCAACCTTATCGCGGACTTCCTCGGCGCGCTGCGCAACCGGGAGCTCCGGATGCTCGTCCTCATGATCTTCATCATCGAGGCGGGCTTCCAGTTCGGCATCGCGATCGGGTTCCACACCAACACGTACACGTACGGGATGTCCGGGCCGATGATCGGCGTGCTGACGCTCATCGTCCTGGGGACGTCCGTTCTCTCCCAGCCGCTCTGGGTCGCCTTCACGAAGCGCTACGAGAAGAAGACCGCGCTCACGGTCGGGTTGATCGTCGGGTTCGTCGGCTTCGTCGGGGCTCCCTGGTCGCACGTCTGGTGGCGACTCTTTCCGATCGAGGGGCCCTCCCTGCTGCTGACCCTCGGGGCGTTCATGGTCCTCGCCGGGCTCGGGAACGGCGCTTTCATGTCGGTCCCAAACGCGATGGTCGCGGACGCCGCGGACGTGGAGGAGCTGCGGACGGGGAAGCGAGACGAAGGGCTCTATTTCGGCATGTACAGCTTCGCCTACAGCGCCGGGGTCTCCATCAGCACGTTGCTTTCGGGGTTCGCGCTCGAGCTCATCGGCTTCGACCCGAACGTGAAGGCCCAGAGCGCCTCGACCCGCTTCAACCTGGCGATGGTGCCGACGTACCTGCTGCTCGCCACCGCGCCTTTCGCTCTCCTCTTCATCGCGCGCTACGGAATCACGCGCGAGCGCTGGCGCGAAGTACAGGCCGCCCTCGCGGCGCGGCGCCGCGGCTCGCCGGCCTAGGCGAACAGCTCCCGCAGGAACCGGATCCCGTCGCGGGCCAGCGTGTCCTGGTCGCTCTCGAGGCGGCGCCAGACTTTGAGGAACTCCGCGAGCTGGGGGACGTCGGGATTGAAGGCCTCGATCACGACCCGCCCATCGTAGCCGGTCTCTCGCAGCGCGTCGCGCACGTCGTTCCAGTCCACGTGCCCACTCCCGGGAGTGCCGCGGTCGTTCTCCGAGGCATGGAGCTGGAAGAGCCGCCGGCCGGCGAGGCGGATCCCATCCCCGACGCTTTTCTCTCGATGTTCATCTGGAAGGTGTCGAGGAGGAGCCCGACCGCCGGATGCCCGATTTCATCGATCAGCCGAACGCCGTCGGTCGCCGTGTTGAGGAAACTCGTATGGAAGCGTGAGAGGGGCTCGATTGCGACCGAAACCCCGTGGTCCCTCGCCCGGGCGCCGAGGCGCGCGAGTCCTTCGACGCAGCGTCCCCAGCGGCTCGCGCGCCCCTCGGGCGAGAACAGCGTCGGATTCCAGACCGGACCGTAGAGAGGGCCGGCCAGGATGCCCGAGCCGAGATCCTCCGCCGTCCCGAGGTATCGCGCGAGGTGCTCCTCGCCCCGGCGGGGCGCCGCGGCGTCCTCGGAACCGATGTCGAGCTCCGGCGAGACCGTCGTGACGAGCGTCCCTTCGAGCCCGGCGTCGGCGAGCACCCGCCGGGCGCTCCGCGCGTCGAGCGGGAAGGGATCGCGGGAGGCGGCGATCTCCAGCACCTGCGCCCCGCGCGGCGAGCGAGCTCCACGAGCGCGGGGAACTCCCCGTCGGTCAGAGGCGGCGCCCAGATCAGGTGATAAACGCCGAGCTTCACCCGCCGGCTCCCGTGTTGGGGGATCTCGACCCACCGGCCGGTGCCGCCGGACTCGATGACCGCGTCCGTCACCCGGCATACGCGCCAGCCGTCCTCGAAGGTCGCCAGGGAGTTCACCGCTTCCGCGTCGCCGGACATCGCCCGCGATGTCCCCGGCGAGGAGCCGCACGGCGTCGATGAGATGCGAGCCGGCGTCCGTGACCGCGCCGCCGCCCGCGCGAGCCGTCTGATGGCGCCAGTTCGCCGGCCGGCTCGGGTCACGGCCGTAATCCTGGAAGTAGCGGCCCGTCACGTGGAAGACGTCGCCGACCGCTCCCTCGGAGGTGAGCCTCCGCGCCTGGCGCAGCAGAGGCGACTGGCGGTGATTGAAGCCGGTGACGTGGAGAACCCGGGCCGCATCCGCCTCGCGGAGCATCTCGGCCGCCTCGGCAGCGTTGCGGGCCAGCGGTTTCTCGCAGAGGACGTCCTTCCCCGCCCGCGTGGCGGCGACGGCGACGTCCCGGTGCAGGTCGGGAGGCGTGGCGATGACGACGAGATCCACGTCTTCTCTTTCGACGGTCCGCTCCCAGCCGACGGCCCACTGCGAGAACCCGAGACGGACGGCGGCCGTGCGGGCGAGATCCTCCGTGGCGTCGCAGAGGACCGTCCGGTCGACCGGCGGGAGCTCGGGGTAGTAGGCCGCGAGGGCATGGAACGCGGCGGCGTGCGCCTTGGCGATGAAACCGCCGCCGACGACGGCGACCCGGACCTTCTCGCCGCTGCGGCGGGCGCGGGGCATTCCGGAACTATATTCAGCGAGGAGGACACTCCGGCCCATGCTCAACCTCTCGACTCTTCTCGAGACTTCCGCCTCGGATCTCCCCGACCGCCCGGCGATCGTGCAGGGGGACCGGCGCGTGACGTACGCTGAGCTCGATGCGGGCGCCCGTCGCTTCGCCGCCGCGCTGTCACGGGCGGGGGTGGGGCGGGGCGACCGGGTCGCCCTGCTGCTCCCCAACATCCCGGACTTCGCGGTCGCCTACTACGGATCGCTCGTGTCCGGGGCGACCGTCGTCCCGCTCAATGTTCTCTTGAAAGCGCGCGAGATCGCCTATCACCTGAACGATTCGAGCGCGCGGCTTCTCGTGGCCTTCGAAGGCTTCGCCCCGGAGGCCCGGCGCAGCCTCGAGGACGCGCCCGGCTGTGAGCAGCTCTGGGTGGCGGGAGGGGACGGCGCCGGCGGCCCGTCCGAGGACGGAAAGATCCGGAGCCTCGGCGAGGTCCTGCGCTCGGCCCCGGAGGAGTTCGATCCCGCGCAGAGGATGCCCGACGACACCGCGGTCATCCTGTACACGAGCGGCACGACGGGACAGGCCAAGGGCGCCGAGCTGACCCACTTCAACATGTTCTTCAACGCGCTCTACTGCGCGGAGCGGCTGTTCCACCTGACTTCCGACGACGTGCTCATGGCCGTGCTGCCGCTCTTCCATTCCTTCGGGCAGACCTGCGTCATGAACGCCGGCTTCTACGCGGGCGCCGCGGTGGCGCTCCAGCCGCGGTTCGACGCCGAGAAGGTGCTGCGATCCCTCGCGAAGGACGGGGTGACCGTTTTCGCGGGCGTGCCGACGATGTACTGGGCCTTGCTGAACCATCCGGACCGCGCCCGCCACGCCGGCGCGATCCGGGATTCGCTGCGGCTCTGCGTATCGGGGGGCGCGGCCATGCCGGTCGAGCTCATGCGCCAGTTCGAGGAGACCTTCGGCGTGACGATCCTCGAGGGGTACGGCCTCTCGGAGACATCGCCCGTGGCGACCTTCAACCGGTCGCGGGAAGAGCGCAAGACGGGATCGATCGGGAAGACGATCTGGGGGACGCGGGTGGCTGTCTTCGACGACTCGGACCGCGAGGTGCCCCGCGGCGAAAAGGGAGAGATCGTGGTGCGCGGGCACAACGTCATGAAGGGCTACCTCGGGCGACCGGAAGCGACCGCCGAGGCGATGCGGTCGGGGTGGTTCCACACGGGCGACGTGGCATACCAGGACGAGGACGGCTTCTTCTACATCGTGGACCGCAAGAAGGACATGATCCTGCGCGGCGGGTTCAACGTCTATCCGCGCGAGATCGAGGAGCTGCTGATGACCCACCCCGCCGTTTCCCTCGTCGCCGTCGTCGGAGTGCCCGACGAGCGTCTGGGCGAAGAGGTCAAGGCCTACGTCGTGCGCAAGCCGGCTGGCGGCGCGTCCGAGGAGGAGATCCTCGGGTGGTGCCGCGAGCGCCTCGCCTCGTTCAAGTGTCCGCGCTCCGTCGAGTTTCGCGACGCGTTGCCGATGACCGCGACCGGCAAGGTTCTCAAACGGGAACTTCGATGAGGCGCGTTCCGGAGTTCAGAAGGGTGGCGGGTAAGCGCGTAGTCCGGGTCGCTGCGCCGCCGTCCCGCCCGCCGGCAGCTTGCGCTCGGAGGAGGGGACCTCGGGAGTCCAGGCCTCCTCGTAGAACCGCAGCCAGTTCCCGCCGAGCACTTTCCGCACGTCCTCCGGACTCCAGCCACGGGCGAGAAGACCCTCCGTCACGCCGGGAAACTCCGAGACCGAGCCGAACCCTTCGACCTTCTGCGCCGAGAAGAAGCGCGCGGCGGTGTCGTCATCGAAGCCGCCCAGGGCCTGGGACATGACGTGACGTGGCAGCTCTTCCATGAAGTCCGGTCCGAGCCCCACCCGATCGATCCCGACGAGGTCCGCCAGGTCCTCGATCGCCTTGAGGAAGTCTTCCAGCGACGCCCTCGGCTGCCCGGTCAGCACCTGGGGAAACGCCATGGCGCCGACCATTCCTCCCCGCTCGGCGAGCGCCCGCAGCGTCTCCGGTGACTTGTTGCGCGCCTGGTTGGAGAAGCGGCGGGAGTTGGCGTGGGTGATCGCGACGGGCCTCCGGGACGCCTCGATCGCCTCGTTGGTCGTGCGGTCGCCGCAGTGTGACAGGTCGATCAGGATTCCCAGACGGTTCATCTCCGCGATGACCTCGCGCCCGAACGGCGTCAGGCCGTGGTCTTCGGGGACACGGTAACCGCTGCCGACGCGGTTCGTCGCGTTGTAGGTCAGCTGCATGATCTTGATCCCGAGGTCGCGATAGACCGAGAGCATCTGGAGGTTGTCCTCGATCGGGTCGGTCCCCTGGAACCCGAGCAGAACGCCGACGCGGCCGGCGCCCTTCGCGCGGTGAATGTCGTCGGTCTCGCGCACCGGCATGATCCGATCGGCGAAACGGGAGAAGAGCGCCTGGTGCGCCGCGATGAGGCCCATGGTCTCGCGCAGATCCTGCCAGGCGGCGACGGTCGCGTGGACCATCGTGACGCCTCCCGCCTCCAGGCGGTCGAGGATCCTCGGCTCGAGGAAGTGGCTCGCGTTGAGACCGTCGATGACGATGCTGTCTCGATGCAGCGTCGCGGCGTCCAGGCTCGTCACGGGTCTCTCCATCCTAGCCCGGAAGCGCTGCGGTCACCTCGACGAGGATCGAGCCGATGGGCGTCTCGGTCTTCACCGGGGTTGGGACCGGATAGGGAGGGGCGAAGACCCTCCGCCAGACCGTGTCGAGGGTCTCCATGTCCCACTCGCGCATGTACACCGTGACCCGCACGACGTCGGCCATCCGGCCGCGCGCGGACTCGACGACGGCGCGCACGTTCTCGAACGCCTGCAACGCCTGCTGCTCGAACGTCCCGGCGATGACCTCGCCCGTTTTCGGATCGATCGGCCCCTGCGCCGCAACGAAAAGCAGCCGTCCGGAGGTTGCGATGCCCTGGGAGTACGGGCCTTTCGGCGCCGCTCCCCCGGGAGCATGTACGGGTTCCCTCATCCTTCCCCCTTCCCGGCGAAGATGCGGCTCAACGCCCGTCCGATGATCGCCGGGTCGGCGAAAACCTCCATCCAGCCGGGCAGCTCTTCGAAGCGCGCTCCCGGCAGGCGAGCCGCGACCTCCCGGGCGAGAGCGATCGGGTGCATCGCGTCCCCGCTCCACGCGAGGACGGCCGCGGGCGGCCGCCGCGTCGAAAGCCGGGACAGGTCGGGCTCGACGGTCCACCGCGACACGGCCTGGAACGCAACGGCGAGGCTGCCGGGATCGTGCGAGAGGTGCATCCGCCGCACGGCGGCGAGGACTTCGGGCGGCGCGCCGTGAATCGACCGCAGGCGCTCGCCCGAGTTGGCGAGGAACTGCTCCAAACCGACCCGCTCGATCTCCCGTCCCAGACCGGTGAGACGGAGGGAGTCCGGATTGAGATCCCGGCCGAAAGCCGGAGCCACGAGCAGGAGCCGTTCGACCCGTTCCGGCCAGCGGGCCGCGAAGAGCAAGGCCGTCGCCGCCCCCATGGACTCGCCACCGATGATGGCGCGATCGATCCCGAGGGCATCGAGGATCGCCGCCGCGTCGGCGGCCATCCCCTCCGGATCGTAGAGGGACGTGTCCCGGACGTGTCGAATCCCCGTGGCCGCGCTGGTCGAAGGCGACGATGCGGTAGTCGCCCCCGAGCGGCCCGAGCTCGAGGAAGGTCCGCTCCCGATTGCCCGACAGGCCGTGCGCATAGAGCAGGGGAGGGCCTTCGCCGCGAATCTCCACCGCCAGCTCGAGACCGCCGGAAGAGACGCGTCGTACCTGGGAGCTCAGGCCGCGGATTATAGGGAGAGCTGACCGCGGACGCCGGGCAGCGGACGGCTACTCCAGCTTGGCGTACTCCGGGTCGCTCGTCACGTTGTCCAGCTCCGCCGCCTGAGCGAAAAGGCGCATGCCGGCGGCCGCGGCGACGCGGATCGAGCCGCCCGGCATCTCGCCGCTTCCCAGGGCGTTGAAGACCGAGTTCACGCGCGCGGCTTCTCCCGCCGCGAGGGGGACGTCCAGACGTCCGACCTCGCTGCCCGCGCCGTCGAAGCCGATGACGGTCGCAACACCCTCCGATCCGGCGTTGAAGAGGAGCAGATGGCTCCGTCGCGATCCGTTCTGCTGCAGCCCGAAAGCGAGAGAGGAGCCGTCCGACGAAACGCTTTCCTCCGCCTGGAGAGCGGGAGCGAAGCCGGAGTAATCGCCGTCCGGCTGCCGCGACATCACGCGCAGCGCGGCCGCGACGGGCGCGTCGGAGGAGATCGCGATCGCGCCCTGCCCGGAGGGCACCCCGAACAGGGACGGAAGAGCGTCCTCGTACACCAGGGAGCTCCCGGCAGGTAGCAGCACGCTCCGCGCGATGGGGCTCGTGGAGCCGAGCGGGAAGAAGCGAACCGTCAGAGACGCCGGCGCGTTGCCGGGGTTCGACAGGAGGAAGTCCGAGAAGAAGCTGCGCTCTTCTCCCGGGAAAGAACCGGCGTTCGGGAAGAAGGACTCGAGGCCGGCTGCCGCGGGCAGCGCCGCGGCGACGTCGGTGCTGGACGGCTGGAAGACGTGGACGTAGGGCTGGAGCGTCCCGGACGCGACGCTGACCCGGATCACGTCGCCCGGCTGCGGCGCGACGCCGAATGCCGAGGAGGCGGGATTGAACTCCTGGGCGACGTTGGCGACGACGAGGATCTCGTGACTGCCGCGCACGGACCCGTCGGGCGCCACGAGGGTCGCCGTGGCCTGCGCCCCCGTGGGGCTGAAAAACCCGAAGATCGAGATGTCGGTCGCGCGGCTGCCGGTGAAGAGGGTCCGGGTAACTCCCTCTCCGAGACTCTCCGCGCCCGTGCGCGCGGGGATCGCATAGCCGAAGCCCGCTCCGTCGGGGCGCGTGCGCACCGTCCGGACCGATGTCGCGAGATCGCCGGCCGCGCCGGCGGTCACCCGGAAACGGACCGGGCCGAAGACCAGCGCCTGCGACGAAGCCCCCCGGAAAGCGTCGCGGATGACGCGGGTCCCCCCCGGAGCCAGGGTGAACGTCTCCCGGGAAGCGAACGATGCCGGGGAGAAGAGGTAGAGCGCTTCGCCCGTGATCGGCTGTGTCCCCCGGTTGTGCAGCGTGATCTCCACGCGGATCTGCGAGTCCTCCGGTCCCGAGAACTGGCTCGCGACGGGCACGGCCAGGTCCGCGGGAGCCCCGATCGTCTGGAGGAGGAGGCGCGCGAGGCGCCCTTCCGAGCCGACCCAGATCGTCCCGCCGACGACGTCGATCCCGTACGCGTTGCGCGAAGGGAACTGCGTGCGCAGGATGCCGGGCACAGTCGAAGTCACCACGAGGTCCGCTTCCGGGATCGCGTCCGCGGTGGTGGAGAACGTCGTGGGCGAGACGGCGGAGTCGCGCACCTCGGCCCGCCGACGATTGACCGACTCGCCGACGTCGATCGTGGCCGGCGTGAGCGTGCGGGTGCTGCTCGACGCGATCGCGGGGTCGAGCACCGCGACGGTTCCGTTGGCGCCCGTCGCTTCGGCGACGTAGAGGCGTCCGTTGAAGAAGTCGAAGTGGATCGGACGGGCGAAGCCGGTGAAGATGCGCAGCTCTCCGGTCCCCGGATCGAATCGGTCCATGCTCAGCCCGTCGAACTGGCTCATCCAGAGCCGCCCGAGCGCGTCGAACTCGATCTGCGTCGTGTTCAGCAGGCCGAGGAACGGATCGACCATCGTCCACGAAGTCTCGGTCGCGGCGCCCGGCTCCCAGCGGACGATGCGGTTGTTCCCGAAATCCGCGAGCCAGAGCGCCCCGTCCGGTCCCATGACGACGTCGCTGTAGGCGACCGTCAGGAGGGAGCGATAGTCCACGACGCGCAGAGTGTCCAGCTCCAGGAGCTGGATGCGCCGGTCGGTTTGCGGCAGCCACACGCGGTTCTCGCCGTCCCGGATGAATCCGGCCGGACGGGAGCCCGGGACGACCCACTCGCGCAGCGCGCCGTTTCGCGTATCCAGGCGCCCGAGGATCGATTCGTTCGAGTCGATCTGGCTCTGCCCCGTCTCGATGAACCAGACGAAGTCGCCGTCGATCTCGAAATCGACCGGGTTGGCTCCGATGTTGCGGTCCGGCCGGATCTGCCACTGCCGCATCGTGGTGCCGGAAAGCTGGACGATCCGGTCGTTGGTCGGGAGCAGGAACCAGACCGAGCCGTCCGGGCGGGCTTCCACCCGGACCCCGCTGACGGGCCGGCTGTTCTCGGTCGCGTGGAGCTGGCCCGAGGGAATGGTCGTGGGCGTTTGCGCCGGGAGGGGCATGGCGAGCAGGAGACCGGCCGCCAAGAGCCGCCCCATCAGGCTTTTGATGGACATCGGCGGATGATAACGCAGCGATTCGCGGCGGCATTTCGGAAGGTCAGCGGGCGTATCGTTAGGACGTGCCGACAGCTTCTCCCGTCGCCTCCGCCCTGGCCCGCCGCACGGTCGAAGCCGCGCCGGAGCTCGTCGAGTACCTTCCCGACGGACGGCTGCGCTGCTACGCCTGCGGGCACAGGTGCCCGATACCGGAAGGGCGCGAGGGGGTCTGCCGCGTGCGCTTCCGGGAGGGAGGAGCGCTCAAGGTGCCGTGGGGGTACGTGGGCGCCCTGCAGTGCGATCCGATCGAGAAAAAGCCCTTCTTCCATGCCCTTCCCGGCACCGATGCGCTCTCCTTCGGAATGCTCGGCTGCGATCTGCACTGCGGCTACTGCCAGAACTGGTTCACCTCGCAGTCCATACGCGACCCCAAAGCCGTCGGCGCCCCGCGCGACGTGGATCCGGAAAAGATCGCCGCGTTGGCGGAGGAGTCCGGCGCGCCGACCGTCGTCTCGACCTACAACGAGCCGCTCATCACCTCGGAGTGGGCGGTCGCGATCTTCCGCGAGGCGAAGGCGCGGGGACTCTACACGGCCTACGTCTCAAACGGCAATGCCACTGCCCAGGTGCTCGACTACATCTCTCCCTGGGTGGACTTCTACAAGGTGGATCTCAAGTCGATGGACGACAAGCACTACCGCTCCCTCGGCGGCGTGCTGCAGAACGTGCTCGACTCGATCCGCGGCATCCACGAACGGGGCATGTGGCTGGAAGTCCTCACGCTGACGATCCCGGGGTTCAACGACTCGGAGGACGAGCTGCGCCGCGCGGCCGCCTTCGTCGCCTCGGTCTCCGTGGACATCCCGTGGCACGTGACGGCGTTTCACCCCGACTACAAGATGACCGACCGCGGGGCGACCCCGGTGGAGACCCTCGTGCGCGCCGCCGAGATCGGCACCGAGGAAGGGCTGCGTTACGTGTATGCCGGCAATCTGCCGGGCCGGGTCGGACCCTGGGAGAACACGCGGTGCCCGAGCTGCCGGGCCACTCTCATCGAGCGGTACGGCTTCCGCGTGCTCGACAATCGTCTCGCGTCGGGCGCCTGCCCCGCGTGCGGCACCCCCATCCCCGGCCGGTGGGACCCTTCGGTCGAAGGAACGACCCGGACCCACGGCATCCCCCTGCCCGTGCTCTAGGGTCAACCGTGCCGTTTGCGGTCTCTCGATAAGACCCGACACGACAGTCGAGCTGAGTAAACCTCCGGCGCAGGCGTGTCGTCCAACCTCCATTCCGCAGGCCGACAGGAGGGCTGGATGAGCGCAGTCGAGTGGACTCGGGACTTCGCGGCGCTCTCCCTGCGCCGGTCGGGCTTGGGCGACAGCCTCTCCGGGATCGACGACACCGACGAACCGGGGCTGGAGAGCGCGGTCCCGCCTCTCGCGACCGACCGCCTCCTTTCCCGGGGACGTATGCTGCCGCCTCAGAAGCGCTGCCCATGAGCATTGCCTGGAACCGCGAAGCCGCGGCCCATCTCGCGCGGCGCGCCGGCTTCGGGGCCACGCCCGCGGAGCTGGACACGTACGTGCGGATCGGACTCGATGCGGCCGTCGACCACTTCGTGCACTTCGACCACATCGACAACAGCGCGCTCGAGACGGAGCTGACGCGCCTGACGACGCTGCAGCCGGGCCAGAACAACCCCACGTACGACATGACGCGGTCCGGAGGGCTCCAGAGGTGGTTCCTGCACCGCATGGTCCACACCGCGCGCCCGCTCGAAGAGAAAATGACCTACTTCTGGAACCAGGTCTTCACATCCTCTTTCGCCAAGGTCGGCGACGCGACGCTGATGCTCAATCAGAACCGGACGCAGCGCGCGCTCGCGGTGGCCCGGTTCGACGACCTCGTGCTCGCCATGACGAAGGACCCCGCGATGCTCATCTGGCTGGACAACGCCACGAGCACCCGCAACCGGCCCAACGAGAACTACGCGCGCGAGCTGATGGAGCTCTTCACGCTCGGCGAGGGTCGGGGCTATACCGAGAACGACGTCAGGGAGGTCGCGCGCGCCCTGACCGGCTGGACGATCACGCGGCCGCAGGGCGCGCCGGCCTCGCAGTTCACGTTCTTCTTCAACAGCAACCAGCACGACTTCGGGATGAAGACCGTCCTCGGCCAGACCGGACCGTTCGACGGGGCCGAAGTCATCGACATCCTCCTGAGGTTCTCCGACGGCGGCGGAAACGTCTCCGGCCGTTTCCTCGGCGAACAGCTCTGGACTTTCTTCGCCTATCCCGAGCCCCCGGCCCGGATCGTGGAGCAGCTCCGGGACGTGTACGTCGGTTCGAACCACTCGATCCGCGCGATGCTCCACCACCTCTTCCACATGGAAGAGTTCTACGAAGCGCACACGCGGCGCCGGATCGTCCGCAGCCCGGTCGAGTACATCGCCTCGGCGATCAAGCTCCTCCAGGCCGCGTCGGACTTCTCGACGCCCGCCAACTCCCTGAACGCGATGGGCCAGTTCCTCTTCTATCCCGAAGATGCGAAGGGCTGGGAGGGGGGCCTGCGGTGGGTCAACACGGGGACGGTCTTCGCGCGGGCGAGCTTCGCCAATACGCTCGCGACCAACCGCGGAACGAGCGGGACCCGGCTGAGCCCGACCGCCCTCGTCGCCGGGGTCCCCCTCGATACCGCGATGGACGTCGTCCGGATGGTGGCGGAGCGCCTGGGCCTCTCCGAAGCGCCCGGGCCTACCAAAGCGGTCTGGGAGCGCTACGTCAGCGCCCGCGACGACGGCACCCGCGGTACGTGGCAGAACACTCCGGCCAACGTGGACAAGAAAGTCCGAGGTCTCGTCCACCTGATGCTGACGAGCCCGGAGTTCCAATTCTCGTGAGCGGCGACGCAGGTCAAGAGGGAGAGTCCGCATGATGATCGACCGGCGCGCTTTTCTCGCCCGCGGCCTGGGTCTCGCGACCGTCTCCGCGCTCGTGCCGCGGTTCGGGATCGCCGGGGCGAAATTCTTCGAGGAGTCGATCGAGGCGGCCGCCGACCGGGTGCTCGTCGTGCTCGAGCTGGCGGGGGGCAACGACTGGCTCAACACGGTCGTCCCGTACACGGACGCGGCGTACTACACGCTGCGCCCGACGCTCAACGTCTCCGCGAGCTCGGTCCTGGATCTCGACGGCCGTCTCGGCCTCAACCCCGTGATGGGGTCGCTCAAGTCTCTCTGGGACGCCGGCCGCGTCGGGATCGTCCAGGGCGTGGCGTATCCCAATCCGAACCTCTCGCACTTCACTTCGCGCGACATCTGGCACACCGCCGACCCCCGGCTGGCGGAGCGCCGCGGATGGCTCGGGCGCTGGGCCGACGTGAGCCTGGCGGGGACGAACAACCCCCTTTCGGCATGCGCCATCTCCCAGTCTCTCCCGCGCACGCTCCTCTCCGACGACGTGGTGATTCCCTCTTTCACGAGCCTCAACGCGTATTCCTACGCGACCGACGGCGCCAACCCGGCAGACGCGCAAAACCAGATCGACGCGTTCATCGCCCAGAGCTCTCTCGAGTACGAGACGCCGACGGCGGTCGCCCGAGTCGGCTCGACGGCTCGGGACGCCCAATCGAGCTCGGTCCAGCTCCGGCAGCTTTCCGCCGCCTACACGCCGAGCGTCACGTACCCGAACACGAGCCTCGCCTCCGCGCTTCGCCTCTGCGCCCAGATCATCTCGGGCGGCATCGGGACGCAGATCCTCTACGTCACCTACGGGGGTTTCGACAACCACAGCGCGCAGCGCTCCGACCACGACGACCTGCTGCGCAACGTCTCGGACGCCGTCAAGGCCTTCTTCGACGACCTGGACGCCAAGAACAAGTCCCGCAACGTGCTGCTCATGACCTGGTCGGAATTCGGCCGGCGCCCGGGCGAGAACGGCTCCCGCGGAACGGACCACGGCACGTCGGGCGTGCACTTCCTCGTCGGGCACGGCGTCAACCGGGGAATTTACGGCGAGCGCCCCGACCTGACGGCCCTGGACCGCAACGGCAACCTGTCATGGCAGATCGACTTCCGGTCCTATTACGGGTCGGTCCTCCAGGACTGGATGCGCGCGGACTCTTCGGCGATCCTGGGACCGGGTTATGCGAACCTCGGCTGCGTGAATCGCAATTTCGCGTAGCCGCGCTTCGGCTACGATACCGGGATGATCCCCGGCCGCGCGACTTCGGAAGGAACGCAGCGTTTCGCCGGCCGCTCGCAGGCGGCCGAGGGCCACTTCCGAAACGCCGGCGGTCTCTCTCTCTCCTCCCTGGGCCTGGGGACGTACCTGGGCCGCGAAGATGCGCGGACCGACGAAGGCTACGAGGCCGCGATCGCCGAGGCGCTCGGGCTCGCCGTCAACGTCTTCGATTCCGCGATCAACTACCGGGGGCAGAGGAGCGAGCGGGCCGTCGGGCGGGCAATCGCCCGGGCGATCGCGGACGGGAGCGCGTCGCGGGACGAGCTCTTCGTGTCCACGAAGGGCGGCTACCTTCCGCACGACGCCGAGGACCCGAGGGACCCGCGGCGGTACGTGCAGGAGGAGTTCATCGACTCGGGAACGGCCCCGCGGGACGAGATCGCGCGCGGAATGCACTGCATGGGACCGGGATACCTGGCGGACCAGATCGAGCGCAGTCGCCGCAACCTGGGGCTGGAAACGATCGACCTCTATTACCTGCACAACATCGAGACGCAGAGAGTCGAGCGGACCCGCGCCGACTTCCGCAAGGCCCTCGCGGCCTCCGTCGAGCGCCTCGAGCGATCCGTGGACTCCGGGGCGATCGCCGCCTGGGGCCTGGCGACCTGGGACGGCCTGCGCGCGCCTCCGGAGCACCCGGAGCACCTCTCGATGGAAGAGACTCTGGCGGTCGCGCGCGAGGTGGCGGGGGAGAAGCATCATTTCGCCGCGGTGCAGCTCCCGGTCAACGTGGCGATGCCGCAGGCGATCGCCTATCCTTCGCAGTCCGTCGCCGGGAGCCGGCGGCCCGCGCTGCCGGCGGCGCGGGAGCTGGGCCTCGCCGCATTCGGGTCGGCTTCTCTCCTCCAGGGGCGACTGGCCGAAGACCTTTTCGACGAGATCGTCGAGGCCCTGCCCGGGCTCGACGAGCCGGCGCACCGGGCGCTCCAGTTCGCCCGTTCCGCTCCGGGCATGACCGCCAGCCTGGTGGGCGTCTCCCGTGCCGAGCACGCGCGCCTGGACTTCGCGCTCAGCAGGAAACGCCCGGCGGAGGAGTCCGTGATCCTGTCCTTCTTCGACCGCTGAGCGGCGGGGCCGGGTGGGCGGGCGGACGGATTTCCCTTTACAAGCCCCTTTCGGTTAGAATGCCCCGTTCCCGCCCGGACACTGCAGTCAGCGCGGCGGGGTTTGGGAGTTCATGTCCGAAGACCCCTTGACATCGGTGACCGCTCCGCCGCCTTCCGTCCCCGCTGAGAGCGCGCCGATACACACGGAAAGTCCGACCCCCGCAGAGGGGCCGCATCGCCCGCACCGCCGCCGCCGGAGGCGGCGGCGACGGGGCGGCCGCCCCGGCTCGGGCAACGGAGCGCCGGAGCGGGCGGACGAGCTCGCCGCCGCAGGTCCGGAAAAGCCGGTCGAGGGCGTCCTTTACCTCCCCGCCAAAGAGACCGCGCCGGGAGTCCTCGTGACCGCGCGGGCCAATTACCTTCCGTCGCATCGGGATCCGATCGTTCCGCGCGACCTCGTCGCCCGCGAGGGCCTGGAGGCCGGCGCGCTCGTCTCCGGTTTCGCGGCCGACGGGGGCCGGCCCGTGCTGCGGCGGGTGGCGACGATCGAAGGGCTCGAGCCTTCGGCGTTCCGACAGCGCCCCTCCTTCAACGAGCTCGTTTCCATCGACCCGCACGACCACCTCAAGCTCGAGACCGAGCCCGACGAGATGTGCGGCCGCGTCGTGGACCTGCTCGCGCCCATCGGGCGGGGTCAGCGCTGCCTGATCGTGGCCCCTCCCAAGGCGGGGAAGACGACGCTGCTCAAGCGGATGGCGCACGCCGTCTCGACCAACGATCCGGACGTCTACGTCATCGTTCTCCTCGTGGACGAGCGCCCCGAGGAAGTCACCGACTTCCGCCGCAGCGTCGAGCGCGGCGAAGTCATCGCCTCCTCTTCGGACCTCTCGACCGAAAACCACATCGCGGTCGCCGAGATCGTGGCCGAGCGCGCACGCCGGCTGGTGGAGTGCGGCAAGCACGCGATCATCTTTCTCGACTCGATCACTCGCATGGCCCGCGCCTACAACCAGATGCAGCGGGGAGGCGGCAAGATCCTCTCCGGCGGCATCGACGCCCGCACGATGGAGAAGCCTCGCCGCTTCTTCGGCGCGGCGCGCAACGTCGAAGGGGGCGGTTCGCTGACGATCATCGCGACGGCCCTAGTGGACACCGGCTCCCGGATGGACGAGATCATCTTCCAGGAGTTCAAGGGGACGGGAAACACGGAGATCCTGCTCGACCGCGACCTTTTCAACCGCCGCATCTTCCCGTGCATCAACATTCCGCAGTCCGGCACCCGCAAGGAAGAGAAGATTTACGGCCCGGAGGAGCTGCCCAAGATCGTGAAGCTGCGCCGCGCTCTCGCGGCGGTGGACAAGATCCAGGCCATGGAGCTCGTCCTGGGGCGGCTGTCCAAGTTCCGCGCCAACAAAGATTTCTTGAACAGCTTTTAGGCAGGCTGGCCCCCTGACGCCGGGAGAAAACTGACCCCTTCCCCTTTTCCTCCGTAATTCACCCGGCGAACGGTCCCGCCGCCATTGAAGAAAGGTACGGAAGGGCTTAGACTTAGAGGGTAAAGACCCCTCGAACGCAGTGATGTCTGCCGGAGCGACCCCGAACGCCGAGGTCCGAGAGGCCTTGAGCGAGTTGCAGCTGTATCTCTCCGATACGCTGCCGCCGCTCATCGTCGCGGACTCGATCCGCCTCCTGCTCGAAACCCCCGACCGCGTCGCCACGGAGATCCACGCCTGGAGCACTTCGCAATACCGGTCCGGAAACCAGATCCCGATCTCCGACTATCTCTTCCACGCGGTCAAGAAGATTCACCTCATGGGGGAGTTCCGTCTCGTGCCGCAGGAACCGTTCGTTGACTTCCTCGCGGCGCTCAAGCACCAGGTGATCTCCTTCTGTCCGCCCGAGGACCGCGAGTTGCTCCAGGTCAACCTCGACCGCCTCGGGGAAGCGACGACCGCCTTCTCCTCGCCCGTCGAGGTGATCTTCCGGCAGGCCGGCTCCGAGCGGCGCAGCGCCAAGGAAGCGCCCGAAGCCGGACCGTCCGCGCACGCGTTTCGCGGAATCCAACGGTTCGCGCTCCTTCTCGAGCGGCTCGGCCGAGAGGCGGGAGCCGTCGGCGACGCCTCGGCGCTGCGCAGCAGCGCCTTGACGGAACAGGTGGTCGCGGCGGCCGCCCGCAACTCGCGCGATACGCAGGAGCTCGAGCAGTCGCTCCAGCGGCTGAAGGAACTCGGCATCGAAGTCGGGACCGGGGATCTCTTCAAGGCCCTCGGGCAGACCCTGCCGGGTTGGGTGCTCCCGGAGACGGTCGCCGCCGCGCCCCCGGAGCATAGCAGCCTCAAGGCGATGCACCGGATCGTGGCGCAGGCGGCGGATCCCGCCGAAGGCGCCCAGCGCTTTCAGCAGATGGTCAAGACCGCGACGGACCGGTTCAACGAAGGCTCGCTCGCCCAGGCCGTCGCGATGCTCGACCTGGCCGAGCGGATCATCGCGGAGAAGGAGATCGACCCGGGCTCGGCGGAGCTGATCCGGCGCCGGGGCAACGAAGCCCTCGACCTCGAGCGCCTTCGCAAGTACGCCGAGAGCCCGGACCAGCACTCCCAGCTGCGCCGCGTCCTGAACTTCTTCCTCGAGCTGACACCGGAAGGCTTGCTCGCCGAGCTTCGGCGCGAGCTCAAGCGGGAGAAGCGCCGGCTCCTCCTGCTGCTGCTGGAGATCCACGGCGCCCCCGCGCGCGTCGCGGCGTTCGAGAAGCTCGCGCCGTCGCGTATTGAGCAGATCACGGACCAGGACTGGTACTTCCGCCGCAACCTTCTCTATCTGCTCCGCCGAATCCCGCGCCCGGAAGGACCGATGGAAGAGGAAGTGGACATCGTCATCCGCCACACGGAGCTGCGATTCCCCACGCCGATGCTCAAGGAAGCCATCGCGAACCTGGGCCAGCTCAAGCACGACCGGTCGGAGCAGGCGCTCGTTGGCATGCTGCGCGATATCGAGGGGATCCTGCTCAAGCCCGCCGGCGACAATCCGTACGACTCCAAGGAGCTCCGCCTCATCCTGGATCGCGTCGTGGCGGGCCTGGCCCGGTTCGGGACTCCGGGAGCCCGGCGCGCCGTCGTGGAGCACGCCCTCAAACGCAAGGCGGAGCTGGGGGACACGATGTCCCGGCTGACGGAGCTCGCCGGCCAGGACCTCTCGGAAGATCCCCAGACGGTCGAGAAGCTCGTCGCCTCCCTGAAATCCAATCTTCCCTTCAAGCTCCTCGGCCTTGTGCTCCACCAGAACGACCAGAACCTCGCCTACACGGTCGAGGCGCTCTCGTCGACGCCGCTTCCCATGGTGCGCCACGCGTTCGCGGACATCATCAAGCGCTTCCCGGACCTCTCCGTCACGCGCTCGATCACCAAGGCGCTCGCCGGTTTCGACCGGGCGCCGCAGGCCGTAGTCGAAACGCCGGTCGCCAGCCTCGCGGGCGATCTGGAGATCTTCGGCCTTCCGGCGCTGCTCCAGAGCCTGGCGGAGTCCGGCTTGAGCGGGGCGCTCTCGCTCAAAAACCCCAACGGCGAGTCCTTCGCGCTCATGCTCCTCAAGGGCGGGAAGCTCCTCTCCTGCCAGACCGGCGCTCTGCAGGGGAACGAAGCTTTCTTCCAGCTCCTCGAGCGCCCTCAGCCGGGCACGTTCCTCTTCAGCCGGCAGGCGGATCGCGGCGCCAAGGAGAGCGCGACGCGCGAGGCGCCGACGGGGCTGCGGGAGATCCTGCCCCTCTCACTGGAAGGGATGCGCCGCTACGACGAGTTCCAGCAGGCGCGCGCCATCGTACCCGACGACGTCCCCCTGAAGGCGACCTCCGTCAAGGCCACCCCGCACCCGGACGAGACCGACGGGATCCTTCTTCGCGACCTCTGGATGACGGCTTCCAAGGGAGCCACGCCGCTCGAATGCGAAGCCTCCGTCGCGGCGGACTGCTACCGGATCCGCCGGCTGCTGGTCCACTGGGTCGAGTCGGGCGCTCTCGCGCCAGCCTAAACCGTCCCTACTGCTCCCGCGGCCCGACGCTCCTCCGAGGGCGGAAACTCCTCGCGCCGCGAACGGGCCTGAGGCTGGTTCGAGGGCGGTTTCCGGTCCTAGCGACGGCGGGATTTCCGCGCGGTGCGGCCGAAAGCGTCCGCGTCGTCCGGGCCAGCCGCCGTCGTGGAGCGGCCGGGTTTCGCGCGGGCGGGCGCCGGGCCGGTGCGCCGAGGATGGTGCGACGAGGGAGGGCGGGGGGCCTGGGACAGCTTGCCCGAACGGAACAGCGTCTCGGGCGGCCATTCGACGGGGACATCCCGTCCGATGAGCTTCTGGATCGAGTCGAGGGAAAAGACGTAATCATCGCAGGCGAACGAGACGGCGGTTCCCAGGGCGCCGGCGCGGCCCGTCCGGCCGATCCGGTGCACGTAGTCCTCGGGGTCCTGGGGCAGGTCGTAGTTGATGACGTGCGAGACCCCCTCGATGTGCAGCCCGCGTGATGCCACGTCGGTCGCCACGAGGACCGCGAGCTTGGCTTCCTTGAAGTCCGCCAGGATCTTCATCCGCCGGTCCTGGGGGATGTTGCCGGCCAGCGCGCGGGTCGGGTAGCCGTTGGCGGAGAGCCCGCGGACGAGCTCGGCGGCGCTCGTCCGGCGGTTCACGAAGATGAGGACGCGTTTGCCCCCCTCGCTCTCGAGCAGCCCCAGCAGGAGGCGGAACTTCTCGCGGGCCGAGACGTGGTAGAGGAGCTCCTTGATCCCGTGCGCGCCGACCCGCTCCGGCTCGACTTCGAGCTTCTCCGCCTGGTTCGTATGCTCGTACGCCAGCTCCATCACCCGGTGGGAGAGCGTGGCCGAGAAGAGGAGTGTCTGCCGGCGGTGGTAGGGGGGGCACCGGCGCAGGATGCGCCGCAGGTCGCGGATGAAGCCCATGTCGAACATCCGGTCGGCTTCGTCGATGACGAGGATCTCGACGTCGGCGAAGGTCGTCGCACCCTGCTGTTCATAATCGAGCAGCCGGCCGGGCGTTCCGACGAGGAGGTCGGGCACTTTCTTGACGGCCTCCCGCTGGAGCCGGTAATCGATCCCCCCGAAGACCGCGAGGGTCGAAAGCCCCGTATGGCGCCCGAGCAGCTCGGCGTCCTCGCGGATCTGCATCACGAGCTCCCGGGTGGGCGCGACGACGAGCGCCCGGGGCCCTCGGGCCGGGCGGGGCCGGGGCTTGCGCAGCAGGCGGCTGAAGATCGTGATGAGGAACGCGGCGGTCTTCCCCGTCCCCGTCTGAGCCTGGCCCGCGACGTCTCGTCCCGCGAGCGCGATGGGAAGCGTCTTCTCCTGGATCGGGGTCGCGAAGACGAAGCCGGCGTCGACGAGCCCCCATCGGACTTCGTCGGGCACGTCGTAGTGGGAGAGGATCGTGTCGGTGAGATGTGTCTCGGGTTTCGCGTAACTCATAGAATGCCGATACCTTAACAGGGTCGCTCGGCGGCGGATTCCCCGGGGAGCCGGAGCCGCGCCCCCCACACGCCGATGAGCGGCGCGCCGGTCGCCCGCGCCAGGGCATGGGCGATGACCCTCTTCTCGCGCGGGCCGGCCGCGCCGCCGACGGAGTGCAGCCGTCCGTTCGCACGGGCCGCGAGGCGGCGAACCGCCCAGGTCCACCATGGCGGGAGCGGAAGATAGGTCTCGCGCCAGTGGATGAGCTGGCCGCGGGGGATGCGGACCCGGCGGGTCTTCTCGAACGCGGTGGACTCGATCGTCACGCTGTCGGGACCGACCTCGATGCGCTCCTCGGCGAAAGCCAGGGCCGCCAGCCCGAGCAGAGCGGCGGGCGTCGAGGCGCCGACAGCCGCGTCAGGGCGATCAGGACGGCCACCGGGAGGTCCGAAAAAGTCCCGCGGCGCAGCCCCTGATCCCAGGCGCGGCCGAGGCGGGCGGCCGCCACGAGCGCGCCCGCGAGCACGAGCACCGTGACCAGGAGGAGACGCACCCGGGCCCCCCGCATCCGCACGAGAGGCTGGATCTCGACGGTCAGACCGTCCGGCCGCGGCAGGATCCGGACGCGGTCCGGTTGCCTTCGCGTGGACAAGATCGGAATTGTATGATCCGGCGACGGCGGAAGGTGCGGCCGGAAAGGAGTTTCAGATGGCGCAAACACGCAAGAGAACGGGCGGCGGCAAGGGCCGTGGCTCTTCGAAGGGGGGCGGGAAGAGCCGCTCGCGCGGAACGTCCCGTCGGGGTGGAGCCGGCGGCAGCGCGCGCGGCGCCTCCAGGACCAGGACGCGGAAGAAGACGACATCGAAGCGCAAGGCGAGCGCGCGCGGGGCGGCCACCGGGAGTCGCGGAGGGGCGAAGCGGTCTTCGAAATCCACGGCGGCGCGCGGCTCCCGTTCGTCCGGGTCCAAACGCCAGGGCGGAGCGAAGAAGAGCAGCGGCGGCCGCGGGGGCTCCTCGTCCTCGACGCGCAGCCGCGCCGCGTCTTCCTCCTCTCGCGGGCGCGGGACGATGGGCGGCGCAATGGCCGGAGCGTCGACGCGCGGGACTTACGGGGAGACCAACTGGAAGGCGGAAGAAGAGTACCGGGAGGGCGTTCGCGAATTCTCCGACACCGGTGCTTCGGGCTCGTCGGGGCGCAGCCGCAGGGAAGGCGGCTCATCCGGGGCGCGGTCCATGAGCGAGGACGAGGGAACAGGAAGCGGAAGAGGAGAAGCGGAAGAGGAGTCGGAGTGGTAAGCTCTCTCTGACCGGATTCCATTGCCAGGCTCTTGCCTGGCTGATCAAGAAAAAGGTCCCGAGCAATCGGGACCTTTTTTCATGCGCGGGGTATCACGCCTCCGTCTCCCGCGTGCCGTTGCGGGGAATCGGCGTGGGCCTGCGATTCTCGTCCAGGTTGACGAAGGTCACCTCGGCCTCCGTCACCTTAACGCGCCGGTGGCCGGTCCCCTCGCTGGATTGCGAGATGACTTCGACCGCGATCGTGATCGACGTCCGGCCGATCCGGACGAGGTTCGTATAGAACGAGACGAGATCCCCCACCTGGACCGGCTCGTGGAAGACGACCTCCCGCATGGCGACCGTGACGATGAACGAGGCGCCGTGCCGCTTGGCTTCGACCGCGGCCGCCTGGTCGATGTAGGAGAGGATCACGCCGCCGAAGATGGTGCCGTGGGCGTTGGTGTCCTTCGGCATCATGACGACGCGGATCGAGGGCTCGGATCGGATGCCGCGCGGAGCGCTCATCTCAGAGGGGGCGGCGCGAGGTCGGTATGAGCGGAGCGCCGTACTCCGTGGCGATGCGCACGACAGCGCCGTCGGTCAGGTGCAGCGTCATGGTGCCGTCGGCGTAGTAGTAGGTCCACTTGTCGTGCCGGGAGGTTCCCTCCGTGCCGACGGCCACGGAGGCTTTCCCGATCGCCGCCTCGACTGCCTCGGCGGTGTTGCCCGTCTCGATCTTGCGGCGGGCATCCGTGAGGCTGCCCGCCTGCAGCCGTGCGCCGACGCCGGCGATCGACTCCGCCTGGCGGTATTGCCGGGCCTCCCACCAGGTCGGGAGCCACAGGGCCCCGGCGACGAGCACGAGCGCCGCAGCAATGATCAGGGAGAGGCGGCCGCGCCGCGTTTCGACCTCGGCCATCAGGAGGAGGGCTGGCCTTCCGGGATGCCGAGCTCGAAGAGGACGGCCGGGTCGAGCCGTTCCGCCCGCGCCGCCAGATCCGGCGCGCTCGGCGGCACGGAACCGGCGCGGCGCGCCTGCCGGGTCACTTCGGCGAGGGCGCCGCGTGCTGCGAGGACGTGCTCGGTGCGTCCCTCGGCCGACGCGGACAGGGCGCCCGCGATGCGTGCCGGCACGCGCACCGCCGCGCGGCGCAGGCGCCGGCTGGCTTCGGCATCGTCGGTGCGCAATCCTTCGGCGAGCGCGTAGGCATCGCGCGCGAGATCCATCGCCGCGGCCCACAGCGGATGACTCTTGTATTCCGGACGCGCACTCATGATTGTTCCATTCTAGAACGGCGCCATGCGAGTCGCGGTTTGGCCGCCGAAGCGAATGAGCGGCCAGGCGAGCGGTCGAGCGCGCATCCGCGCGAGCCGCGAGCCGGTGCCGAAGGCCGGCCACGAATGAGCGGAGGCGACGAGTTATATTCCCCCCCGCATGCGGCACAAGGTCACCGTCGTCGGCGCCGGCAACGTGGGCGCCACCGCCGCGCAGCGCCTCGTCGAGAAGGAGATCGCGGACGTCGTCCTCGTGGACATCCTCGAGGGGATTCCGCAGGGGAAGGCGTTGGACATGATGGAGTCCGCGCCTGTCGAAGGCTTCGACGCCCGCATGAGCGGTTCCAACGGGTACGAGCTTTCCGACGGCTCCGACGTCGTCGTCGTGACGGCCGGCCTGGCGCGCAAACCGGGGATGTCGCGAGACGACCTGGTCCTCAAGAACACGGAGATCGTCTCCGCGGTGGTGCGGGAAGCCGCGCGCCGCAGTCCGGAGGCGATCCTCATCGTCGTCTCAAACCCTCTCGACGCCATGTGCGAGGTCGCGCGCCGTGTCTCCCGGTTTCCGCGGGAGCGCGTCTTCGGAATGGCGGGGATCCTCGACTCCGCGCGGATGCGGTGGTTCATCGCCGAGGCCCTGGGCGTCTCGGTCGAGAGCACGCATGCCTTCGTTCTGGGCGGACACGGGGACACGATGGTCCCGCTGGCCCGGTACTCCACCGTCGCCGGCATCCCGATCACCGAGCTCCTCCCCGCAGAACAGGTCGAGGCGATCGTCCATCGCACCCGCAACGGCGGGATCGAGATCGTCAACTACTACAAGACCGGCTCGGCCTACTACGCCCCCTCATCGGCCGTCGTCGAGATGGTCGAGTCCGTTCTCAAAGACAAGAGGAAGATCCTTCCCTGCGCGGCCTACCTCGATGGGGAGTACGGCATGAAGGACGTCTACCTCGGTGTGCCGGTCAAGCTGGGGCGGCGGGGGGTCGAGCAGATCATCGAGGTCCGGTTGACGGAGGAGGAGAAGCGGGCCCTCGAGGGCTCCGCGGCTTCCGTACGGGAGCTCTTCGCCCTCCTGCCCGCATGACGCAACGCACCGCGGGCGACACGCGCCATTTCTGGCTGCGCCGTCTCCATTCCCTCTCGGGGATCGTCCCGATCGGCGGGTTCCTCGCCTTCCACCTGTGGGAGAACTACACGGCGACGAAAGGCCCGGACGCCTACAACGAGATGACCCGAAGCCTGCAGAGGGTTCCCTTCGCCGTGATCCTCGAAATCGTCGTGATCGCCCTTCCGCTCGCCTTCCACGCCATCTATGGGCTCTTCGTGACGAGTACCGGCAGCGCGAACCTGATCTCCAACCGCTACGTGCGCAACTGGATGTATTTCTCCCAGAGAGTCACGGGCGTCATCCTGTTCGCTTTCATCATCTTCCACTACTGGACGACGCGGCTCGTCCAGCTCCAGGACCACGAGAGCCTCGACCTCTTCCGCCTCGTGCAGGCCTCCGTGGCCAACCCGTGGATCTACGCTTTCTATCTCGCGGGGATTCTCTCGGCGACACTGCACCTGGCCAACGGCCTCTGGACCTTTTCGATCGTCTGGGGACTCACCGTAGGGCCTCGGGCGCAGCGCCGGATGATGTTCGTCTCGGCCGCCGTCTTCCTCGCGCTCTCCTTCATCGGGGTCCGCTCGATCCAGGCGTTCCGCTTGTGAGCGCGCCCGCCTCATCCGAGCGGATCATCGTCGTCGGCGGCGGCTTGGCCGGCCTGATGGCCGCCGTCCGCGCCGCGGAGCTCGGCGTGCCCGTGGACCTCTTCTCCATCGTGCCGGTCAAGCGCAGCCACTCGGTCTGCGCCCAGGGGGGCATCAACGGGGCGGTCAATACGAAGGGGGAGGGGGACTCGCCGGAGATCCACTTCAACGACACGATTTACGGGGGCGACTTCCTCGCCAACCAGCCTCCCGTCAAGGCGATGTGCTACGCGGCGCCGGGCATCATCAACCTGCTCGACCGGATGGGCGTCATGTTCAACCGCACGCCGGAGGGGCTGCTCGACTTCCGGCGCTTCGGCGGGACGAAGTTCCACCGCACCGCGTACGCCGGCGCGACGACGGGCCAGCAGCTCCTCTACGCGCTCGACGAGCAGGTGCGCCGGCAGGAGGTCGCGGGCTACGTCCGCAAGTACGAGATGTGGGAGTTCCTCGGCCTCGTCAAGGACGCGGACGGCAACTGCCGCGGCATCGTGGCCCTCGACTGGTACTCGATGAAGATCGAGGCGTTCCCGGGCATGGGCGTCATGCTCGCCACGGGCGGGCCGGGAATCGTTTTCGGCCGTTCGACGAACTCCGTGATCAACACCGGCACGGCCGCCGGGGCCGCCTACCGGGACGGCGCGCGGTACGCCAACGGCGAGTTCATCCAGGTCCATCCGACCGCGATCCCCGGAACCGACAAGCTCCGGCTGATGTCCGAATCGGCGCGGGGGGAAGGGGGGCGCGTCTGGGTTCCGCGCACGCAGGGGGACAAGCGCGCCCCGAAAGCGATCCCGGAGGCCGAGCGCTGGTATTTCCTGGAGGAGAAGTACCCGTCGCTCGGCAACCTCGTCCCGCGGGACATCGCGACCCGCGAGATCTTCCAGGTCTGTCTCATGGGCTACGGGGTGGACGGCCGGCGCCAGGTTTATCTCGACCTGACGCACATCCCGAAGGCCCGGCTCGACGTGAAGCTCGGCGGGATCCTGGAGATCTACGAGAAGTTCGTCGGCGACGACCCGCGCGAGACGCCCATGAAGGTCTTCCCGGGAATGCACTACTCCATGGGCGGCCTCTGGGCCGATTACGCGAAGGACGAGGCCACGGGGATGCTCGACGAGACCTCTCCGCGCAACCAGGCGACCAACGTGCCGGGCCTCTACGCCTCGGGCGAGGTGGATTACCAGTACCACGGCGCGAACCGCTTGGGCGCCAACTCGCTCGTCTCCTGCCTGTACGCGGGCAAGATCAGCGGCCCGGCCATGGTGCAGTACGGACGAGAGACCGCCGCGAAGCTGCCCTCCGCGGACGCCGCGTTCGCCGAGGCGCGCCGCCGGTGGGAAGGGGAGTTCGCCGGCCTCGCGAAACTCTCCGGCCCCGAGAACCCGCACGTGATCGCCGAGGAGCTCGGCGACTGGATGACCGACAACGTCACCGTGATCCGCGAGAACGGGAAGCTGAAGGCGACCGAAGAGAAGCTCGCAGAGCTCTCGGGGCGCTGGGAGCGGATCGGCCTGACCGACCGCTCCGGCTATGCCAACCGGGAGATCTCGTTCATCAACCAGCTGCGGAACATGATCCTCCTGGGGCAGGTCATGACGCGGGGCGCGCTGCTGCGCGAAGAGTCGCGCGGCGCGCACTACAAGGTCCGCGACGTGACCAAAGGCGTCTCCGAGGAGAACGCGCTGCCGCGCGACGACGCCGGCTTCCTCAAGACGACGATCGCCGAGCACACGCCGGACGGCCCCCGGATCACCTACGAGCCCGTAGACATCTCTTTGATCAAGCCCCGGCCGAGGAAATACTAGGAGCGCGATGCCCGAATCGATCGATCTGGAGATCCGACGCCAGGACACGCCGACGTCCTCTCCCTACTGGGAGCGCTACTCGATTCCCTACGTGCCGCGGCAGAACGTCATCTCCGTCCTGATGATCCTGGCGAAAGACCCGAAGACGCGGGAAGGCAAGAAGACCTCGCCGGTCGTTTACGACCGCGCCTGCCTCGAAGAAGTCTGCGGCTCCTGCGCCATGCGGATCAACGGCGTCGCGCGGATGGCCTGCTCGGCCCTCATCGACTCGCTCGATCAGCCCATCCGCCTCGAGCCCCTCGGCAAGTTTCCCGTCCTGAGGGACCTTTCGGTCGACCGCGGCATGATGTTCGAGGCGTTGAAGCGCGTGCGCGCGTGGGTCCCGATCGACGGGACGTACGACCTCGGCCCCGGTCCGCGCATGGCGGAAGCCGAGAGGCAGCTGGCGTACGAGTACTCCAAGTGCATCACGTGCGGGAACTGCCTCGACGTCTGTCCGCAAGTCAACGGACGCTCCAACTTCATCGGCGCGGCAGCGATCGCGCAGGCCCGGCTCTTCAACTCCCATCCGACCGGAAAGATGAACGCCGCCGAACGGCTCGAGGCGCTCATGGCCGAAGGCGGAGTGGACGACTGCGGCAACGCGCAGAACTGCGTCCGCATCTGTCCCAAGTCCATTCCACTGACGACGGCGATCGCGGAGATGTATCGGGCGACCACGGTGCATGGGCTCAAGAAGCTCTTTGGCACCTGAGACGCCACGCCCATGAAAGTCCACGAATACCAGGCCAAGTCGATCCTGGCCCGCTTCGGCGTCGCCGTGCCGCGCGGCGAAGTGACCGACAACCCCGCTGAGGCGCGGGAGATCGCCAAGCGCTTCGGCGGAGCCGCGGTCGTGAAGGCGCAGATCCACGCGGGAGGCCGTGGCAAGGGGGGCGGGGTCAAGCTCGCGCGCAACCCGGAGGAGGCGCACGCGCACGCACGCGCGATCCTCGGGATGACGCTCGTGACCCCGCAGACGGGACCCGCCGGCCGGCTCGTCCAGAAGGTGCTCGTCGAAGAGGCGGTCGAGATCGACCGGGAGCTCTACCTCGGCGTGACGCTCGACCGGGGCCGGAGCTTCCCGGCGATGATGGCCTCTCGCTCCGGCGGCATGGAGATCGAGGAGGTCGCGGCCCGCGACCCGGCCGCGATCTTGCGCGAGGTCCTCGACCCGGCCGCGGGGATGTATCCCTTCCAGGCGCGCAAGCTCGCTTTCGCCCTCGGCCTCGAAGGCGCGACTCTGAAGAAGGCCGTCGCCTTCATGGCGGCGCTCTTCAAAGCGTACGTCGAGACGGACGCCTCGCTCGCGGAGATCAACCCGCTGCTCGTGACGCGCTCCGGCGACGTCCTCGCCCTCGACGCGAAGATGACGTTCGACGACAACGCCCTGTTCCGGCATCCCGACATCCGGGAGATGCGGGATCTCTCGGAAGAGGACCCGCTGGAGGTCGAGGCGTCCAAGTTCGGCTTGAACTACATCAAGCTGGACGGCAACGTCGGCTGCATGGTCAACGGCGCGGGACTGGCGATGGCGACGATGGACCTCGTCAAGCTCGCCGGGGGGGAGCCGGCCAACTTCCTCGACGTCGGCGGCGGGGCCAACGAAGAACAGGTGAAGAACGCGTTCCGCATCATCCTGTCGGACCACAACGTCCGGGCCATCCTCATCAACATCTTCGGCGGCATCATGCGCTGCGACATCATCGCCAAGGGCGTCGTCGCCGCCGCGCGGGAGATCGGCCTCGCGACGCCGGTCGTCGTGCGCCTCGAAGGGACGAACGTGGACGAAGGCAAGGCGATCCTCAGGGAATCGGGCCTGAAGATCACTCCGGCGGACGGCCTCGCGGACGCCGCGCGCAAGACGGTCGAGGCGGCGCGGTGAAGCACCACATGGGCGGTTTCGTCCTCAAGGGTCTGGCGTTTCTCGTCGCGCCCTTCTTCTTCGGGATGCTCGTGGCGACGGTGCAGGGCTGGGGCGCCCTGCGGGCCAACCCGCGCCTGCTCGGAGGCTGGATGACGCTCCTCGCGCTCGCTGCCGTGCTCCCCTTCTTCCTGCGGAAAGCGGGGCGCGCGGCGATGGGTCACGAACCGCCCGAAGCGGATCGCCGTGCCCTGCGTGCCGGTCTCCTGGCGGGGGGGCTGGCGCTCGTGGCCGTTTTTCTTGTGCCCTGGCGGGAGCTCGCCGAATGGCTCTCGGCGACGCTCTCGGAGCTGACGGGCATGCCGGTGGTCGCTCCGAAGCGGGGAAGCTTGCCGTGAGCATCTGGGTCGGCCGCGAAACTCGCCTCCTCGTGCAGGGTCTCACGGGGCGGGAAGGGACTTTCCACGCGCTCGCCTGCCGCGAGTACGGCACGCAGGTCGTGGCGGGCGTCACACCGGGAAAGGGGGGGACCGTCCACGAACGCATCCCCGTCTTCGACACGGTGGCGGCGGCCGTCGCGGCGACCGGGGCGAACGCCACGATGATCTTCGTCCCGCCGCCCTTCGCCGCCGACGCGATCGTCGAAGCGGCGGACGCCGGCATCCCGATGATCGTCTGCATCACCGAAGGCATCCCGGCCAACGACATGGTCGAGGCTCGGGGCTTTTTGTTGCGGAAGAACGCGGGCGGCGTGGCGGCGCGTCTCATCGGGCCGAACTGTCCCGGCATCATCACGCCGGGAGAGTGCAAGATCGGCATCATGCCGGGCCGCATCCATCGGCCGGGCGGCGTGGGCGTCATCTCGCGCTCGGGGACGCTGACCTACGAAGCGGTGGACCAGCTCACCCGGCTCGGGCTGGGACAATCCACGGTCATCGGCATCGGCGGAGATCCGGTCAACGGGACGAGCTTCATCGACTGCCTGAAGGCCTTTGCGGAAGACCCGGGGACGCAGGCCGCCGTCCTGATCGGGGAGATCGGCGGCATGGCCGAGGAGGAAGCCGCGTGTTTCATCGCCGGCCACTTCCGCAAGCCGGTCGTCGGGTTCATCGCGGGGATGACGGCGCCTCCGGGCCGGCGCATGGGGCACGCGGGCGCGATCATCGCGGGAGGCCGCGGCACCGCGACGGACAAGATCAAGGCCCTCGAGGCGGCGGGAGTCGCGGTCGTGCGCTCTCCGGCCGATATCGGCGCGAAGATGCACGAGGTCCTCGGGAAGTGAGCGACGCCGTGTACCGGGAGACGCAGTCTTTTCCTCCGTGGGTCTGGCCGGTCGCTCTGCTCGGCGCGATCGTTCTCGTCGGGGTCCTCCTGCTGCGCCTCTCGACGACGGTCACCCGCGACACCGTCACGGTCCAGTACGGGCCCCTCTACACCGCACGCATCCCCATCTCCGAGATCGCGCGCGCGGACGCGATCGCGTACCGCCCCATCCGCGACTATGGCGGATGGGGAATCCGAGGCACGCGCCGGCACCGGGCGGTCAACGCCCGCGGAGACCAGGGGGTCCTGCTGACGCGCAAGGACGGGACGACGCTGCTCATCGGATCCGGCAGGCCGCGCGAGCTCCTCGAGGCGCTGCGCTACGCCGGCGTCGCCACGGAGGACAAGCTCCCCATCGTGGCGAAAGATTTTTAGGGGTCAATCGTGCATTCCTGCATTTTTCGAAAGGGCTCCCGATGACCGAACGCACCCTGACGATCATCAAGCCCGACGCGATGGGATCCGGAAAGGCCGGGGCGATCCTCGCGCGCCTCGAAAGGGAAGGCTTCCGTCTCACCGGGGTCAAGAAGCTGCGCCTCGCGCCGGAGCAGGCGCGCGCCTTCTACGCGGTCCACCGCGAGCGTCCCTTCTTCGAGGGCCTCGTCCGGTTCATGACCGAGGGCGCCATCCTCGCGGCGGCGCTCGAGCGCGAAGGGGCGGTCGCCCACCTGCGGCGCGTCATGGGAGCGACGGACTCGACGAAAGCCGAAGAGGGAACGATCCGAAAGCTGTACGGAACCGACATCGAGAGGAACGCGATCCACGGCAGCGACTCAGCCGAGAACGCGGCTCGCGAGATCGGCTTTTTCTTCAGCGAAGCGGAATTGATCTAGCCGGGGTCGCGTCTCCTCAGCGACACCAGCACCCGGTTCGCCACGCCTCGCAGCATCGCGACCTCCCGCTCGGACAGCGGGCGTCCCGCGATGAGACGCCTCCATTCGCGCAGCGACCGCTCCCGGTGCCCGGTGTCGTAGAAGCCGATCGCCTCCAGCGCGCGGTCCCAGTGCCCAACGGTCGCTTCGATCTCCGAGGCCGGCGCGAGGCTCTCCTTTTCCGCCGCGCCGGGGTCCTCCCCCGGGAACGCGGCCGCGACGGCGAGCACGACCGCCACCGCGTGCGAAAGGTTCATCGTCGGGAACTCGGGACGCGTCGGCAGGCGGAGGGAGGTGCTCGCATGCGAACGCTCCTCCTCCGTCAGCCCGCTTCGCTCCGGCCCGAACACGAACGCGATCCGGCCCGGCGCGGATCGAGAGAGATAACCGGGCAGCTCCGCGAGCTGCAGCGGCCGAATCTGGCCCCGTCCTCGCAAGGATGAGGTCGCGATGACGATTTCGCAGTCGGCCACCGCCTCGGTCAGCTTCTCGTGGCGGGTCAGGGTCTCGAGGACGTCGTCCGCGCCCGACGCGAGCCGCGCCGCTTCCTCGTCCGCCGCGGCGGCCGGCTCCACGAGGCGCAGCGGGAGGACTCCGAAATTCTTCGCGACCCGGGCCACCGCTCCGAGGTTGGCCGGCAGGCGCGGTCGGACCAGGACGATCGCAGCGGACCGCACGGGCAGGGATTATCGGCCGCTTCCGGGACAGGAATTAACGGCCGTTTCCCGCCGTATAATTTGACGGTGGAACGGGTATTCGGCGCCCTGCTCCTCGCGATGGCCGCCCTCCCCGGGTCGGCGCAGGATCTGCCCACCTACTCCGAGAGCGCCGGGACGGAGTACGTGATGCTCCCGGTCGTCGTTCTGGATCGGAAGGGCCGCTTCGTCGAGGGCCTCGAGAAGAAAGATTTCCGGGTCCAGGTCCACGAGACGCCCGTCGATCTCGATACGTTCGAGCGGGACGACAACGCGCCCGTCTCTTTCGGCTTCTTGCTCGACGTGTCCGGCAGCATGGAGATCGCCGGTAAGCTTCAGAAGGCGAAAGAAGCGATCCGGCAGATCGTCCGCAACCGGCGCCCCGGAGACGACTTCGCGCTCTTCGCGTTCGCGGAGGACGAGGTGCGCCTCGTCTCGGCCTTCTCCGCCGACACCCGGCCGCTGCTGAAGGGTCTCGAAGAGCTGGAGGCGTCGGGCCAGACTGCCCTCTTCGACGCGGTCGCGGCGACGCCTAAGCTCATGAAGGGGAAGAACGCCAAGCGGGCCATCCTCCTCTTCACGGACGGCGTGGACAACGCGAGCACGCTGACGTCCACGGAGATGGCAGAAATCCTGCAGCAGGTCTCCACGCCGGTTTATGCGATCGGCCTGAAGAATGCCGTTTATGACCTGCTCACCGACCAACAGCGCCGCGAGCTCATGGTGGACAACCTCCGGCTGCTCGCGACCTCCAGCGGGGGCAAGATGTTTCTGGTCGGCGACGAGCAGGACCTGCGATCCATCGCCGGAAAGATCGACGCGGAAGTCCGGGAGCAGTACCTCCTGGGGTTCCCGCCGTCCGGTCGCGGAGAGGTGAAGTATCGAGTGGTCATCGTATCGGTGGCTAAACCGGGTCGCTGGACCATCCGGACCCGGAGGGGATACCGGGGGACGGCTCCCTCGGCGGCAACGTTAACGATCGGCAAAGGAGGGGTTTCATGAAACACCGCAAGTGGATGACAGCGGGCGGGGCGCTCCTTCTCGGCGCCTTCACCGTGACGGGTTGCGCGAGCAAGAAATACGTCACGGAGGAGGTCTCGAAAAGCAGCGCCACCGCCGAGCAGCGGATCGGCGAAGTCCAGTCGCAGGTGGAGGCGGCCCAGACCCGGATCCGCGAGCACGACTCGAAGCTGGCGGAGCTGGACAGCACGACACGCGACGCGCTCGAGCGCGCCATGGCGGCGGGCAAGCTCGCCGAAGGCAAGTTCGTCTACTCCCTGGTGCTCTCGGACGAGGACGCGGTGAAGTTCAAGCTCGGCAGCGCCGAGCTCTCCGACTCGGCGAAGGAGAAATTGAACGAGTTCGCGCAGCAACTCAAGACCGACAACAAGGGCGTGTATCTGGAGATCCAGGGGCATACGGATTCGACCGGCTCGCACGGGCTCAACTACGACCTCGGCGAGCGGCGCGCCGAGGCAGTCAGGCGTTACCTGAACAAACAGGGGATCGCGCTGAACCGCATGTCCACGATTTCCTACGGCGAAGAGGAACCGGTCGCGGGGAACAACACGCGCACTGGCCGCTCGCAGAACCGGCGGGTCGTCGTCGTCGTGATGGGATAAGACCCCGACGAAGCGGCAGGTCGCCGATTCAAGAGCCCCGGACCTTCCGGGGCTCTTTCTTTTTCCGCCGGCCGGCCTGGCGCAACCGGGCCAGCGTCTCGCGGAAGTCCTCCGGAAGCGGCGAGGTCGCTTCGACCTTTCGGCCGGTCTCGGGGTCGTCGAACCCCAGCAGCCTCGCGTGGAGCATCTGTCGGGGGGCCTGGACCGGCGGAGGGCCCATCCGCGGCGGCCTGTAAACCGCATCCCCCAGGACGGGATGACCCGCGGCGGCGAAGTGGATCCGGATCTGGTGCGTGCGGCCCGTTTCCAGCCGCACCGCCACGAGGGTCGCCTCGCCGAATCGCTCCACGACCTCGTAGTGGGTGACGGCGCGCCGTCCGCCGTCGGCCGCGCGCGCGACGGTCCGCCGGCGCCCGTCCGGGTCGCGCGAGAGCTCCGCGCGGAAAGTCCCGGAGCCTTCGAGGTCTCCCTCGACGATCGTGTAGTACTCCCGCACGATCGTGTGATCCCGGAACTGACGCTGCAGGTCGGCCTGCCCCGGCCGATTGCGAGCGAAGACGAGCGCTCCGGACGTCTCCTTGTCCAGCCGCTGGACGGTCCCCGCGTAGGGGCGCCGGCGGTAGCGGTGGTGCAGATAGTCGAGCGTGCGCGAAAGGAGAGTCTCTTTCTCCCGCTCGGCCGTCGGCACGGTGAGGAGGCCGGCCGGCTTGTCCACGACGACGAAGTCCTCCCCCTCGGCGAGCACGACGAGGCGGGTCCGGACCCGGCGGCGCGCCGGCCGATCGGGGAAGTAGGCGAGCGGCGCATCCTCGGAGACGTCGCGGCCCGGCTCGTCCATCGTTTCGCCCCGGACGTCCACGCGGCCCGCGCGCACCGCGTCTCGCGCCTTCCGGCGGGGCAGCCCATACCGCCGCGCGAGGGCGAGGTCGAGCCTCACGGGATGCGGACCTGAATGAAGAAATGCGGATCGCCGATCCGCGCGGCCGCTCCCGCGCCGGGACCGTAAGCCGCCACGGGAGAGAACCGCTCGCGCGCGAACCGATCGAGCTCCGTGAGGTAGTCCGCGCCGAAGACGACCGCCCGGTGTCCGACGGCGAGCACGTTGACGTAAACGACCGCGTCGGGAGGGCTTTCAGCGAGCCGCCGGATCGTGTCGCGTTCCGCCGCGGCGTCGAGATGACCCGGAAAGAACTGCTCCTGGGGAAGCGGGTTTCGGCGGCCGAGCGCGTAGCCCAGGAATCCCGCCTCCGGGAACCCGGCCAGGGTTCCGGAGTCCGGGACGCGCCGGGCGAGGTCCGCGAGGGCCATCCGCGTCGTCTGCGCCACCGGCTCGAGCATCTGGACGGAACCGGCCGGCGTATCCACAGGGCTCCAGGCAGGATGTCGGAAGAGGTCTCGGAGCGAAACCACCCGGAATGTGAGGAAGACCGCCAGCGCCGCCCCGAGCAGAGAGGGGAGCCGCGGCCCGCTCGGCGCGAGCCGGTCCGCGAGCGCGAAGAGACCCGCCGCGAAAACGAGCAGCGGCAAGGGGAGCAGGAAGGCGTTGTACGGCCCGAAGTAACCGGCGACGAGCAGCACCCGAAGCGAAAAGAGGGCCGCGAGCAGAAGGAGGGAGTCCGGTACTCCGGCCAGGATCCCGCTCTCTTCCCGCCGCCGCACGCGCCGCGCCACGCGCGCGGCCGCCGCGAGGATCACGAGCGGCGGAACGATCCGGATGAGCGGCGGGAAGAGCGCCAGGCTCTCGGCGAGGGACCCGGGAGGACGCCACGCGGCCAGCGCTCCGGCGAGGAAAAGGAGCGAAACGGCGGGAACCACCCAGCCGCCTCCGTTCCGCCCGGGAGCCGCGGCCGCGCCGCGCGCGGCCGCCCAGAGGAGACCTCCGATGAGGAGAACGACAACGAAGGCGAGGAGCAGCTCGGCGGCGCGCAGGCCCAGCGCATCGAACCCCGCGTAGGCCGCATAGATCCTCCGGAACTCCGCCGGCGGTCGGAGAACGGCGAGCCAGCCCTCCTGGCGGAGAGTCGCGAAGGACGTCCCCGCCGACAGGATTCCGTACACGATGGCCGCGAGGCCGACCGGGACGGCGGCCAGGGGCACGGCCCGGCGCCGCGTCCCGCGCGCGCTGTCGCGGTCGAGAAGGACGGCAGCCGTCGCGGCGAGACCCATCTCGGGGCGGGAAAGGATCGCCGCGAGCAGGGCCGCGCCGGAGAGCCAGGCGGTGCGCGGCGAGCCGGATCCGGCCCACCAGAGGGCCCAGGCGATCGCGGCGGTGGCGATCGCCGTGTCGAGGCTGAAAGGGAAGAGATGACACCCGCCGGGCCGCAGGAAGAAAGCGGTCGCCACGATGACCGCCACGGAAAGCCCGGCGCGTCCCGGCGAGAGCAGGCGGCGGCCCAGGCGGCGCAGCGCTTCGACGTGAAGCAGGGCGATGAGCCCGCAGAGCGCGAACCGGGCGGGCAGGTTTCGTTCGGTGATCCGCTCGAGGACCGCCGCGAGGTGAGGGCCGAGCGGACCGTGATAGAAGCGGACGTCGCGATAAAGGGCCTCGCCGGACGCCAGCCTCCAGGGAACCATGAGCTCTCGCCCGGAGTCCACGTAGGGCTCGAGCCAGCGATTCCAGGAGATGACGGCGAGGAGAAGGAAGACGGCGTAGGGGAGGAGAGCCGGTAGGCGCCGGTTCACGCCGCGCGCCCGGCGGCCCGGGCGAGCAGGGCCGCGGCGACCGCGGCGACGCCGACCCAGAGCAACCTCCGGCCGGCCGCTCCGGCGGACACCGGCGGGACGGGCCGCGCGGGCACGGGCATCCGCTCGGCCTCCTCCCGAAGCCGTCTCATGGCGCGGAGGAAAGCGACGTCTCCCTCCGGCTCCGCGGGCTTCTTCGCGGCGAGCGCTTTCTCGGCCTCCCGGGCGACGGACGGGTCCCCTCCCGCCTTGCGGTACGCCTCGAGCTCCGGCGCGCCGGTTTCCCGGCGAAACGCGCCGGACACGGCGGTGGACTCCTTCTCCGTGACGAGGGCGAGCCGCCGTTCCGCGAGCGCGGAGGCGAGCCGCGCGGCGGCTCCGGGCCGGGTCACCGCCGCTTCGATGGCGGCCGCCCGGTCGAGGCGGGCCGAAAGGGCCTGCCGGAACGCGAGGTAGGCGGAGATCCCGAAGCCCAGGCCCGCGAGCAGCGCCGCAAGCGCAAGCAGCTCCAGGATCCGCCGCGCCCGCATGTCATGATGGTACCGGAACGTCGCTCTCGCTCGCTCGGACCTGCCTTCGGCACCGGCTCGCGGCTCGCGGACAGCCGCTCGACCGCTGGCCTGGTCCCCTCGCTCCCGCTCTCCCGGCGCGAAGCTCCTCCCCAGGGGGTGCGGGGGACCGCAAGGTCCCCCGCCGAGCTTCGGCGCGATCGTGAGATCGCGACGAAGCGGAAAAGGGCGGAGACTCCTCACGCCGCGATGAGAAGACGCCCTTTTGGCGAGCGAGCGCGACGTTCCTGGCTCATCCTTTGCGTTACTGCCCGAGGCGATGACGGCCGTCGAGAAGCTCCAGGCCACCGGGATCCGCCGGCTCGGCACGCCCAAATCGGGGTTCCGATACCGCACGGCGGCCGGAGGGCGGGTCTCTTCCACCGACGCCTTTCGGATCCGGATGCTGCGGATACCTCCCGCGTGGAAGGACGTGGCGATCGCGGCCTCGCCGCGCTCCGCGGTCCAGGCCGTCGGCCGCGACGCCGCGGGGCGCTGGCAGTACCGGTACCACGAGTCCGCCGTCGCGCGCCGTGAAGCGAGGAAGGCGCGCCGCCTGCTCCACTTCGCCGGGGCCCTCCCGCAGCTGCGGCGCGCGATCGCACGCGACCTGGCTCGGCCGGGGCTGCCGAGGGAGAGAGTCCTCGCGGGGATCCTGCGCATCCTTTCCAACTGCTTCCTCCGCCCCGGCAGCGACGCGTACGCGCAGGAGAACGGGAGCTTCGGCGTATCCACGCTGCGCCGCCGGCACGTTTCGGTCCGCGGCGACACGATCACTTTCGACTTCCCCGGGAAGTCCGGGAAACGGCAGCAGCGCGAGCTCGAGGACCGCCGGGTCGCCCGCCTCGTCCGCCAGCTCCTGGCGATGCCGGGCCGCGACGTCTTCAAGTTCGTGGCGGAGGACGGGTCGGTCGTGGACGCGAAGAGCCGGCACATCAACGAGTACATCAGGGAGGTCATGGGAGAGCGGTTCAGCGCCAAGGACTTCCGCACGTGGGCCGGGACCCTCATCTGCGCCTGCGCCCTGGCGCGGGCCGGGTCGGAGGACGGCGAGACGCGCGCGGCGCGACGCCGCAAGATGCTCGCCGCGATCCGGGAAACCGCCGAACATCTGGGCAACACGGTGGCGGTCTGCCGCGCGTCGTACATCAATCGTTCCGTGCTGACCGGCTACGAGAAGGGCCGCGTGATCGAACGTCATTTCCGGCAGCTCCAGGATCTCGTCGCGCGGCGAGCCCCCGGGCTCCACGCTTCGGAGAAAGCGCTGCTCGAGCTGCTCAGGAAGGACGCCCTCGCCGCGGCCTAAACTCCCCCCCGAATGCAGGAGAAGATGGCCAGCCGAAGCCGGGTGGTACGGGCGATCGCCTCGGGTGTGTCCCACCTCTGGTTCCCCACCGGGTTGATCCTCGCCCGCGTCCTGCCGCGCCGTCTCATGCACGCCCTCGCACGCCAGACGATGAGCCGCTACATGGGGCTGCGGGGGAAGTACCTCGCGGCGCTGAGGTCGAACCTCTCGATCATCCTGGGCCTGCCGACCGGCTCGAAGGAGGTCGAAGCGACCGCGCGGCGTCTCGTCGACGCGCACTTCTTCGCCTGGGTCGATTTCCTCCATTTCGCCTCCCGTCCGCCCGAGAAGTCCTCGCGGCTGGTGGAAAGCGTCGTCGGCTATTCGCGGATCCTCGACGGCCTCGAACGCGGCAAGGGCGTCCTCCTCATCACTGCGCATCTGGGCAACTGGGAGGTCGGGGGGCTGATGCTGGCGGAGATGAAGCTACCGGTTCACGTCGTCCTCGTGCCCGACATGCTCCCGGCGGTGGAAGCGGCCCGGCGCGGGCTGCATCAGCGCGCCGGGGTCACCGAGATTCCCGTGGACCGCTCCTTCGTATCCACGCTCTCCGTCCTGCGCGCGCTGGCCGGGAACGCGATCGTGGCGATGCAGGGAGATCGGGACTTCGACAACACGGGACACCAGGTCCCCTTCTTCGGGCGGACCGCTTACTTTCCGCGCGGCCCGATCCGGGTGGCGATGTCGACCGGCGCAACCGTCCTTCCCGCGTTCATCGTCCGGGTCGGCGACGGACGGTATCGGGCGATCGTCGAAGAGCCGCTCGCGATCGAGCGGGGAGGGGACCGTGAGGAGACTTTCCGAAACAACCTGAAGAGATACGTCGCGATACTCGAGCGGTACGTCGCCGCATACCCCGAACAGTGGTACTGCTTCTACCCCTTCTGGGACGACCCGTCGCGCCGCGAAGCGCCGGACCCGACGGGCGGTCGGCGGGCCGACACCGCCGCCACGAAGAACGCGTCGTAGTGACGGGCCAGCGATTCCACGTCCGGGAGGATCTCCGGCATTTCGAAGCCCGCGGCCCGGAATGACCGCCGCCAGTTCTCCGGCGTCAGGAACCCGTGATTCGGCCGGACCTCCGGATCCGTGGCGACGCCGGTGAAGTTCTGGAGGAAATTGAAGACGAACTCCACGTAGATCGGCTGCTCCGGGAAGGGACGGACGCACTCGGAGAAGACCGCGACGCCGCCGGGCTTCAGCGCTCCCCGGATCCGGAACAGCGTCGCCGAGAGGTCCCTGGCGATGTGGACGGTGTTGACTGCGTACACGACGTCCGCGCTCTCCGGCGCGACGCCCTGTTCCGCGAAGTCCCGATCCATGTCGAGGCGTCCGTACTCGACAGGGACCGCGGGAAACCGCGCCTTGATCGATCGCTCGGCGCGGCGCAGAAAGGTCGGGACGATCTCCGTGAACCTGTAGCTCGCGATGCGCGAGGTCGCCGCGTCGCGCGCGAGCCTTTCGAAGAGCGCGAGTGCGGCCGAACCGGATCCCCCGCCGATCTCGAGCACGGCCGCGGGACGCCGGGGGAGCGCGCGAAAGACCGCTTCCGCTCCGAGCCGGTTGTTGATCCCGTAGAGCAGATTGTCGTTGGAGAAGTAGTCGAACCAGAGGGGCAACCGCGCCGGCGAAAAGAGGATCTCTTCGCCCGTCTTCTCCCCCTTGAGGAATTCCGGTACGTGCTCGACCATCGCCCGGACGACGGCGAACGGCGGGGCCGACCGCGCGTCCACGGAGCGGGCGAGACGCTCCTCCCGGTCCGGGTCTCCCGGAGGCATCGGGCCGCGCGACCGGTAAACCGCTTCCGCGTCCTCGCCTTCGCGCGAGAGGTAGCCCTCGGCCTCGAGCTTGCGGAAGAACCACCGCACGGGAACTTCGGCCCGGGGCGCGAATCCGCGCTCGCGCAGCAGCTGGGGGACCGTCGTCCCGCGTCGCAGATTCTCCGCGAGCTCCAGGTCCCGTACCAGGTTCAGGAGCATCTCGACGGTGAACCGGTCGAAGTGCTCCGCGCAGAGGATGAACTCGGCCGAGAACAGCGAACGGATGACTGGGTCCGGGATCCGGGCGAGCAGCTCGGGCAGCTCCTCCGTACGCGTCGTCACCGCGCGATCTTAGCCCGCGGCCTTGTTACACTTCCCGACGCTTGACCCGAAGGCTCCTGCTGGCGGCATCTCTCGGCTTGCTCACCGCCGCCGCCGGCGGCACGGCCGTCGAGGCCCCCGCCCGGATCGTCGTACTCGGATTCGACGGCGTGGATTCCACGGTCGTCGAGCAGATGCTGGCGCGCGGGGAGCTGCCGAACCTCGATGCGCTGCGCCGGCGCGGGGGCTATTCGCCGCTCGTGCCCACGATTCCCGCCCAGACGCCCGTCTCCTGGGCGACGTTCTCGACCGGTCTCGATCCGGGGGGCCACCAGATTTTCGATTTTCTCAAGCGGGATCCGGCCAACCTGATTCCCACCTTCGCGGTCGCCGAGGAGACCGAGGCGCCCTTTCTTCTCGGCAAATCCAACCCGGTCTTTCTGGCGGCCGGCGTCTTCGTCTTCTTTTCCCTCGCGGGCGCAGCCGTGTTTCTCGCGCGGCGGCGGATCGTCTGGATGCTCGCTTTCGACGTCCTGGGGCTCGCCGCCGCCGCGGGCGCATACCTCGCCGCGCGCGAGTGGCTGCCGGAAACGCGCCCCGGCGTCCGCAACAACCGGCGCGGAGAGACGTTCTGGAGCGTCCCGGGAGCTCGGCCGGCGACGGTCATGCGGATGCCGGTGACCTTCCCGCCCGAGACCCTCGCGGGAGGCCGGCTGCTTTCGGGACTCGGCGTGCCCGACATCTCGGGGCGCATCGGAAAACCGGCCTACTACACCTCCGACCCCTTCTTCACGCCGCGCGAAGGCAACGACTTCTCCATCGAGCTCGTGCGGCTGGAGACCAACGTCGGCAGCCAGCAGACGAGCGTGGCGGGACCGCCGGGCAAGATCTTCCGGCGCGAGGGGCCGATCGCGCTCCCGATGACGCTCACGGTGGCCCCATCGAGGGACCGCGTGACGGTCGAGGTCGGCGGCTCGAGAGTCGAGCTGACGGCGGGGTCATGGAGCCCCTGGGTCTCCTTTCCCTTCCGAGTCAACCCGCTCATCACGGTTCACGGCTACGGGCGCTTCCGGCTGGAGAGCGCGCAGCCGGAGATCGCGCTCTACCTCTCGCCCATCCAGTTGGACCCCGAGCGTCTGCCGCCCGGAGTCGCCCTCTCCCACCCGCGCGGCTTCGCGGAGGAGCTCGTCGAAGGGTTCGGCCGCTACAAGACGATGGGCTGGGCGATCGACACCTGGTCCATCCAGTCCGGCACGCTCAAGGAGGAGGCGTTTCTCGAGGACGTGGCGGCAACCGTCGCCCAGGACCGGCGCATGCTCGAGTCGCTGCTCGCAAGGGACGAAAAGCTCCTCGTCCACTACTTCGAGTTCCCCGATCGGGTGGGCCACGTCTTCTGGCGTCTGCGGGACCCGCAGCACCCGGCGTACGACGCCGCGCTCGCGGCTCGGTACGGCGACGCGGTCGAGCGCTCCTACGAGACCGTGGACGAGATCGTGGGGGAAACGGCGAAGCGGCTTTCGCCTCGAGACCTCCTCGTCGTCCTCTCCGACCACGGTTTCGCGACGTGGCGCCGGTCGGTCAACTACAACACCTGGCTCGTCGAACGCGGGTACCTCGTCCTGCAGGGGAGCGCCCGGAGACAGAACCTGGAAGCGCTCTTTTCCCGCGGGCAGTTCTGGGACGCCGTGGACTGGATGAAGACCCGCGCCTACTCGATGGGGTTCGGAGACATCTACGTCAACCTGCGCGGCCGGGAGAAGGACGGCGTCGTCTCGCCCGGCGAGGAGTACGAGCGGGTCCGCACCGAGCTCGCGCGCGACCTGCTCGAGATCACCGACCCGAACGGCGGCGAGAAGGCCGTTTCGCGCGTGTTCCGCCGCGAAGAGATCTACCGGCGCTTCGACCCCCGCCTGATACCCGACCTGATCGTATCGAACCGCCCGGGCTACCGCGTCTCATGGCAGTCCACTCTCGGCGTGCCGACCGAGACGATCTTCGAGGACAACCGGGACGTCTGGAGCGGCGACCATTGCTCCCTGGACCCGGACCTGGTCCGCGGCGTGCTCTTCTCGTCCCGTTCCTTCCGCTCGCAGCCGGTGCCCGCGATCGCCGACGTGACCGCTTCGCTGCGCTCGCTGCTCGGAGCGGCGTCCGCGCCGGACGCGGCGGGTCAGGTGATCTGGTGACCCGAGCCCTTTGCGCCGCGCTCCTTTTCGGCAGCTTCGCCGCGATCGGCTCCGCGGCGGAAGCCGACCCGGACCGCGAAAGGAGGGATGATCTCTCGCGACTCCGCTCGAGGATCGCGACTCTGAAGTCCCGGCTCACCGAGAGCGAAAAGAAGGTCGCGACTCTGTCGGAGGAGCTGAACCGGTGGACCCTGCGGCTGGAGATCGCGGAGCGGGAGGAGGATCTCCTGGCGGCCGCCCGCGAGGACCTGACGAAGAAGCTGGCGGAGACGCAGGCTCGCCGGGGGCTGGCCGCGGCCGAAGCGGCGAAAAGCCGGGCGGCGCTCGTCTCCCGCGCGCGGGTGCTCCACCGATTCGGCCGGTACGGTTACTTCCGGGTCGTGCTCGAGGCGCGCGACGTACCGGCCCTGCTCCAGGGTTTGGAGCGGCTCGACGCCCTGGCCCGGCGGGACGGCGCGCTTCTCGCGAAGCACCGGAGCGCCGAGCGCGCGCTGGCCGAGGACGTTCTGCGGGAGGAGGCGATGCGGAAGGAGCTGGACGGCCTCCACGCCGCCAGCCGGCGCGAGAGAGCGCGCATCGCTTCTTTCCGCGATCACCGCCGACGCCTGCTCGAGAAGCAACGGGACGTCGCCGCGTCCGGACGGCGCGAGGTCATCGCCCTCTCGGACAAGGCCCTGCGCCTCGAGCGCCTGCTCGAGACGCTCGCGCGGCAGTCCGAGCCGCAGCCCGCGGGCGCTTCGGGCGGCATCCGTCCCTGGAAGGGTGTCCTGGACTGGCCGGCCCGGGGAGCCCTGGTCGAGACCTTCGGCCGCCATCGCCATCCCCGTTTCGACGCCTGGACGATCTCCAACGGCATCGCGATTGCCCTGCCGGCCGGCGCGCCGGTGAGGGCCGTCTATGCCGGCCGCGCGGTCTATGCCCAGTGGCTCGCGGAGTACGGAAATCTCGTCATCGTGGATCACGGGGACGCGATGTTCACGCTCTACGCATGGCTGCAGGGGATCGCCGTCACGACGGGCAGCTACGTGCCCGTCGGCACCACGGTCGGTTGGGCGGGAGTCGGTCCGGGGCGGGCCGAACCCGGCCTTTATTTCGAGGTCCGGGACAAGCAGAAAGCCTCGGATCCGGTGGCGTGGCTCCGGTAGCCGGACGGAAGGTTTCTTTTCGCGCCTCTGTTACCATCCCATCGTGAAGTCGAACCGCTCGCGGGTTGTCTTCGTCGTCTGCTCGCTGGCCGCCCTCGCTTCGCTTCGGGCGGTGGCGGGTCCGCAGGGGAGCGGCCGGGATCCGGCTTCGCGCGCCCTGTCGATATTTTCCGACGTCCTGGCGCTGACGCGGGCGAATTACGTCGAGTCCACGGACTCCCGGATCCTCCTGGAGGGCGCCTACGACGGGATGTCCGATGCCCTCGATCCGTTCTCCTTTTACGTGCCCGCCTCGGAGCGCGCGACCTTCCAGGCGCAGCAGGCTTCCGGCGCGGTGAACCCGGGCATCGTGATCGCCCGGCGCGGCGGGTTCCCTTACGTCGTCGCCCCATTGCCCGGCTCTCCGGCGGAGAAAGCCGGAGTCCAGGCCGGGGATCTGCTGGACTCCGTGGACGGCAAGAGCATGCGCAACGCCCCCCTCTGGAAGATCACCGCGGCGCTCGAGGGCCCCGAAGGGACCCGCGTGGACGTCGGGCTCTTCCGTGTCGCGGATGAAAAGAAGGTTTCCTTCCGGCTCGCGCGCTCCAAGTACGAGCCCGAAGAGCCGAGCGCCAAGTGGGAGTCCGACCTCGGGATCCTCCGGATTCCCGCATTTGGCGCCCCTACGACCGGCGCCGTTCGCAAGCTCGTGGAGGAAGCCAACCGCCGCGGTCTCACGAAGCTGATCGTGGATGTTCGCGGCGCGATCGGCGGCGACCCAGCCGAAGCGGCCGGCCCCGCGTCGCTCTTCGTCGATCGGGGCGTCGTCGCGAAGGTCGTCGCGCGCAAGGCCCCCGCGAACCCCCTGGATACGGTCGGCGAGCGGGTCTGGCGGGGCCGGACGGTGGTCCTCATGGACGACGCGACGGGCGGTCCGGCCGAAGTCTTCGCGGCGTCCCTGAAGGATCGCGCCTCGGCGCCGACCGTAGGAGAAAGCACGGTCGGGATGGCCTTCGTCCAGCGCCTCGTCCCGACTCCGAGCGGCGGATCGCTCTTCATGACCGTCGCGCGGTACGTCTCGCCCTCCGGATCCGTTCTGGGCGGCAAGGGCCTGACTCCCGACGAGCGGGTGATCGTGTTCCCCGGCGATCAGGACGGCAAGGACCCCATCCTCGAGCGCGGCCTGGAGGTCGCTCGGCGAGAGACACCGGCCCGCCGGGCGGCGTAGCCGCCGTTGGCGGCGTCCTCCCGCCGGTTCTCTCCCGCCACCCTTTTCTTCCTCGCCCTTTCGATCGTTCTCGGCGTCCTGCTCTATCGCGAGCGGGCCTCCCGGGAGCCGCCGCCCGAGAAGGCTTCGACCAGGCCCCGCTCCGCGACGCCGCGCGCGAAAAGACGGACTCCGGCGCCGCGCCCCCCGGCCCCCGGCGCCGCGGACCGTCGCGCTCCCGCCCGCATCGCCATCGTGGTGGATGACCTCGGCAACGACGATGAAGCCGTCCGCCGTCTGGCGCGGCTGGCGCAGCCCGTCGCCGGAGCCGTTCTGCCGGGCTTGCCCGGCAGCGCTCCCGCCGCACGCGCCCTCGCGCGGGCCGGCAAGGAGGTCATCCTCCACCTCCCGATGGAGCCCCACGGCTACCCCCGCGTGCGCCCCGGCCCGGGCGTCGTCGTGCGCGCGCAGAGCGAAGGGGAGATCGCCGAGATCTTTTCGCGCGACCTGGCGTCGGTCCCCGGCGCGGTCGGGGTCAACAACCACATGGGTTCGGCGGCGACCGCGGACCCGCGGGTCATGCGGATCGTGCTGCGCGCCGTGGCGGGGCGCGGCCTCTTCTTCCTCGACAGCCGCACGACCGACGCGACGGTCGCGGCAGACCTCGCGCGCGAGCTCGGAGTCCCCAGCGCCTCGCGCCAGGTGTTCCTCGACCGGGTCGCGACGGAGCCCGCCGTGCGCGCCGCGCTCGAGGACCTCCTGCAGCGCGCGCGGCGCGACGGCGCGGCGGTCGGCGTGGGGCATCCTTACCCGGCGACGCTCGAGGTGCTCGAAGAGGAGCTGCCGAAGCTGGCGAGCCGGGGGATCGAGGTCGTGAAGCTGGGCGACCTGATGCGCTAGGGTTTCTCTTCCTTCTTCGCTTCCTCCCAGTAGCGGTCCAGTTCCTCCATCCCGATCTCGGAGATCTCGCGTCCGGACGCCGCCGCGCGCCGCGAGACGCCGGCGAAGCGGGCGCGGAAGCGCGCGTTGCTCTCCCGGAGAGCTTCCTCGGGGTGGATCCCGCGCCGCCTCGCAAGGTTGACGACGGCGAAGAGGAGATCGCCGATCTCGTGCCGTTCGGCCGCGGGGTCCCCGTCGCGCTCGGCGCGCCTCCACTCGGAAAGCTCTTCTTCGATCTTCTCGACCACGTCGGCGTCGCGGCTCCAGTCGAAGCCGAGGTCCGCGGCCCGCTCCGTCTGGCGAAACGCGGCAGCGAGCGCGGGCAGCGCGGGAGGGACGCTCCCGAGCGGGTCGCCGCCTGCCTCCGCGGAAGCGCGCCGTTTGCGCGCTTCCCAGCCGCGGCGCACGTCTTCCGCCGTCTCCGCGCGCGCGTCTCCGAAAACGTGCGGGTGGCGCTCGCGCATCTTCTGCGCGATCGCAGAGGCGACCTCGTGGAGATCGAACCAGCCGCGCTCGCGGGCGATCTCCCCCAGGAAAAAGATCTGGAACAGCAGGTCGCCGAGCTCGTCCCTGAGCGCGGACGGTTCCCCTGCGTCGAGGGCCGCGAGGACCTCGTAGCACTCTTCGAGCAGATAGGTTTTCAGCGTCTCGGGGGTCTGCTCACGATCCCACGGGCACTCGCGGCGCAGCGTGGAGACAAGGCGCGTCAAGTCGGCGAGCGGGTCGCTCACGCGGCGCATGATAGGCCCGGTTCCCGGAGCCCATCCGGGTTAAGATTTTCCATCGCATGGCGGACGAAGAAGAGAAGAAATTGCGGGTCGTCGACCGCCGGATGTTCACTGCGGAAGGGGACCTGCGGCCCGATTTCCAGCCGGAAGAGCCGGCCGCCGCGCCTCCGCCGCCCAAACCGGCGCCGCCGCCGCCCCCCCGAAACGCCGCGGCGGCGCCGCCTCCGCCCGATGCGGAGCGCGCCGCCGAGCGCCCGGAGACCGAGCC
>JBHENW010000176.1:0-8531 GCA_046261875.1 Thermoanaerobaculia bacterium | reverse complement strand
CCCGCCGATCGGCACCATGTGGAAATTACGCGGGCCGGACATGGTTTTCCCCGTTTTTCGGGCCGAAAAGGGCCGATTTCAGGCGTTCTCAGGAATATGCGACCGGGGCGCGCAGTTTTTCCGAATCGGCCATACTGTAAGACAGCTCAAACAGGAGGGATTTGGATGCGTCACATCGGAAGAATTGCGTGCCTTGGGGTCGCCCTCGCGGTGGCTCTGGTTGCCGAGTCGGCCATGGCACAGGCCCAGAAGCCCTCGGCGAAGGGGGCCGCCAAGGCCGCAGTCGTTGCGGCGCCCAAGATCGAGGTCGTTTCGGAGACCAAGGACGCCGGCACGATCGCCAAAGGCCAGGTCATCGACGCGACCTTCGTCATCAAGAACACCGGCGGCTCGGACCTCATCATCTCCGACGCCCGGCCCTCCTGCGGGTGCACCGTCGCTTCCTTCGACAAGCTGATCAAGCCGGGCGCCGAAGGCAAGATCGTCTCGAGCGTGGACACCAAGACCTTCTCCGGCCCGATCTCCAAGTCGATCCTCCTCGTTTCCAACGACCCCGACCGCCCGCAGATGAACCTCTTCGTCAAGGCCAACGTGAAGCCGTTCGTGGACGTTCTCCCGCAGCCGTTCGTCCGGTTCTCGGTCATCAAGGGGGACGGCGCGGGACAGGACGTCATCCTTCTGTCGGACGAGAAGACCTTCAAGCCCACCGTCGCCGAGACCTCGCAGCCGTACGTGAAGGCCGAGATCCTTCCGGCCGGCGACAAGGACAAGATTCCCGGGCGCGCGGGCGAGCAGTACCGCCTGCGGATCTCCGTGACGGGCGATGCGCCCGACGGCCTTCTCAACGCGCCCCTGCGCATCAACACGGGCGTGGCTCAGCAGCCGACCCTCGAGATCCCGGTCTCCGGCATCGTCCGGCCCCGCGTCTCCGTTACGCCCGTCATGGTCAACTTCGGCAATTTCACCGCCGGCAAGGACCCGATCACCCGCAACATCATCGTGACGAACAACAAGCCGGGCGTGCCGGTGAGGGTGACCAAGGCCGAGGTTTCCGTCCCCGGCTTCGTGACCGACGTCGTGCCGACCCAGGAGGGCATCTCTTACACCGTCGTCGTCAAGGCGAGCGACCGGGTCAAGAAGGGCGCCCTCCAGGGGACCGTGAAGCTCTACACGAGCGACAAGGACAAGTCGATCATCGAGCTCCCGCTGCGAGGCGAAGTCCTCTAAGCGCGAAAGCAAATCCAGAACGCGAAAACGCCCCGGCTCTCCGGGGCGTTTTTGTTTTGGAGGATGAGCTGAGAGCTACGCCTTCAGCCGCGTGACTTTCTCCAGGATGTCGCCCTTCCATTCGTAGCGCAGCCGCGGACGGCCGCGCGCCGCCCCCTTCTGGAGCGCGTACCCGTAGAGCATCGGCAGCGCCACGGAGGTCTCGACGAACGCCATCTCGTGGCTCGCCTTCTTGGAGACCTTTCCCCACGAGGTCGCTTCCGAGAGCGTGGAGCCCCCGAGACCTCCCCAGTGCGGCGCGTCGGTCGTCACCTGGAGCGCGTACCGGTGCCCCCCCGTGTCGATCCCGAAGATGTACGACATCACGATCGAGTCGTTGATGTAGTTCTTCGGCACTCCCCCGGAAATGTAGAGCGCCGCGGTCGCGGGACTCTGCACCACGATCTGCGTCAGCTCGTAGTTGTCCCGGATGGAGGAGATCTGCATCGGCTCCCGTCCGTCCTGACGGAAGCGGTGGTAGTGCTCCGTCAGGCCGATTCCGATCGAGGAGTCGTTCAAAGCGGGAACGAAGAGCGGAACCCCCCGGCGGGAGCACGCCCCGAGGATGGAGCCCTCGTCCCCGCGCGCTTTCACGGCGAGCCGCGCGAGAAAGTCCCGGGAGGACATGATCGCGGGCGCGAGTGAGTCGGCGAAGCGCGAGACGGCGAGGTCCGTGTCCCAGTATTTCTCCTCGTCGATGAAGGTGTCGTACAGCCGGTCGATGTACAGGTCGCGCAGCTCCTTGTCGTCGGCCTGCGCGTCGCCGTGGTAGTGGCGGCCGCCGCGGACCTGGTAGTAGTCCTGCGAAATGATCGCGCCGGTCGAGACGACGACGTCCACCATGTTCTCCTCGATCAGGTCCACGATGACCTGCCGCATCCCCGCGGCGATGAGCGACCCGGCCAGCCCCAGGAAGATCGTCGGGCGGTCCCTGTCGCGCAGCATGCGCTCGAAGATCTCCGCGCATTTGCCGAGCGCGCGCGCCTGGAACGACGCTTCCCGGTAGGAATCGAGGAGCTCCGCGACGTTGGTGCTTGCGGAGAGCTTTACCGGCGTCGTCGGTTTGCGGAGGAGCGCTTTCTTGCGCTTGCGGTCGACTCCGATGGCCGCCTCGTGCGCGTACTTTCGTGCGGTGGAGGGCCCTGTTTTTTTTCGTCCCATCGCCGCGGTCCTCCCGAAAGGATGCGGTACGCCGCCATGGCCGCGGCGTAACCGGAGTCGATGTTGACCGCGGTGACCCCGTTGGCGCAGGAGTTCACCGCGGAAAGGAGCGATGCGAGGCCGCCGAAGGCGGCGCCGTAACCGCGGGAGGTGGGCACCGCGATGAGCGGGAGCCCGACGAGCCCCCCGATGACCGAAAAGAGAGCGCCCTCCATGCCGGCGACCGCGATCACGACGTCCGCCTGCTCGATCTCCTCGAGCCGGGAGAGGAGGCGCACGACGCCCGCCACCCCGACGTCGGGGATCGTACGCGAGGCTACCCCGAGGTATTCGAGGGTCCGCCGGGCTTCCTCGGAGACGGCCGTGTCCATCGTCCCCGCCGTGACGAGCGCCACCAGTCCCTCCAGGCGCGGCATCGGCTTGCCGACCGCGAGGTGAAGGGTCGAAGACCGGGGGTCGTAGTCGGCCCGTCCCGGCAGTGGGATCGCGGCGACCTCCTCCCATTGATCCGGAGGGAGGCGCGTGACGAGGACGTCGTGCGCGCGCGCGAGCTGGCGGCAGATCTCCGCGATCTGCGCCGCCGTTTTCCCTTCTCCGAGCACGACTTCCGGGAATCCGACGCGCCGCAGGCGGTCGAAATCCAGCGTGTAGTCGGCGGGTTGCACGCGCGGATTGTATGAGAAGGCCGGAGCTTGCGGCGCCACCGTGACAGGCGTATCGTCGCGGTCTTCGTCGGCGATCTTTGAATTCGTTCGGTTCCACCGGAGCCGCGGAAGGCTCCGGGAGGGAAGCGGGTGAAAATCCCGCGCGGCCCCCGCCACTGTCACCGGGGACGCCCCGGGCAACGAACCACTGGACGCGAGAAATCAGGCCGAGCCTTCGGCCCGGTGGCGCGTCCGGGAAGGAGCCCGGCGGCGGACGATCCGGAAGCCAGGAGACCTGCCGAACGAAACGCTTCTCCGGCGGGGATCGGAGGGAGGACGCGCCCGGGATTCACCCGAGCGCGGCACACTCGCTCGCCTCCCGGATTTCGTCTCGTCGAACGGGAGGTTCGAATGACGACCGCGGTTTCCCTCGTTCTCCTCGGCGCGCTTTCCCGGCTCCTGCCCCATCCACCCAACTTCGTTCCCCTCGGCGCGCTGGCGCTCTATTCCGGCGCCCGGCTCCCGGCCGGTTGGGACTTCGCGGTTCCCCTCTTCTCCCTGGCGCTCTCCGATTTCTTTCTGGACTTCGGCACGGGCCGGGCGCTCCTCTCCCCGGGCCGCGTGGCGATCTACGGCAGCTTCCTGTTGATCGTCCTGGCCGGACGCCTGCTGCGCGGGAAGGCCACGGTGAAGCGGCTGGCGGCATTCTCCGTCGCAAGCTCCTTGCTCTTCTTCTTCGTGAGCAACCTGGCGGTCTTCCTGCGCGGCGCGCTCTATCCCCGCACGGGAGCGGGCTTTTTTCTCTGCTATGCGGCGGCGCTGCCGTTCTTCTGGAACACGCTTTCCGCCGACCTGCTGGGGACGGCAACCCTGTTCGGCGTGGACGCCATGTCGCGGAAGCGGCGGGCGGCGACTCGCGGTGCGGCCGCGGCCTCTCTGATCTTTCTGCTTGCGGTCCCCGCGCTCGCGCAGGCGCCGCCTCCCGTCTCCGACTCCCTCGTCGTGACCGCGACGATGACGCCGGAGGAGGAGCGCGACCTCGGCTCCGCGGCGACGGTGATCACGCGTGAGTGGATCGAGGCGAGCGGCGCCCGGACCGTCGTCGAGCTGCTGCGGGAGGTCCCCGGCGTGGACGTCGCGCGCCAGGGAAGCGACGGCGCCCTGACGTCGGTCTTCCTGCGCGGCGCGAACTCGCCGCACCTGCTCGTCCTCGTGGACGGCGCGCGGATGAATTCCCCCTACTTCTCCGGATACGACTTTTCTTCCCTCACGACCGAGAACATCGAGCGGATCGAGGTCGTGCGCGGTCCCTTCTCCCCCCTCTACGGGTCCGATGCGATCGGCGGCGTGATCCAGATCTTCACGCGCCCCTCCTCCGCGCGGCCGGCCGGCCGGGCGACGGCCGAGGGCGGATCGGAGGGCCAGAGGGGCTTGGCGGCGTTCGTTTCGGCGGGCGTCGCCGACTTCGCCGCGGCGGCGAGCTTCTCGGACTCGCGCTCCGACGGCCACCGCAGAAACTCCGACTGGGAGGAGCGGGGCGGCTCCCTGCGCCTGGACTGGCGTCCGAACGACGTTCTGCAGATCGGACTGGAAGGCGCCCTCCGCGAGAGCGAAGTCGGCATTCCCGGCCCGGTCGGGGGCGAATCGCCGCGCGCGCGCCAGGAGGACCGCGAGGAGCGCCTCCAGGTCCCCATCCGGTTCCGGCCGGCGAGCGGTCACGACGCGTCGTTTCTCTTCGCCCGGGTCGCATCCGAGCGGCTTTACACCGACCCGGACTCCGACTTCGCTTCCGAGTCGCGGCCGGAGACGCTGCAGGCGCGTGTCTCGGACACGTTCCGCGCCGGCCGCCACGAGTTGACGGCATTCGGCTCCTGGGAGCGGTGGCGCGTCAGCGACCGGAGCAACTTCGGGACTTCCCTGGATGACGATTCTTCGACCCTCTGGGGCGGTGGGGTCCAGGACATCGTGTCGCTCGGGCGCGGCCTGGTGCTGACGGCCGGCGTCCGTTACGACCGGCATTCGGACTTCGGGGAAGCCTGGAGCCCGCGCGGCACGCTGGCGTGGGTGGACGGCTCGGGGCGGTGGAAGCTGCGCGCGTCGGCCGGAAGCGCGTTTCGCGCGCCATCCGTGGGAGAGCTCTTCTATCCGTTCTCGGGCAACCCGGACCTCGAGCCGGAGCGCGTCACCTCCTACGAGGTCGGGGCCGCGCGCTTCCTCGGGGCCGGGAGCCTGGAGCTGTCGCTCTTCTGGAACGAGTACCGGAACCTGATCGTCTTCGAGTTCTCGACGTCGCTGAACGAGAACGTCGGACGCGCGCGCACGCGCGGCGCCGAGCTGATCGCCCGCGTTCCCGTCGGCGAGCGCGCGGAACTGAAGGCCGGCTACACGTGGCTCGACGCGGAGGACCGGCAGACCGGCGAGGACCTGCTCCGGAGGCCGCGCCATCGCGCCGCCGCCGCGGTGGCCTGGCGCCCGCTGGAGGGATGGACGGTGACCCCGAGGATCGTCTTCGTCGGCCGGCGCGCCGATGCGGATCCGCTCACGCGGGCGCGCGTGTCGGAGCCTTCGTATCTCCGCCTGGATCTCTTCACGCGCTACGATCTGGGTCTCTTCGAGCCTTTCGCGCGCGTCGAGAACGTCACGGACCGCGGCTACCAGGAAGTGCGCGGATACCCGGCTCCGGGGCGCCGATTTTCCGGGGGGCTCGAGGTTCGGTTCTAAGGGGACGGCGATGCCGCGCATCACGAAGGTTTACACGCGCACCGGCGACGACGGCACGACCTCGCTCGGCGGCGGGCAGAGGGTGCGTAAGGACTCCCTCCGTGTGGAGGCGTACGGAACGGTGGATGAGCTCAACTCGCAGATCGGTGTCGCGCTCGCGGTCGGTCTCTCCCCGCCGTTGACCGGCGAGCTGCGGCGGATACAGAACGATCTCTTCCACCTCGGCTCGGATCTCTGCATCCTCGAGGAAGACAAAGCGAAGCGGCCCGTGCCGCGGATCGAGCAGCGCCACGTCACCGGGCTGGAAGAGCTGATGGACCGGCTCACGGCGGAGCTCTCTCCGCTGGAGAATTTCGTCCTCCCGGGGGGCGCGATGGGCGCCGCGCAATTGCACGTGGCCCGGACCGTTTGCCGCCGAGTCGAAAGACTCCTCGTCTCGCTGACGCGCGAAGAGCCGGTCGGAAAATGGACCGTGCCTTACGTCAACCGGCTCTCCGACGCGCTCTTCGTGATGGCGCGCTTCGAGAACCGCAGCAAGGGATCGCCCGACGTCCTCTGGGACAGCCGGTCGTGAGCCCGCGGGCTAGCTGCGGTCCACGGAGATCGTCTTCTTCTCGCCGCTGTTGGCGACGGCGATCATGATTCCCAGGCCGATCGCGATGAGTAGCCCGATGCCCGTCCAGACCGGACCGATCGAAGCGAGGACTCCAGTCTTCCAGAGCGCGAGGAGTGCGCCGCCGAGAAGCAGCACGTAACCGATCAGATAGATGCCCATGAACTTCATGTGCGTTCCTCCTGCCGGCCTCCGACGGCCTCGACAGTGGAGGAGCAAGTTCCGCGCCGGGCAGGGGGGTTGTAAGATGCGCGGCCAAGGGAGAGCAAACACCATGAGAGCGAAGGCTTTCGCGCTGCTGATCGCCGTTTCGGCTGCGATCGCGGGGTGCCGATCGACCGCCACGGGCCCCGTGTCGGAGCCACCGCCAGGTCCGGGACCCGGCGCCGTCAACCCGCCCCCGAATCCCAACCCGGCTCCGGTGACGCCGCCTCCGGTGCCGGTTCCGACACCCGGGCCGTCACAGGCGGGTTATGCCTCCGGTCCGGACTCGATGGGATCCTCGTCGCCGCCCTATCCGCCGGCGGCGGCGGTGCCCGATCAGGCGTCGCCACCCCCAGCCGTAGCGGCGCGACCGCACCACGACATCCTCAAGCTCAAGCAGGCGGGCCTGTCCGACGAGTTCATCCTCAACAAGATCCGCACGGAGAACGTGAACTACCAGCTCACGACTTCGGAAATCCTCGAGCTGCGCTCGGCGGGGTTCTCCGAGGGCGTGCTCGAAGAGATGCTCCGCTCCGGAAAGCCGCCGGCGGCCGTGGCCGGCGCCGCCGTCGAGCGCAAGGCGGAGTTCCCCGGGCTGGCGCGCGTGGGCCGCGGTTTTCTCGGCGTTTTCGGAACCTCGACGAGAGACGTCGGCCGCCTCGTCGTGGACGGCGAGACGATCTCCTGGTTCCAGTCGCAGGATCCCGAGCAGAACTTCTCTCTCTACCTGAAGAACGTGAAGGAAGTCTTCAACACCTGCGTCCTGCGGCCGGGGCAGAACCTGTGCCTGGAATTCGGCCTCGTCACCTACACGGGTGACGAGTACAAGTTCCGCGATCCGGGTTGGAAGAACGGAGACAATCGCCTCGTCACCGAGGCCACCACGTACTTCCGGCAGGGCTTCCCCAACCTCTTCTTCACGCAGCGCACCGAAAGCAAGCTTTAGGAGTCGAGTGCGGGCCTCCGTTCGCGGCGCGAGGAGTCTCCGCCCTCGGAGGAGCCTCGCGCCGCGGGAGCTGTAGCGAGCGACGGGCCAGGGGAGCGGTCGAGCGTGATCCGCGAGCCGCTCGCCGGTGCCTAAGGCAGCCCCGAGCGAGCGAAAGCGACGGTTAAGCGGCGTTGCGGGCGCCCTCGACCGGCCCGCGGTTCGAACCGCGGCGCTTCAGCCAGAGAGCGGTCAACCAGACCGTCGGGATCACGGCGAGCAGGTAGACGAGGAGCTGGCCCCACCGTCCCTCGGGGCCCAGGGACTCCGTCGCGTCGTGGACCGCCTGTGACGCCGGCAGGATGCCGGCTTCCGAAAGCTCGTGCACGCCGTAGAGCACGAGCTGGATCAGGAAGAGGAAGAGGAAGACCCCGGAGACGTTGAGCAGGGCCCGCAGGTCCACGCCCTTGCCGAGCCGCGTCCAGGCGACGGCGATCAACGCGGCGGCGCCCACGCCGAAGAGCAGGCCGAGCAGGACGGCGCTGGACTTCATCTGGAAGAGAGCGGTCGTGACGAGGAGCACCGTCTCCATCCCCTCGCGCGTGATCATCAGCAGAGTGAAGAAGAAGACACCCCAGTATGCGCGGCGCGCCGAGGTTGCTCCGGCGCTCGCCTCGATCCGCCGCTCGATGTCGGTGCGGAGCCGGGCGGAGACGCGCTTCATGTAGACGAGCAGGCTGCCGACGAGGACCGCGGCGGTCAGGGCGAGGATGCCCTCCCAGAGAGGCTGGTTCTCGGCGCGGGCGAAGAGGAACCCGGCGGCCGCGCAGGTAACGAGGGACACGGCGATGCCGGCGTACACGGCCCGGGACAGGCCGATGCGGCCGGTGCGCCGCAGGTAGGAGAGTGTGAGCGCGATGATGAGGAAGGCTTCGATGCCCTCCCGCAGCGCGATGGTGAACCCTTGCCACATGGCCGCCGCCCCTCTTTCCGGGGG
>JBHENW010000175.1:0-4567 GCA_046261875.1 Thermoanaerobaculia bacterium | reverse complement strand
CAGGTGGGTTTTCTCGGCGAGGCTCCGGGAGATCTCCCGGATGAGAGGGTTCGCGGGAGACTCGATGCCCGCCATGCGCGGCATGCTATAACCCGCGCCCGGTGAAGTTCTTCCGGCGGAACACCCACCTCGCCGCAGTCGCGGCGGCGCTCTTGCTCTACTCCCCCTCCCTCGGCTCCGCTTCGCCGCGATCTCACGATCGCGACGAAGCTCAGCGGGGGACCTCGCGGTCCCCCGATCCCCCTGGACCCTCCGAAAAAACTTCCGCCTGAAACGCCCAGAGCGTCGTGCCCGGCGCGCGGACGGCTTCCGGGGGCAGTCCCGCCTTCCGGGCGACCTCCGCCAGGAACCGCTCGCGGTCGAAACCCCATTCCGTGGCGACCTGCGGCAGGAGGAGCCCGCGGCGGCCGCCCGCTTCGATGATCAGCCCGTCGCGGCCCACCTCGATCTCCAAGACGTCCTCGACGCGGCGGGGCGCGGAGAGAACCGATATCTCGATGGTGCATCGAGCCAGCTCGGAAGGCTGCAGGGGCGGGAAGAGCGGGTCTTCCAGGGCGGCTGCCCGAGCGTACCGCGGGATGCTGCCCGCGAGGTTCCCGTCGGGCGCCAGGGTTCCGATGCAGCCGCGCAGCTCTTCCCCGACGCGCAGCGTCACGAAGAGGCCGCGCGGCTGCCCGAACGCCTCCGATCTGTCCGAAGCGAGCCGCGGCGCCGGCTCGCCCCGGAAGTGCGCCTCGAGCGCAGCGCGGGCCAGACCGAGAAGGTCGCCGCGGGCGGTGTCGGAGAGCCGCAGCCGGTCGCTCACGGCGTGGCGCCCTCCGCATCCCGGTCGGCCGGAAGCCTCGCGGCGAATCCGGTGATCGCGTCCTGCATCGCTTCCAGACGTCCGGACAGAAAATGGTCGGCGCCGGGCACGATGAGGATCCGCCCGACGCCTCCGGCGAACTCCTCGAGCATCGCGGGCGGTCCGTACACGTCGTTCTCCCCCGCGACGAAGAGGGCGGGGACTCGAGGACGCGGCAGATCGCGGCCGGACGAAGAGGCGAGGGGCACGCCGATGCCGACGTAAGCCCCGACGCGCGAATCGCCTTCGATCGCGCGCAAGCAGATGGCCGCGCCGAAGGAGAACCCGCCGGCGATGAGCGGCAGACCTCCCCGGCGTCGGGCCTCGTCGATGGCGGCGCGGACGTCGTCGACTTCTCCGCGGCCCCGGTCGTGCGTCCCTTCCGAAGCGCCCGCTCCCCGGAAGTTGAAGCGCAGGGTCGCGTATCCCGCGCGGCTCAGTGCCTGCGCCGCGCGGTAGACGACCTTGTTGTGCATCGTCCCGCCGTCCAGCGGATGCGGGTGGGCGAGAACCGCGGCCCCGCGCCCGGGAGGCGCCGCTTCCTTCCACAACCCTTCGAGCATCCCGGCAGGCCCCGGGAACCGGACCGGGAAGAGCTTTTCGCTCAATCGACCCCTCGTGATTGGCGAAACACCGCTCTCATCGTATCCTCGCGGCGGGGGCGGCGCGCCGCTTGCGCGCCGCGAACGATCCGGAGGAGCCATGGACGGCAGGAAAATCGTTCACGTCGTTGGAACCGGCACGATCGGCGAGCCGCTGATCGGCCTTTTCGCCGACTTCAAGAAACACCTGGGGATCGACGAGATCACCTTCCACAAGCGCACTCCTATGCTCACGGAACGCGCCAAGGTGAACCATCTGCTCCAGCGCGGCGCGCAGCTCGCCGTGGACGACGACAAGGTGACCGATTTCGAGGCGCTCGGCCACAAGGTGTCTTTCGACGCGAGGGAAGCGCTGGAGCGGGCAACCGTGGTGATCGACTGCACGCCGGCGGGCAACGAGGCGAAAGCGACGTACGAGAAGCTCTCGGGCCCGCGCGGTTTCCTCGCCCAGGGAAGCGAGTTCGGTTTCGGAAAGCCTTACGCCATGGGGATCAACGATGCGTCGCTCGAGGCCGGTAAGGACCGCTTCCTGCAGATCGTCTCCTGCAACACGCACAACATTGCCGCGCTCGTGAAGACGCTCGGCGAGGACGGAGAGGGCGGCCCGAGCCTGATCGAACAGGGGCGGTTCGTCTGCATGCGCCGGGCCAACGATGTCTCGCAGGACTCCAGCTTCGCTCCGGCGCCTTCCGCCGGGAAGCACGACGACCCCCAGTTCGGGACCCACCACGCGCGCGACGCCTCGCGGCTTCTCGAGACCATCGGCTGGAAGCCCAAGCTCTTCTCTTCCGCCATGAAGCTCAACACACAGTACATGCACTCGCTCTGGTTCGACCTCGAGTTCACCGAACCGATGACGCGCGAGAAGACGCTGGAACGGTTCCGCAACAACCGGCGCATCGCCGTCACGGAGAAGCGGTCGGCCAACCAGATCTTCTCCTTCGGCCGCGACCACGGCTACTACGGTCGGATCCTCTCGCAGGCGGTCGTGGCCGCCCCGACCGTTACCGTCAGCGGAGACCGCGAGGTCGTCGGCTTCTGCTTCACCCCGCAGGACGGCAATTCGCTCGCGTCGTCCATCGCCGCGGCGCTCTGGCTCATGGACCCGGAGTACGACCGCCGCGAGCGGTTGTCGGTGCTGGACCGGTTCTTCTTCCGGGAGATCTAGCGTTTTTCCCCGCCCGGCGCCGCCGGGGCCCGCCGGCCCGGTAAAATCATTAAGCTCCCGACAAAGCGATGGCCTGGGTTACCTGTGACCGTTGCGGGTTCACGCAAATCCCCTCGCGCAGCTGTCTGCGTTGTCAGGCGCCGTTGCAGCCGGCCGCGGAGCCGGCGCGGGGGGAGGGTGAGGGGCCGCCACCGACCCCTCCGAGTGTTCCTCCCCGGCGCGTCCCGACCTACGGGCTGCTCGCGGCGGGCGCGGGGGTCCTGCTCGTTCTCGTGGCCGTCGCGATCTGGCGGTCCCGCCCGGACCTCCCCCCGGGCGAAACCACGCCGCCCGACGCCACTCCGGGGACGAGCCCGCTCGAACTGTCGGGCCGATGGCAGGCCCAGGTTCCGCTCCGATTGCCGTCGCGGCCTCCGCGCCCGGCGCTGAAGGACTTCTTCCTGGAGACGGACGCGGAAGGAAACATCCTCGCCGCCGGCGTGATCCTCACGGACCCCGGACGAGGAGGGGCCGGCGCGGGATATCGGGTCGTTCCCGACGGCCAGCAGCGGCTTCAGAGCGTTCTGGCGCGAATCGCGGAAAAGCCCTCGGGCGCGGCCGTGCCCATCGACTTCATTCCGTTTCCGGCCTGGGTCCCTCAGCGCGAGCGGCTCTGGAGGGTTCTCGAAGGCTCCAGCCGGAGGCCCGAGCAGGTCCGGTACCTGCTGCTCGAGTCCGTCGAGGACGACTACCTCGTCCAGGCGGGGATCAACGAAACGGGCTTCCTGTCCTGGGTGTTTTTCTCTCGTCCCTACGCGTCGGACCGCGGAGTCGACGCGCTGTCCCCGGTGATCCGCCCAGAGCCCGGAAGCTCCCTGCGCGGTTTCGAGAACATCATCTGGGACTTTTCGGGGGCCGCCGACTTTCTCGTCCTGGAGGTCCACGCCACCGTCTCGCAGCCGGACGGCGTGCGGCTGCGCGTCACCCTCAAGCGCTGACCTTCGGGGTCAGTGCTTCATCACGCGCTCGACCCGCCCCGTGTTCGCATCGACGGTGACGCTCAAGGGAGCGTCCTTTCCCCCTTCCTGGCTGTAGTTGACGTACCAGGTCGCATGGTTGTCGCGCGGAGAGGGCGGCCGCGCCGATCGAGACCGCGTATCCCTGTTCGATGAAGGGGCCGCCGTGCTGCTTCGCCAGCGCGTACAGGGCGGCCCCGTCGCGAAAGAAATCGGGCTTGAGGTCGGGCATCCGCCCGGCGCTCCCCTTTTCCGCCCAGCACGTCAACATCCCGCGAAAGGTCGTGATCCCCACGTGAGAATCCGCCTGCGGCCGAATAGAACTTGATGTCCCAGGCGGCCACGCTCCCGCCGGGTTGCAGGGGCCCGAGGGAGGTATTCGTGATCCGCGCGGGGACGGCGTCGGCCTTCCACGCCTTCGCGTACTTCTCCGCCGCGACGTAGATCTCCGACAGCGTTCGGGCCGGATTCTTCATCTGGACGGCCTTGCAGGCCTCCTCGGCCGAGCCGGGCGTCGCGACGCTTGCGAGCACGGTGAAGAGCAAAGGGATCCCACGTCTCATCTCCTCACCTCCTTGGGACTCGCAAACTCTCATGCGGGCCGGATCTCGCGGTAGCGATAACAGCCGACGAGGTGGTCGTTGACGAGGCCCGCGGCCTGCATGAACGAATAGCAGGTCGTCGGACCGACGAACCGGAACCCTCGCCGCCGGAGCGCAACGCTCAGATTTCGGGACTCCGCGGTCTCCGCGGGAACCTCCGATGGAGAGGTCCACCGGTTCCGGCGGGGCTTCTCCCCGAGGACGCTCGAGAGGAAGCCGCGGAAGGAGCCGAACTCGGCCCGAAGGGCGCGCAGAGCCCGCGCGTTGGCGATCACGGACTCGATCTTCATGCGGTTGCGGACGATCGCCGGGTCCTGGAGGAGCTGCCCGACTTTCCGCTTGGGGAGCCGAGCGAC
>JBHENW010000174.1:0-15122 GCA_046261875.1 Thermoanaerobaculia bacterium | reverse complement strand
GGCGGCCGAGATCGCCTCGTCGGCCAGCAAGTCGGAGGCGACGTAGATCGAACGCTGCCCCCGCTCCCGCGCCAGGTGGGCGACCTCGGAAACGGCCTTGCCGCTCCGCTGGAGCGAAGCGCACTTGAGCAGCATCGGGAGGTTGACGCCGGTCACAATCTCGACCCGATCCTTCTGGAGGAAGGAGAGCGTGAGGTTCGTCGGGGTCCCACCGAACATGTCCGTGAGGATGACCGCTCCGCCGCCGTCGTCCGCTTCCGCGAGACCCCGGGCGATCCGGTCGCGCGCGTCCTCCCCCGTCTGGTTCCACTCCAATGACACGGCGACGACGCGGGTCAAGTCCGGCTGGATCGTCATCGCGGCGCCGCGCAGCTCCTCGGCGAGCTTCCCGTGCGTGACGAGGACGATGCCGATCATCGTTCCGGCGACGGTCTCACTCGCGGGTGGCGTCCCGGTGAGAGATCCGGACGGGGATGCCGCGCTCGGCGAGGACCGACACGAGCTGCTCGGCGACGTAGACCGAGCGGTGCTTGCCGCCCGTGCAGCCGATCCCGATGGAAAGGTAGCTCTTGTGCTCCCGCTCGTAGAGCGGGATCACGTAGTCGAGGAACTGGATCATTTTCGAGAAGAAGCGGGCGGTCTCTGGATCCTTCTCGATGTAGGCGGCGACGGCCGGGTCGTTCCCCATCTTGGATTTGAGCTCCGGGACGAAATGGGGGTTGGCGAGGAAACGGACGTCGAAGAGCAGGTCCACGTCGTGCGGCACCCCGAACTTGAAGCCGAAGGAAGTCGCCGAGATGAGCATCCCGGCCCGGGAGGCGTCGCCGACGAAGGTCTTCTGGATGAAAGAGCGCAGCTCGTGGACGGTCATTCCCGAGGTGTCCACGACGACGTCCGCCACGGCGCGGACGTTCCCCAGCATCTCGCGCTCGCGACGCAGCGCTTCGAGGAGCGGACGGTTCCCCGCGAGTGGGTGGGGCCGCCGTGTTTCGGAGAAGCGCCGGATCAGCACGTCTTCGGTCGCGTCGAGGAAGAGCAGGCGCATGGAGGGCGCCTGGTCGCGCAACCGGCCCAGGATCTCCGGAAACCGCACCCCGAAATCCGGGTTGCGGACGTCCAGGATGATGCCGACGCGCGGGTGCCGGACCCGGGCGAGGAGCGGCTCGACGAGCTCGAGGGGGAGGTTGTCCACGCAGAAGTAGCCCATGTCCTGAAGGGCGTTGTTCACGTAGCTCTTCCCCGAGCCGGACAGGCCGGTGACGATGACCAGGGACTCCGGCGCGGAGGACGGCCGAGTCTGGCCGTCCTCCGCGTTCAGCGCGCCCACGGCCGTCTCCCCCGCCACCGGCGCGGCCTCCTCACTCGGACCGGCTCGAGCCGAGCGAGTTGCGCGCAATCTGCTCGTCGAGCTTCAAGGCGAACTCCTTCGCCGCGTCGTAGCCCTGCATCTTGAGCAGCTCGTTGCGCGCGGCGATCTCGATGAGCAGGGCGATGTTTCGCCCGGAGGCCACGGGCAGCTTGAGGAACGGGCGGTCGGCGGCGAGGATCGCGTAGGTCTGCCCGTCGAGCCCGAGGCGGTCGTACTTCTTGGAAGGATCCCACCGCTCGAGCTCGATGACCAGCTCGATCGACTTGGAGGACCGGACCGCGGAGACGCCGAAGAGATGCTTGATGTTGATGATCCCGATCCCGCGCAGCTCCATGTGGTACCGGATCATGTCCGAGGCGCGGCCGACGAGGGCGCCGTTGGGGTACTTCCGGATCTGGACGACGTCGTCGGCGACGAGCCGGTGCCCGCGCTGGATCAGGTCGAGCGCGCACTCGCTCTTGCCGATCCCGGAGTCGCCGAGCAGAAGGACTCCCATGCCGTAGACGTCCACCAACACCCCGTGCACGCTCGTGGAGGGAGCGAGCTCGTCCTCGAGAACCCGTGTGATCGACTGGATGACGACCGACGTGGTCTGGTCGGAGACGAGCAGGGGGATGTTCTGCCCTTCGCACTCGCGCGCGAGGTCGTCGGGAACGCGCTGCCCCTTCGTGACGACGAACGCGGCGACCGGCAGGGCGCAGATCGAAGCGATCCGCTCCCGGCGCTCCTCGCTCGGCATCGTCTCGAGATAGTGGAGCTCGCTCTCGCCGACGATCTGGATGCGGCCCGGCTTGATGAACGGAAGGAACCCCGCCAGGGCGAGGCCCGGGCGCTGGATCCGACCCCAGGAGATGGCCCGGCCGAAGCCCTCCTCCCCCGCGACGACGCGCATCCGCAGCCCTTCGAGCAGCGGCGACAGCAGGATCTGGGACGTCAGGCCGGCCTCGACTCCCGGCTGAACGGTCGTGCTCACGCGGCGGTCCCCTCTGCCTGCTGCAGGGCGCCGGAGATCTCCTCGGCGGAACGCGCCACCCGCAGGCGGTCAGCCACGCCGGGACGGCGGATCGCCCGGGAGATCCGGGCCAGCGCCTGGAGGTGAAGCGCCGGCATGTCCGCCGGAGAGAGGATGAGGAAGATCAGGCTCACCGGAATTCCGTCGGAGGAATGGAAGTCCACACCCGGCCCGGACATGGCGACCGCCAGGACGACGTCCTGGAGCTCGCGGAGCTTGCAGTGGGGAATCGCGATGCCCGACCCGAGGCCGGTCGAGCCGAGGCGCTCGCGCTCCAGGAGCCGCCGGGCGAGGTCCTCCGCGTCGGCGACGACGCCGGCGTCGGCGAGGCGCCGGGCGATCTCGGTGAGCGCCTCTTGCATGGTCCGGGCCTGCAGCTCCGGAAAGACCAGGCGCGACTCGACGAGCGACTGGAGGAACCCGGCTTCGGCGGGGCTCACCATTCCGGCACGATCAAACCGAAGTCGCCATCGCGGCGGCGGTAGAGGACCGAGACCTTCTCCGAGGAGGAGTCGCGGAATACGAGAAACTCCTGCCGGGAGTTCTCGATGCGCAGCGCCGCTTCCTCAACGCTCATCGGCTTGACGGGAAGCGCCCCGGTGCGCACGATGCGGTGGCCGTCGCTTCCAGAGAGGGGCTCCGGCGGGAGCGCCTCGAGGGGCGTTCCGGCGGCACGCCGGCCGGCGACGGCCGGCCGGTGCTTGCGATCCCGGCGCTTCTCCGCATCCTTCTTCGCCTGGGTGTCGATCTTCTCGAAAGCGGCGGCCAGAGCGGCCCGCAGGTCCGGCGTCTCTTCGACGGCCGTCCAGCGGCGCCGTCGGTGGGTCGCGATGATCTCGGCGCCGTAACGGTGCTTCTCGTGGGTGAGCACGACGCGGACGCGGGTCGGTCCGCCCAGGCGGCGCTCGAGCCGCTTCGTCCGTTCCTCGACGAACGCTTTCAAGGAGGAGCTGACGTCGATGTTCCGGCCGGTGCATTCGACGGCCATCGTGCCTCCTCTAGAAGCTCTGTTTACGCTGCGAGGAGGAGGGGATCCGGAGCTCCTCGCGGTACTTGGCGACCGTCCTCCGCGCGATCTGGATTCCTTCGGCGCGGAGCTTCTGCATGATCCGGGCGTCCGAGTGGGGGCGCCGCGTGTCCTCGTCCCCGATGATCCGCGCGATCTTGTTCTTGATCGAGAGGGAAGAGACGTCGGCGCCGGAAGTCGAGTCGATGCCGCTGTGGAAGAAGTACTTCATCGGGAAGAGACCCCGGGGCGTGTGGATGTACTTGTTCGACACGACGCGGGAGACCGTCGACTCGTGCATTCCGATGTCGTTCGCGACGTCGCGCAGCACGAGGGGGCGCAGGTGCTCGATGCCGTGGTCGAGGAAGGCGCGCTGGTGCCGGACGATCGAGTCCGCAACCTTGTAGATTGTCCGCTGGCGCTGGTCGAGACTCTTGATCAGCCAGACCGCGGACCGCATCTTGTCCTTCAGGTAGCTCGCCGCCTCTTCTCCGATCGCCCCGTTGCCTCCCCTGAGCATGCGGCGGTAGGCGGCCGAGATGCGCAGCTTGGGCAGCCCGTCCTCGTTCAACTGGATGACGTATTCGTCCCCGATCTTCCGCACCGCAACGTCCGGCTCGACGTAGATCGTCCGCTCGTTGGAGTACTTGCGTCCCGGCTTCGGCTCGAGGTTCTTGACGATCTCCACGACGGCCTGGAGCTGCGACATGGCGACCCCGAGCGACTTGGAGAGCTGCGTGAACTGCCGGTTGAGGAACTCCGCCCAGTGGGCCGTGATGATCTTCTCGATGAGCGGGTTCTCGATGCCGAGCGCCCGGATCTGGAGCATGAGGCAGTCGGGCAGGTCGAAGGCGCAGATCCCCGGAGGGTCGAAGGAGCGCACGAGCCGGATCGCCTCGTCGACGTCCTCGGCATTCGGATATTCCGCGCGGATCTCGTCCCGCGAGACGCGCAGGTAACCGTCCTCGTCCACGTTCCCGATGAGAAACGTCGCGATCTCCCGGACGGCGGAAGACGCGTCCGACATCGACAGCTGCCAGGTCAGGTATTCCTGGAGGCCCTGGGGGCGGGAGAGGGTGTTCTCGAGCGGCACCTGCTCGCTCTCCTCGTACTGGCGCGGGTTGTAGGCGGATTCCATGTAGTCGGAAAAGTAGGAGTCGAAGTCGATCTCGTCGAAGGAGTCCCGTTCGCGCTCCGGCGCGGCGGCCGCTTCGGCGGGCGTCGGGGGGGCGGCGGCGGTCTCCGGCTTTTTCTCCTCCTCCGGAGCCTCGGCTCCCTCGGCTTCGGGGGTCTCTTCCTGCTCCTCCTCGAGCAGCGGGTTCTCGACCATCTCCTGGGTCAGGACCTCCTCGAGCTCGAGCTTGGACATCTGCAGCAGCTTGATCGCCTGCTGCAGCGACGGCGTCATGACCAGCCGCTGGGAGAGCTTGAGGTTGAGCTTCTGTTCGAGCGCCATGGCGGAGGGCCTACCGACCTGCGCCGGGTGGCCGGGGCGTGCTGGAGAGCCGTCGATACCGGTTCACTGAAGCTGAAAAGCCTCCCCGAGATAGATCTTTTTTACGACGGCGTCGCTCGACAGAGCAAGCGGCGTGCCCGCCCGCAAAATGACGCCATCGTTAATTATATAAGCGCGATCCACGAGGCTCAAAGTCTCGCGGACGTTATGGTCCGTGATGAGGACGCCGATGCCGGAAGAGGCCAGCCGGCGGGCGATGGCCTGGATGTCCAGCACGGCGATCGGGTCGATTCCCGCGAAAGGCTCGTCGAGCAGCAGGAAGTAGGGGTCGAGCACGAGGCTGCGCGCGATCTCGACGCGCCTCCGCTCCCCGCCCGAGAGCGTGTACGCGCGGTGCTTGCGCACGCTTTCCAGACCGAAGTCGGCTATGAGCTCCTCGAGCCGCCGCCGCTGCTCCTCGGGACCCGCGTCGAGCGTCTCGAGAATCGCGAGCAGATTCTGCTCCACGTTCAGCTTGCGGAACACGGACGGCTCCTGTGGCAGGTAGGAAATCCCCGCCCGCGCGCGTTGGTACATCGGAAGATCGGTCAGGTCCCGGTCTCCGAGCCGGACGACGCCTTCATCCGGGGGCACCAGGCCGACGAGGATCGAGAAGGTCGTCGTCTTCCCCGCGCCGTTGGGGCCGAGCAGGCCGACGATCTCGCCGCCGGCAATGTCGAGGGAAACCCCTTTGACGACCGTCCGGCCGCCGTAGGACTTCAGGAGTCCCTCGGCGGACAGGGCGGGCGCCTCCGTTGCGTTGCGCAGGGTCACGGTGCGTCCGAGACGTTCCCGTTCTCGATCCGTTGCCTTCGAAAGCGTGCGGCGCCGGTTAGGAAGGTTTGGTTCGATGAACGGTCTCGGTCTTGCCTCCTTCGGGCGCGGTCACCTCGACGCTACGCCCCCGGTCCCGGATCGTCAAGGTCGCCCCCGCGACGCGGTTGCCCTCGCGGTCGGAGACCCGCGCCGGACTCCCCTCCAGAACGGTCCGGCCCTCCGCGGGGAAGTCGGTCGCCTTTTCCGCGGTCGCGTCGCGGCCGGCGGCCTCGTCATGGAGCGCCACCGAGCCGGTCAGCTCGACCCGTTCGATCTTCTGCTCCTCCCCTTTCGCGAAGTGCGCCGTCGCCCGCTCACCCTGCGCGCGCCATGCTCCGCGCGAAACGACCACGCGGTCTTCGAAGATGGCCCTCCCTTCCTTTTCACGGTAGAACATCCGCCGGGCGGTCACGGTCGAGCGCGCCGGTTCCGCCTTCGGCCGGTCCTGCGGCCGCCGTTCCAGGACCGCGCGAACGTTGCCGACGGCGACGAGCGTTCGCTCCGACTCGTTCAACGTGACGTCGTCGGCGAAGAGCGAGGACCCTTCCTGCCAGAGCGTCGCCCGGCCCGAAAGAACCGCCGTGTTTCCCTCCTCGTCGAAGACCATGCGGTCGGCCTTCGCGTACGTCGGCTTCTCGGGATCGCCGACGAGCGTCGGCGCTTTGGGTTTCCCGGCGTCCGGGAGGAAGGCCGCGCGGGCGTTTCCCTCGGCGCGGATGCCGCGCGGCTTCTCCGTCAGCTCGATGTGGGCTGCAGAGACGCGCGACCCGCCGCTCTCCACCGACGCCGAAGAGGCGGCGCCTCCCGTGAGCAGCCACACTCCGCGGCCGGGGACCTGGACGACGCGCTCCGCCCGTCCGGAACGCTCCTTCCCGGACATTTCCACCCTCCCGGACAGATCCATGCTCTGCACCTCTCCGGCCGAATCGAACGCCGTCTCGGCGCGATCGGCTCGGGCGTTCGCCTCCTCCGATCGGATGCGCACCGCCCCGCGGGCCGACGCGGACACCGCCCTCCCATCCTCGAAGGCGACGTCGATCGCGCCGGCCGTCACGCGGCGTTTCGGCTCCTCCACCCACGCGGGGTTGCCGGTCAGGCCCAGGGAGCGGGTCGCGCCTTCCGGAGTGAAGAAGAGGGCCCCCTCGTCGCCGCCGTAGCTCCGGGGGGCCGTCTGAGTCGCGCCGTCGCCGAGGGCTCCGCGGACCGCCCCGAACGCCCTCGCCCATTCGACCCGCTTTCCGCTTTCATCGAGCTTGAGCACGAGCCGATTCGCGGTGATGCGGTCACCTCCCTGCGACGCGCCGGAGACGTTGCCTTCGAGCTCGACGACTCCTTCCGCTCGCCGGAAGATGGCACTGTCCGCGGCGAGTTCCGACAGGCCGCCGCTCCCCTCCCCCGTCCCGCTTCCTCGAATGGGGCCCTGCAGCCGGATGAGCCTGTTGCGCACGTCGTAGGTCCCCTTCGCGGCGCGCAGGTCGAAGGTTCCACGCACGAAGTGGATGGGAGTCGGGATCTCCAGAGTCCGGGTGTCGGGCAGGAACTCGACCTGCTCCGTCTCGCCGAGCGCGCCTTCCTCGTCCGTCCATCGGACGTTCCCGATGAGGCGCGCGCGCTTGGACCGTTCGTCGTACTCGGCGCGGTTCCCTCGCACGACGACGGGGGTTCCCTCTTCCGTGTATACCGTCAGCTCGACGTTCTCCAGCGCGTACCAGTTGGGGAGAAGACCGGCGCCGGGGCCGAAGCCCACCGTCTTCTCCGAACGGATGCGAAACAGCGGTTTGCCTTTGACCGACTCGGTGAAGTCCACCCCGGAGAGGACCGTCGTTGCCTGGCCGGCGCCCGGGGGTCCTTCGGTCCCCGCTTCCGGGGGCGGCGCCGCGGCCCCGGGCCGCCGGCCCGGCCGGAAGGAAATCAGGACGACGAGGAGGAAGACCGCGCCGAAAGCGAGGACGGCGAGCTCGAGACGCCGCCGCCCGCCGCCCCGCGCCGGGCTCATGCGCGCACGCGCAGGATTTCCGCTTCCGGGAGGCCGGAGCGCCCGCGCGTGAGTCGGTAGAGGACGGCCATCGGTCCGCTCGGAGGGACCCGGAGTCCGCCCCACGCGCGGAAGGGGATGGGCCCGGCGCGCCCGGGGAGCGCTCCGCGCGTCCCGGACTCACCCAGCGGTGTCAGCGGGCCCACGACCCCGGTCTCGCCGCAGTGGAAGACCGGCCGCGGGTTGCCGACGCCGTGCGGCTCGAGGAGATCGAGCTCGGCCATGAGCTCTTCGCCCACCGTCTCGAGCGGCAGGTCCGCCTCGTATTCCTCCATCGGGGCGAGCGCCTCGGGCGCGACCCGCTGCGCGAAGACGGAGCGCGCGGCGTCGCGGAACGCGGGGAAGTCCACGGCGCGCAGGCTTCCGCCGACGGCCTGGTCGTGCCCCCCGAAGTCGAGGAAGAACGCGGAAACCTCCCCGAGAATCGTGTGAATCGACACCCCCGGAATGCTGCGGCCCGAGCCGCTCGCCCGATCCCCTTCCAATCCGAAGAGCATGACCGGCCGGTGGTATTCTCGCGCGAGCCGCGATGCGGCGATTCCCAGAACGCCCCGGTGCCACGCCTCGTCCCCGGCGATGAGGACGGACTCGCGCGCCGGGTCGCCCTCGCGCAGGATCTTCTCGCGCGCGGATGCGACGACGCGACGCTCCAGGCATTGCCGCTCGACGTTGCGCAGGGTGAGCTGGCGCGCCACGCCGGAGGCCTCGGCAGCGTTCCGGAGCTCGAAGAGGGCGAGCGCCATCTCGGCCGTGTCCACGCGGCCGGCGGCGTTCAGCCGCGGCGCGAGCCGGAAAGCGACCTCCTCGGAGCTCGGCGGCGATCCCGGGGCGATGCCGCATTCGGCGAGCAGTGCGCGCAGCCCCGGGGCCCGCGCCGCGGCCAGCGCGGAGAGGCCGCCGGAAGCGATGAGACGGTTCTCCCCGCGCAGCGGCACCATGTCGGCGATCGTGCCGAGACAGGCGGCGCGTAGCAGCGACTCGCGGGCCAAGGGGACGCCGGCGAGCCGTCCGAACGCCTCGGCCAGGCGGAAGGCGATCCCGCAGGCGGCGAGGTCCTTTTCCGGGTACTCGCACCCCGGCTGCTTGGGGTTGACGACGACGGCGCCGGGCGGGAGCTGCTCCGGCACGAGGTGGTGGTCCGTCACGATGACCTCGACGCCGGCGGCCCGCGCCTCCGCGACGCCGTCCGCCGCGGTGATGCCGCAGTCCACCGTCACGAGGAGCGCGGGCGCCAGGTCGCGCACGACGGCGCGGACGGTGTCGGGCCGGAAGCCGTACCCGTCGCGCAGACGGTGGGGAATGAACGCCCGGGCGTCCGCCCCCGCGCGCCGGAGGGCCGCGAGGAGCTGCGCCGCCGCGGTGACGCCGTCCACGTCGTAGTCGCCGAAGACCACGATACGCCGCCCGCTCCGCGCGGCCCAGAGGAGCCGCTCGGCCGCTTCGCGCGCGCCGCGCAGGCGCAGCGGATCGGCCAGCGAAGAAAGGTCCGGGTGGAGCCAGTCCCGGGCGGCGCGGGCGGTCTCGACCCCCCGCAGCGCGAGCAGGCGCGCGAGCAGCGGAGAGAGGCCGGAGGTCTGGTCGCCGAGGGCCGCCGGGACTTCACCGGCCGGCGCCGGTTTCCACGGTACATCCATGTCTCCACGATCCCCGCCCGCCCGGACAGATGCCGTCCATGCGGAGAAGGCGGAGTCGCGGGCTCAGACGACCTCGAACTGGCCCATCGCTCGGAATTTGCGGTAGCGGCGCTCCCTGCGCTCCTCGGCGGTCAAGGTGGCGACCTCCCGCAGGTGCCGCTCGACCGCTTCCCCAACCGCCGCAGCCGCTCCCGCCGGATCGGCGTGGGCGCCTCCCGGGGGCTCCGGGATGATCTCGTCGAGCACCCCGAGGTCCGACAGGTCCCTGGCGGTGAGCTTCAACGCTTCGGCGGACTCCTTCTTCCGGCTCGCGTCGCGCTAGAGAATCGCCGCGCAGGCTTCCGGCGAGATCACGGAATAGACCGCGTGCTCCATCATGAGGATGCGGTCGCCGATCCCGAGCGCGAGCGCCCCGCCGGATCCCCCTTCGCCCGTGACCGTCACGATGATCGGCACGCGGAAAGCGGCCATTTCGCGCAGGTTCACTGCGATCGCCTCCGCCTGGCCCCGTTCTTCGGCGTCGATGCCCGGATAGGCGCCGACCGTGTCCAGGAAGGTCAGGATCGGGCGGCCGAACTTTTCCGCGAGCTGCATGACGCGCAGGGCCTTGCGGTACCCCTCCGGCCGGGGCATGCCGAAGTTGCGCCGGACCTTCTCCTTCGTGTCCCGCCCCTTCTGGTGGCCGACGAGCGCGACCGGGCGGCCGCGGAAGTCGGCGAAGCCGGCCACGATCGCGGCGTCGTCTGCGAACTTGCGGTCTCCATGGAGCTCGACGAAGTCCGTCATGAGCGCCTCGACGTAGTCGAGCGTGTAGGGCCGCGCCGGGTGCCGGGCCACGAGAGTCTTCTGCCAGGGGGTCAGGCCCGCGTAGATCTCCCGCGAGACCCTCTCGAGCTTCTCCCGGAGCTTCTCGATCTCCCGCCGGTGCGACGCCTCGTCCGGCAGCGCGGAGAGCTCTTCGATGCGGCGCCGGAGCTTGAGGATCGGCTCCTCGAAGTGGCCGTTTTCGCCGTTCATCGAGCGGATTCTATCGGCCGGAGCTACATCAGGTCCTGAGGATCGACGTCCACGGCGATCGAAACGCCGGCCGGCGGGCGCTCCGGCACGATGGCTTCGAGGGCCTCGAGGACCGATTTGCGGCTGGCGGCGCGCAGCAGGATCTGGAACCTCCATTTCCCCTGGAGCCGCTCCAGCGGCGCGGGCGCGGGCCCGGAGATGCGCAGGGCCCGGGAGGAAGCGCGGGCCGCCCGGCCGAGCGCTTCGGCCGCTTCCTCGGCGCGTTCGCGGTTGGGCGACGAGGCGAGGATCGACGCGAGGTCCGAGAACGGCGGATAGAAGAACGTCCGCCGAAACTCCAGCTCCGCGGCGGCAAAGCCGTCGAGGTCGTGGCTCGCGGCCCGGCGGATCGCCGGATGGTCGGGGGGGAAGGTCTGGACGTGCACCGTTCCGGGGCGGTCCCCACGGCCCGCGCGCCCGGAAACCTGGGAAACGAGCTGGAACGTGCGCTCGGCCGCACGGAAGTCGGGGAAGTTGAGCAGAGTGTCCGCGGAGAGGACGCCGACCGCGGTGACCCCGGGAAAGTCATGGCCCTTCGCGACCATCTGGGTCCCGATGAGGCAAGCGATCGAGCCCGAGAGCATGCCGTCCACGATCGCGCCGACCCCTCCCCGGCGCGCCGAGTCGCGATCCAGCACGGCGTGGGCGACGCCGGGGAACTGTTCGGCGAACCGCTCGGCGACGCGCTCGGTGCCGGCCCCGATCGCCTCGAGCAGAGCTCCCGAGCATTCCGGGCACCGCGCGGGGCGGCCGACCCGCTCCCCGCAGTAGTGGCACACGAGCGTGCGGCCTCGGCCGTGGACCGTGCGTGCGACGCTGCAGTGGCAGCACCGGAAATCATGGCCGCATTCCCGGCAGAGGAGGAAGGGAGCGTAACCGCGCCGTGGCTGCAGGAGGATCGCCTGCTCGCCGCGGCCGAAGACCTCCTCGAGGCGGTCGAGGAGCGCGCCGGAAAAGAGGGGAATGCCCTTCTCGGAAGGGCGCAGGATCTCCCGCCGCAGGTCCACGATGCGCGCCTCCGGAAGGGATCTCTTCTCGACCCGCTCGGACAGGCGCAGGCTCTCGATCCGTCCGCTGCGCGCCGCCTCCAGCGCCTCGAGCGAGGGAGTCGCCGACCCGAAGAGCAGCGCGGAGCCCGCCTGTCGGGCGCGGATGGACACGACCTCCCGCGCGTCGTACCGCGGGGACTCCCGTTGTTTGTACGAGGCGTCATGCTCCTCGTCGACGACGAATAGGCCGGGGTCCGCGACCGGTGCGAAAGAGGCCGAGCGCGGGCCGATGACCGCCCGGTACTTCCCGGCGCGGATGCCGTCCCAGGCTTCGGCGCGCTCCCGCTCCGACAGGGCGGAGTGGAGGACCGCGGCACGGCCCCCGAACTGCCGCCGCAGCTCGCGGGCAAAGACCGGGGTCAGCGCGATCTCGGGAACGAGCCAAGCGGCGCCCCGTCCCGCGTCGAGCGCCGCGGCGATGCAGCGCAGGTACACCTCGGTCTTGCCGCTGCCGGTCACCCCCCGGAGGAGCGCCGGGAGGAAGCGCCGCGCCCGGATCGCCTCGGCCATCCGATCCACGGCGTCGCGCTGTTCCGAAGTCAGGACGAATCGCTCCGGGAGGGCGGTCGGGGAGGGCTCGGGCTCCTCGCGCCGGCGACCCTGCTCGAAGGTCTGGAGCAGCCCGCGTTCGACGAGGACACGCAGGACCGAGGCGCCGGCGCCCGTCTCCAGCTGGATCTCCGGCGCGGTGGCCGGACGTCCCAGCCGCTCGAGGAGCTCGAGCACCTCCCGTCCGCGGCGGCTTCGCCCGAGCGCCGCTTCCCGCCGGCTCTCGTCGAGGCGGGCCGGAACGTAAGCGCGTTCCATCGCGCGGTCGCGGTCGCGCCGGGAGGAGACGGCGCGGATCCAGCCGCGGTCTTCGAGCGAGCGAAGGGTCTCCCGCCGGGACGCCCTCGCGCCCGGCATGTCGCCGACGGGGACCGATTCCCCCCCGGCGAGCGTCTCGAGGATCTCCCGCTCCGGCGCGGGCGCAAGGCTCGCGCCCACCGCCCCGCGGCCCGTGATCCGATATCGGACCGCTCCCGCCGCGGCCAGCCGTGCCGGAAGGGCCGCCCGGAGCACCTCGCCCAGCGAGGCGAAAAACCGCTCGGCCACCCGGCCCGCCGTCGCGAGGAGCTCGGGCGGGCAGACGGGGTCCTCGTCCAGGACCTGGATGATCTCCCGCAACGACTCCGGCGGGTCCGCGGCTTCCGGAGGAGCGACGACGCCGGTCAGCACTCGTTCGCCGAAGGGAACCCGCACGCGCGTGCCCGGCGCCGGCACAGGGATCCCCTCGGGCACCCGGTATGAGAAGTTGCGGCGCGGCGGCAGCGGCAGCGCGACGGCGACGACGCGCGAGGAAAGAGCCGCGGCGGCTGAGTCTCCGGGGACCGGTTGGGTTGCGGAGGGAGCGGTCAGGTCTGGGATACGGCCGGCGGCTCGGGCGCCTCTTCCCCTTCGCGCACGAAGACGTACGAGCGGCGCGCCGGATCCCACCGGTAGCGCCGCGTGGAGTCCCCCGAGAGGTCCGGCGTGATGAGGATCGCGTCGCGGTCGATGGCGAGGTCGCCGTCGGCCAGCGAGATGTCGCGCTCGAGAAATGTCTCGGCGCCGAAGTCGTGGCGCCCGGCCCGGTCCCGCCCCGTGAACACGACGACGGAGAACCAGGGTGTCTCGCGATCGGAGTCGCGCCGCACGAAGCCGAGAACGAAGTCCAGGACCCCGTCGTCGTTCACGTCCCCGCGGACGAAGTAGGGATGGTAAACGCCGTAGAGACTCCCGACCGGACCGCCCGCGTCCTCGTCTTCGGAGGAGCGGCGGTCGCCGTCGGTCGCGAGCCGGAGGTCGCGGTTGCGTCCGAGGAAACCCTCGATCGCCTGTTGCTCCGAGGGCCGGAACCGGTAGCCGGAGGCGTCGGCGCGCGCGGGCGCGGGCAGGGGACGCGGCGCGGCGGCCGCGATCTCCGCTCGCTCGCACCCGATCGAGGCGAGCGCGAGGAGGCCGGCCGCCAGAACGACAATGGCCAGTTCGGGAACGACGGCGCGCGCGGTCCGGCGCCCTCTCTGCCTCCACCGATTCCTCATCCGCAAACGGGTCTTCCTCCGACGGAACTGGAAAAAAGATCGCGCAGACCGCCATTCTAGAACAGTTCGTGAGGCCGCGGTGGCCGAGCGGGCAACAGGCCCCGCGCGAGATCCTTCTGCTAATGTTGCGCCGCCCGTGCGCACCCGAGGAGCCCGTTGAGACAGGAGAAAGACAGCCTCGGCTTCCGGGAGATACCGGACGAGGCGTACTGGGGAGCCCAGACCTCCCGGGCGATTGAGAACTACCCCATTTCGGGCGAGCGGGCCCACCCGGAGATGATCCTGGCCTACGCGCGCATCAAGCTGGCGTGCGCCGAGGCGAACCGGGAGGCGGGGCGCCTTCCCCCGCCGATAGCGGACGCGATCGTCCAGTCCTGCCGGGAGGTCCTGGAGGGCCGGCACCACGACCAGTTCGTCGTGGACGTCTACCAGGCCGGGGCGGGCGTCTCGTTCCACATGAACGTCAACGAGGTCCTCTCCGGGCGCGCCGCGGAGATCCTGGGACGGCCCCGGGGGGACCGGTCGGCGGTGCATCCCAACGACCACGTCAACCTCGGGCAGTCGACCAACGACACCTTTCCGACGGCGCTGCATCTGGCGGCGATGGCGGTCGGGAGGCGCCTCGTCGAGGAGGTCGACCGGCTGGTGGAGTCCTTCGCCCGCAAGGGGCGGGAGTTCGCGGGAGTCATCAAGTCCGGCCGCACGCACCTCATGGACGCGGTGCCGGTCACGCTCGGCCAGGAGTTCCGGGCGTACGCCGCGGCGCTCGGCAGGAGACGCGAGGTGCTTTCCGGTGCGCTGGACGGACTGCGGGAGCTCGCGCTCGGGGGCACGGCGGCGGGGACGGGATTGAACACCCCGAAAGGCTTCCGCGAAAAGGCGATCGCGAAGATCGCGCAGCTGACCGGCGAACCGGTGAGGCCGGCTGTCGACCCCCGGGAGGCGCTCCAGAGCCGCGCCGCTGCGGGGGACTACTCCGCCGCGCTGCGCGCGTTCGCGATCGAGCTCGGACGCATCGACAACGACCTGCGGCTGCTCGCGTCCGGCCCCGTCACCGGTCTCGACGAGATCCGGCTCCCCGCCGTGCAGCCCGGCTCCTCGATCATGCCGGGCAAGGTCAACCCGGCCCTGCTCGAATGCCTGAACATGCTCTGTTTTCAGATCATCGGGTTGGACGCCGCAAACGCGCAGGCCGTGGCGGGCGGACAGCTCGAGCTCAACGTGATGATGCCGCTTCTCGCATACAACCTGACGAAGGGCCCGCAGCTGCTCATCCAATTCCTCCCCGTCGTTCGGACCCGGTGCGTGGACGGGATCACGGCCAACGTCGATCGGTGCCGCGGGTACCTCGAGGATTCCCCCTCGGTCGTAACCGCGCTGACCCCGAAGATCGGCTATGCGAAGGCGGCCGAAGTCTTCCAGGAAGCGGTCGCCCGCGGAGTCCGCGTCCGGGAGGTGCTGATCGAAAAGGAAATCCTGACCGAGCAGGAGCTGGCGGCGGCCATGACGCCGGAAGCGCTGCTCGGTCCGCTCGAATGAGAGAGTTCTCTGACCGTTTCGCTTTTGGCGTGAAGGAGGATTTCGCAT
>JBHENW010000173.1:0-12352 GCA_046261875.1 Thermoanaerobaculia bacterium | reverse complement strand
CCGCGAAGGCCCGCTCGGCGCGCGCGTAGGCCCTGATGGAACGGCTCGCCGGATCCGCCACGAGAACGATTGGAAGAGACCCGACGGAATCGTTGACCACGCGCTCCTCGAAAAGGATTCTCAGCGGATAGGCGCGGGCGGCCCCCTCGCGCCTGAGGCCGTAAACCCATTCCTTCGGCTCGAGCGCCCCGTCGCGCTTCCACACGGGGAACATCGTCTCGGGGCTCTCGAAGTACTTCCCATAGGCGGCGCCGGGAGAATAGTCGCGGTCGAAGCCGGTCTGAAGGCTTGCGACGGACGTTTCCGGATGACTGCGCTTCCAGTCGCCCCATCGGGTGACCGTCATCGGGAGGACGGGTAACGCGATGCCCCGGCCGGCAAGGGGCCCGGCCACCGGCTCACCGGTCATATTGCTCCAGAGAGAGAGCGTCCCCTCGTCGTACATCAGCTTGTTCGAGCGATAGAGCAGCCCGGAGGAGCCGAAGAGGAGAGACCGGCCGTCGGAGAGCTGCGTCGCGAAGGCGATCGCCGAACCGCAGAGGGTGCAATACGAGATCGCGAAAGCCTGGCCGCCCACCGTGTCGTTGACCATCTCGTGCCAGTCCATGAGCCGTTGCGGATATGCTCGCGCCTCCCCGCGAAAAGCGACGCCGAAGACCATCTCGCTCTCCTCGAGGAACGAAGCGGCTGCCGCGGCGATGGACCGCGGATTCTTCAGGGCCGGGATCCCATCCTTCTTCACACCGCCCCACACAATTTCCTCCGGCCGGATCCGGATCGGGTGAGCGGGATCCAGGAATCGAGCGAAGGAGGGGTCGATCCGCGAGAAGAGAGCGGCCTTCCACGCTCGGTAGCCCTCTGCCGGCCGGATCTCCTCGTGGCCGCCGATGTATTCGACCCAGTATCGGTAGTTGCTGCCGAGCTTCTCTTTGGAGAGCCCTTCCAGACACGCGACGACGTCGGGGCGCGCGGAGGAGGATGCGAAGAAGAGCGCGTCCACGAGCGCGGGGAGCAGTGACCGGTCGCCCGAGCGCAGAATTCCGACCCGGGCGCCGGAGCGAGAGCTGTCGTCGCCGCCGAGAAGGCGCTCGAGCAGCGACCTCCCTTCGGATGCCGAGATCGAAGAGGTGGAAGCCAGCGATGGCGCGACCGCAAGAAAGGCGGCGAGCAGCCGGGCCGCGAGATAGGCCGGGACCACGTCCTACCCCGAGGTCTGGCGACGATCCCGCGCGCCCGGGAAGAGTCGGCGAGCCCGCGCGCGCAACGCGCCCGCGCTGGCGGGGTCTCCGAGGATCTCGAAAGTGTGCGCTGCCGTAAAGATCGCGTCCGGAGTTCGGGCGGAAACCAGTTCCTCCAATACTCCCCGGGCCTCCCCCTCCTTGCCCTGGCTCGCGTAGAGCATGGCGAGCCCCGCGTAGGCGGGCGGCGCGCTGGGAAAGTCACGCATCTCCTGTCGAAAGGCCTCCTCCGCTTCCCTCTCCCGCCCCATGCGCGCGAATATGTCGCCGCGAAGGTAATTCACATTGTAGAGAGGTTGCAGGGTTCCCTGACGCGTCAGCTCGACCACGCGATCGAGCTCCTCGAGGGCGCCGGCCAAATTCCTCCGGTCGCGCTGGACCCGGCCGAGGATTAAATGCGGGATGCGCCGGCCCGGGCGTTCCTGGAGAGATGCCTTGGCCTCGGCCTCTGCGGTCGCCAGATCCCCCTGCGCCAGCGCGATCTTCGCGATGTTCGTGCGCGAGTCGGCCGCTCCGACGTCGCGGGCGAGCTCCGCGTGCTGCCGCGCTTCAGCGAAACGGCCGACCTCGGTGAAGTACTCCGAGAGTGCGAGCAGCACCTGGGGATTGCCGGGTGCCAGCTTCGCCGCCTCCTTCAGCGCCGCGAAGGCGTCTTCGGGCCGGCCCAGCTTCATCTCCGCCTGCGCCAGCAGCTGCCAGACGTCGATCATGCGCGGGTTGTCGGCGACGAGGGCGCGGAAGGTCCTCGCGGCCTCCACGAAACGTCCTTTCTGGAGATGGCCGAAGCCGTTCTTGAGCTGGTCGACGGACTCCACCCGGTCTTTCGGGTCGGGCAGGTCCTTGGACGTCAGGTCGGACGTGGTGGCGCTCACGTAGCCCAGTGCCGCGAGCTTGGCAACCTGCTCCGGATCCGACGCGCCCGGAGGTTGGAGGGGCCGCGGCATTCCGAGCAGCTGCGCGCGCATGGAGCGGAAGGCCGGGGGGAGCGCGCCGGCGAGATCGCGCTTCTCCGCCGGATCGGCCACGAAGTCGTAGAGCTCCGGCCGAGGCGCCTCGATGTAATGGTGGCGGTCGTCGATCAGGGAGGCGAGGTCGCTCCACCCCAGGTGGAGGCGCGGATAGAGCGTCTCGCTGTAGATCCGGCGCGGACCGGGAGCGTCCCTTGCGGAGGCGAGCTCGGTCAGTGGCCGGCCCGCGAGGCCCGCGGGATGAGCGAGGCCCAGCAAACGGCAAATCGTGGGAAAGAGGTCGGTCAGCGCCGCCGGTGCGGTTACCGTCTCTCCCCCCTGTCGGGAGCGCGGCAGCTTGAGCATCAGCGGCACGTGGATGGACTCCCGGTAGAGGAGCACGCCGTGCTCCTCCTCGCCGTGATCGCGCAGCCCCTCGCCGTGGTCGGAAAAGAAAACGACGACCGAGCGGTCGTAGAGCTCGTGGCTCTTTAGCTCCTCCAGAAAGTTCCCCACGATCTCGTCCGCCCGCGCGACTTCCCCGTCGTACGCGTTGGTGTACCGGCTGCGGTAGGGCTCCGGAGGATCGTAGGGCGAGTGGGGCTCGAAGATGTGGAGAAAGGCGAAGACCGGCTTCTCCTTCTGGCTCCGGATCCAGTCGGTCAGCAGCGCCGCCGTTCGCGACCCCTCCCTCTGTACGCGGCCGAGCGACTGACCGATCTCCATCGGCTCGACGTCGTCTTCGTAGAACTCGAAGCCGCGCGAGACCCCGGTCGGCTTGGCCAGCACGATGGAGGAGACGGCCCCTCCCGTCGCATAGCCGTGCCCCTGCAGGAACCCGGCGAGCGTCACCGGGGCCGGGCCGAGCTGATAGCCCAGGTTGTCCCTTACGCCGTTCTGGGGGGGCAGAAGACCGGTAAAAAGGGCCGCGTGGGACGGAAGGGTCAGCGGCACGTGGGAATAGGCGTTCTCGAAAAGGATCGCGTCCTTGCGAAACGCGTCCAGGTGAGGTGTCTGGATCTTTGAGTAGCCGTACGCCGGAAGACGGTCTGCGCGCAGCGTGTCCACGCAGATCAGGATCACAGGCGCCTTCGGGAAGACCGATGGGCCCTTTGCGCGCCCACAGCCCGCGACGGCGACGAGAGCAAGCGAAACGCACAGGGCGCCGAAACGGGCCGATCGGGGCGTGCTCATCCTCACAGACCTCCGGTCTCATTCAACAGCCGGCGCGCCTGCCTGAGTTCCGTCGCGAAGGAGGACGCGGGAGCGGTACGAACGAAGCGGGCCAGGTGCTGGCGCGCCCCGCGCACGTCGCCGCTCTTGCCGGCGGCCACGCCAAGATTGTAGAGAGCGTCAAACTGCCGCGGATCGAGATCGATGGCGCGCGACCAGGCCTCGATCGCTCCCCTGTCGTCTCCGAGATTCGAGCGCGCATTCCCCAGAACCTTCCAGGTGGAGGCGGATCCCGGCTGCCGGCGGACCGCTTCTTCCAGGCGGGCCCGCGCGGCCTCCCCTTCGCCCGAGCGCATCAATACGGAAGCGAGGTTGAGTGTCGCGAGCTCGTCGCCGGGCAACGCGTTGAGGGCCCTCTCGAGCGCTTCGCGCGCCTCCGGGAGGCGCCCCGCTTGCGCGTAGGCCACGCCGACGGCGTTGAGCGCTTCGGCCCCTTCCAGATTGACCGAGCCGGCGACTTCGAGCGCCTCGCCGCGGCGTCCCTCGCGCACGAGAAGAACGACCAGGCGTTCGAGGGCGAGCCGGCGCATGGCGGGGGACGCGGTCGCCGCGGAGGCCTTCAAACCGCGCTCGAGCGCCTCGACGGCCTCGGCCGTTTGGCCGCCGCGATGGAGCGCGTCCGCGAGCATCCGCCAGTGGTTCAAGGCCCCCGGATTGCGCGCGAGAAAGCGGCGGGATGCGGCGATCAGCTCGGGATCGCGGCGTCCCGACAGGAGATCCTGAAAATCCACGAACTCGAGAAAGGGCTTCTGGTCTTTTGGGTCCGGCAGCCTCGGTTGAGCGGCCGCGTGCGAGGCAACAGTGATGTAGCCGAGCGAGGCGAGCTTTTTCGCCCTCTCCGGATCGGATTCGGTCGGCTGTTCGAAGGTCCCTTTGCGTCGCGCGAGCTCCAGCCGCATCGAGCGGAAAGCCGGTGATAGCTCCCTGGCGAGATCCTCCTTCTCTCCCGGATCCGCGGCGAGGTCGTACAGCTCGGGGCGCGGAGCCTCGATGTAGTGGTAGCGCTCATCCACGAGCGAGGTCAGCTCGCTCCAGCCGTAACGCAGTCGCGGGTAATACGTCTCGCTGAAGATCCGCCGTCCCGCATCCGGTCGCCGAGACAGATGATCGGTGAGAGGCACACCCGCGGCGGTCCCGGAGATGTCGGCGGCGCGCGCCACGGTCGGGAATATGTCCGTCAGAGCGACCGGGGCGGAGACGGTCTCGGCGCGATGCGCAGCTCCCGGGAGCTTGACGAAGAGCGGAACATGAATCGCCTCGCGATAAAGAAAGATGCCGTGTTCTTCTTCCCCGTGGTCGCCCAGCCCCTCGCCGTGGTCCGACAGAAAGATGAGGAGGGAACGATCGTAGGCGCCGCGGCGCTTCAGCCGCGCGAGGAACTCGCCCAAGATCTCGTCGGCCCGGGCGATCTCGCCGTCGTATGCGGAAGGATATCTGCTCCGGTGAGGCTCCGGCGGTTGATAAGGCGTGTGCGGCTCGAAGAGGTGGATGAAGCCGAAGAAGGGTCGATCGGCGACCGATTCGATCCAGCCGGCCAGGGAGCGCGCCGCGACGATCCCGTCGCGCTCCGGCGGGTCGGCGTTGGCCATGGCGTCGTCGTAGAAATCGAAGCCGCGCGCCAGCCCCCCCGACCTGGCGAGCACCTCGGCCGAGATCGCCCCGCCCGTCGCGTAACCACGAGCATGCAGCAGGGTGGCCAGAGTCTCGACCGAATCGGCCAGGCGGTATCCGTAGTTGTCCCGGATCCCGTGCTCGTGCGGAAGCAGGCCCGTGAGAATCGAGGCGTGCGAGGCGAGCGTCAGAGGGACCTGGCTGTAAGCATTCCGAAAGAGGACCGAGTCGCGGCGCAGCCCGTCAATGTGCGGGGTTTCCACGCCGCGGTAACCGTAGGAAGGCAGATGGTCGGCCCGCAACGTGTCGACGGAGATCAGGATCACCGGAGGCATTCCGTCCTGGCGCGCCCCCTCCCCGCCGCAGCCGATGAGGCAGGCCATGACGAGCGCGAAGGCCGCAGCCGCGGTCTTTGGGATCACGAAGAACCGATCTCTCGGAGAATGCGGCGGGCCGTCGCCAGGTCCTCGGGATAGAGAGCCGGGGGCGCGGTTGCGACGAAGCGGCGCAGCGCCTCGCTCGCGAGAGCCCGATTGCCGGTCCTTCCCGCGACGATGCCGATGTTCAAGAGCGCGTCGTACTGCCGCGGGTCGAGCTCGACGGCGCGCTGCCAGGACGCCAGGGCCTCGGCCGCTTTCCCCGTGCCCGCCAGCGCAACCCCGCGCGCGTTCAATGCTCTCGGCAGCTTGCCGTTGATGGCGAGGGCGCGATCGAAGCTCGCCAGAGCGCTCGCCGCGTCTCCTTTCTTGAGAAGCGCGATGCCCTGGTTCTGAAGGGTGATGGCCTCGCGCGGATCCGCTTGGAGGATCCTTCCGAAAACGCGGAGCGCTTCGTCGAAGCGGCCCGCGTCGGCGAGGGTGATGCCGATTGCGTTCTGCGTTTCCGGATCCGGGCTGCCCGCGAGGGGCGTCAAGAGGCGGAGCGCATCCTCCGGGCGACCCCCCTGCGACAGGATCAGCGCGAGGCGAACCCGCATCGGCTCCGACGCCAGTTCCCGACTCGCCGCCTCCTGAAGGACTGCCGCCGCCTCGGCCTCCCGGGCCTGATGTTGGAGGAGAAAGGCGAGGAACTCGTAGCCGACCGCCATCGAAGGCCTGTCGCGGACGATCTCCCGTGCGAGAGCGGTCGCCTCGCGCGCCCGGTCGGTCTGGAAGAGATCCACGACCCGGTGAATCTTGTCGTCGAGCGCGACCAGGTTCTTCGGATCGTCCTCGGTGCCGTAAGAGGCCTTCTCGGGCGCTGCACCCGCCAGATAACCGAGCGCGAGGAGCCGTTTGGCTTCTTCCGCGTCGGCCGGTCGAGTTGGCGCGGCGGCGGCTTTCGCCGGTAGAAGCCGGGCCAGCTCGGCCGCGCGCTCGCGTCTCTGGAAAAAGAGGTTCCGTCGCTCCTGGGGATCCTCAGCCAGGTCATAGAGCTCGGGCACCGGAAGATCGATGAACTTCTCGCTCCCGCGCAGGATTCCTCGCAGCGGGGCCCAACCCCGGTTGACGGCGGAGGAGAGGGCCTCGAAGTAAGTCGGCGCCGCTCCACCGGACGACAGCGCCGCCGCTCCACCGGACGACAGCAAAGAGCGGCCCGGCAATCCCGGCGGCGGCGGAAGGCCGACGGCTTCGAGCACCGTCGGAAGGACGTCGACGTGGCGCGCCGGAGCGTCCACCGGGCCGGGGCGAATCGTTCCCGGCATCCAGAGCACCAAAGGGACCCGAAGGGTCGCTTCGTAGGCGAAGAGCCCGTGCGTCGCTTCCCCATGGTCTCCGAGCGCCTCGCCATGGTCCGCCGTGAAGACGACGAGAGGCGGCACGGGCTGCCCGCGGAGCATGGCGAAGAACGGCCCGAGCGCCGCGTCGGTCGCGGCGACTTCGCCCAGGTACGGCCGCCCGGCGTATCGCTCCCGATACGGGGAGGGAGGCCGGTAGGGCGCATGCGGGTCGTACAGGTGGATCCAGAGGAAGCGCTTCTTGCCTTCCGCCTGCCGGTACCACGCCTGGGCCGCTCCGAGGACTTCGGCCGCCGGCCGCTCGCTCATCTCGAAGGCGTCCGAAGAGGCGCCCGGGGGATAGCTGTCGTCGTATACGTCGAAACCCCGGTCGAGGCCGAATCGTGAATCCAGGGGAAAGGCGCCCACGAAGGCCCCGGTCGCGAAACCGGCGTCGCGGAGAATCGTCGCGAGCGTCGGCGGCTGAGGGGGGAGTCGGAATCCGGTATTGTCCCGGATCCCGTGCTGATACGGGTAGAGACCCGTCAGCATGTTCGCGTGGGAGGGAAGCGTGACGACGTTGCTCGCGTGCGCGTCGGTGAAGCTTCGGCCCTCCGCCGCGAGGCGGTCGAGCTCGCGGCTATCGACTTCCCGATTGCCGGCGAAGCCCAGCGCGTCGTAGCGGAGGGTATCGATCGTCAGCAGGACCACGTCGCGCGAGGACGCGACTGCAGCTCGAATGCTCCCCGAGTCCGGTGGCCCGGCGCGTTCCGAGCGGGAGCAGGCCGATCCGAAGAAGACCGCCAGCAGCAGTGCAGCCGGCCTCGCGCAGCGAAAGAGACGCATCGGGCGAAGGGTACCGCGAAGCGTTTCGTCCCCTCCCGGGCGCGGCGCTTACTTCAGCGCCTGCAGGATCTCCCGGACCTCCTTGGCTTCGGGCCCGTCGGGCTTCAGCTCGAGATACTTGCGAAGGTCCGCCTTCGCCTCGGCGTTCTTCTGTTCCTGCATGTAGGCCAGCCCCCGGTAGTAGTAGAGGTCGGCGTCGGCGGGAGCGAGCACGATCGCCTTGGTGAGGTAAGCCGCCGCGTCCGCCGGCTTGGCCTTGTTCATGAAGAGGATTCCCACGTTGGCGTACACCCCCGCGTCCTTGACGGCGCCCTCCGGAAGCGCCTCGAGCATCGCCTTGCCCTCTTCGAGCTTGCCTCCTTCGAGCAGAAGGCTGGCGAGCAGGATGCGGCTCTCGGAGTCGGCGGGATCGGCCTCCGTCACCTTCCGCAGCGTCTCGACGGCTTTCTCCTTGTTCCCTTCCCCGGCATAAGTCTGGGCGATACCCTTGAGGATCGCGGGGTTTTCGGGCACGGCGGCGAGAGCCTTCTCGTAGAGAGCGCGCGCATCGGCGTACTTTTTCTCACCGATCAGACGATTGCCTTCCTGAATCGCCTCGATGATCTCGGGCCCAGCGCCGCCCCCTCCCGTGACCCCCTCCGCGGGGGCCGCCAGGGCGGCCTTCTCGAGCTTGACGTCGATCGGAGGGATCCGTGCCGCCTCGCTCAGGCTCACCGCCAGCTTGCGCGTCTCGTAGCCGGGCGCGGAGATGTCCACGTTCCATGTCCCGCCGATGAGGCCCATGACGGACCAGTAGCCCTTCTTGTTCGTCTTGGCGGAAGGTCCGCCCCCGCTCCGGCCCTCTCGCGAGAGCTGCACCCTTGCCTCCGCCACGGGTTGCCCGCCGGCGTCCTTGACCCAACCGTCCACCCGCGCCTTGCCCCGCCAGTCCTGAGCCTGGAGCGCTGCCGGCAAGAGGCTCGCCGCGATCAAGAGAACCCCCGGCCCCACTCGCGTCCCCATGGTTTCCTCCAGAAGAAAAAAGCCCCGACGGGTTCCAAACCCGCCGGGGCAAAGAGTTTATTCCGAAATCAGCCTAGAACGAGAGGCGGGCCCCCAGCCGCACGACCCGTGGAGCCTGAACCTCGTCGATCCGGTTGAACGTGCCCTGGTTGAGCCGTCCGTTGCGCTGAATGACCGTGTTTTCGTTGAGCACGTTGAAGACGTCCATGGCCAGACCGATCTGAAGGGGTTTGACGTCGATGATCTTCTCCAGCCGCAGGTCCAGGTTGTAAACGTTGGGATGCCGTTCGTCGTCGAGCTTCCCGACGAGGACGTTGCGTGTTCCGAAGGCAGCTCCAGAACCCCCCGCGTCGGGGTTGATGGCGACCCACTTGGGGTATGGGAAACCCTCGCGCCCGAAAAAGCTCCCCGCGATGTTGAAGCCGAGCGGGAGCTGGTAAAGACCGCTGATGTTGAAGCCCCAGGTCGAGTGGATGAAGATGCCGGACTTGGATCCGCTCCCGGCCGATCGCACCGCGACGATTTCTCCGCTGTCCGGGCAGGCGGCGCCGTTGGTCGTGCTCAGGATATTGAGCGGGTTCACGCAGGCGCCGCTACCCGGTTCCTGAGAGATATCGGCATAGGAGACGCTTGCCCTGGCCATCCATCCGTTGGAGAGGCGCTTGTTCAGTGTCAGCTCTCCGCCGTGGTAGATCTGCTCGTAGTCCGGACGGTTGGTGAGGGTATCGCCCGGCGGGACCGTCTGGTCCGCTCTCAGCCTCCAGACCGGGATCGTGATCGAGGTCGTGGGGCTGCCGAAGTCCGTTCGGATCCCTGTCACGGTCTGACTGCCCAGCTCGAAATCGCTGCGGGTCAGGCCCGTGGGGTACGTAAAGGATTGCCCCTCGTAGGTGCGGTAGGTGTAGGCGGCCCCGACCACCAGATCCGGAATCAGCTCGAGGTCCGCGCCGATGATGACCTCGTCCGTAGTGCCGGCCTCGAAGTCCGGATCGGTCACGTTGAAGACATCGGCCGACGTGGGGTCGTTCGGGTCCACGTTGTATGCGCCCTGGATGCCCGAACCGAAATCGAGCTCGTCCCGCTCAACCCGATTGTTCCCGTTGGCGTCGTTCCAGTAGTACGCCAGGTAGGAATATCCCGGGATGGCGTTCTGATGGTAGATGAGCCCGGCGCCCATCTGGTCGGCGAAGCGTGCATAGCTTGCCTTGAGAAGAACTTTCTTCTGCGCTCCCAGCGCATAGGTCACACCGACGCGCGGAGAGATGTCTTCCCATTCGAAGGCTTGTCCGGCCTCCGCCACGGAGAATCCGGGGAGGATATCCGGAATGACCGAGTTGGGCGCGACTGTGGCCTTGGCGGGATTGCCCCGCTGGAGGTCGTAGCGGACGCCCCCGTTGATAGTGAAGTTGCCCGCGGTCAACGTGTCGCCGAGGTACCCGCTGTAGTACTCCTGCTTCGAGCCGTACGTCGCCGTGCGCGTCATGAACGCCAGGCCGAGGTCGAGGAGGCCGAAGTTGCCGCTGCCGGACCACTGGGTGGTGGACGTGACCGGGGTCGTGCGGTACCCGAAGCCGAACTTCAGCTCATGGCCCAGATTGCCCGTGTTGAAGAAGAAAGAGCCGTTGGCGGCCGCCTGGTGCTGAGGCCGTTTGGTGATGTACCAGAGGTAACTGTTGTGCCAGACGCCCCCCTCGTCCCGGTAGGCGTCGATGTTGGGCCCCGTGGGATCCGCGTCGAAGGAGGCGGGTATCAACTGGAAGCCGCCGTCCACGTAGGCGTAGGAGGCCGTCGCGAAAAGCTTCGACGTGAAGACCTGCGAGATCTCTCCCTTGTAGATGGTCGTCGGGCCATCCTGGTTCCAGGCCGTCTCCGGAGGACGCGTCGTGCCCGCGTTCCGGCCGAGCTTTATCTTGTCGTCCTTGGAGTAGAAGCCCGTGAGCGCCGTGCTGTCCAGCGCCTGAACGTTCAACTTCCCGTTGATTCCTTCCAGGGTCGTCTTGTCGGTGGTGTTCGTAATGGTCCGCAGGTCAATCTGGTTGCGTCCGTAGGAGCCCCAGAGCCAGACCCGATCACGAACAATCGGGCCGCCGACCTCCACACCGTAATCGATGACTTCGTCGATGGAGTTGCCGCCTCCGATGCGGCCCTGCGCCTTTGCCTCGTCCGGAAGGTTTCTCGACTCCCAGTCGTCGTCGGCGAGGTACGTCCGGGCCGAGCCGTGCACATCGTTGGTGCCCCGCTTGGTGACCATGTTCAACTGCACGCCCGCGGTGGCCGCCGTCAGGTCCGTCCCGCCCGTCGAGATCTGCATCTCCTCGAACGAGTCGAAATCGTAATAGGCGGGCGAGGCGCCGATCGCCCCCATGTCCGTGATCGTCACGCCGTCCACGTTCCAGACCGCGGAATCCCGGCTGGAGCCTTTGCCGACGAAGTTGGACTGCTGGCCGCTCTCGTTGCCTCCGACGTTGACGCGGTCCACCAGGACGCCGGGAACGGACGCCAGCACGACCCAGGGGTCGCGCGCCGTCGGGATGGACTGCATCTCGACCTGCGTCACCGTGGCTCCGGTAGAGACCTTTCGCGTCTCCAGCAGTGCCGTCTCGCCCCGCACCGTGACGGCCGCTTCGACCGTGGAGAGGCTCAAGGTCGCTGTGGTCTGCGTGTTCTGGCCGACGGCGACCTGCACGTTGGGCTTCGTCACCTTGCTGAAGCCCTGCATGTCGTAGGTCAGCGCGTAGTTACCGGGCGACAGGTTCAGGAACCGGTACTCGCCCCGCGCGTCGGTCGTCTGCGCTGATGCCCGAGTGGGGCCCGTCAGGCTGACCGTGACGCCGGGGAGTCTGCCCTGCTGCTCGTCCTCGACGTGACCGAAAATGGTTCCCGTCAGCTGCTGAGCCGAGAGCACGCCGCCGACGGCGAGAAACACGACCGCCGCCAGAAGGGCGATGGCGTTTCTCCTCCTACGAACGTTAAGCATCATTCCGCCTCGCTTTCATGTCCCTGGGCGGGACGTTGAAGTGCAAGCAGTTCCACCACTCTGCTGTGAGCGTTTCTCGAGATGCCTCCTTTCGCACTCCAGGGGCGCCGGTCCGTATAGGTTTGGATGGGCTTCGTCCCTGAAAAAACCACTTCGGTCCCCAGCATAGCGAATCCCGTTCCACTCCCCCGAGGGACAGCGCGACAAAGCGCTACACCGGGAAGTCGAATTGGATGAATCGGTTGCTTGGAGAGCCGACAGCCGCGGCCGAACCCCCAGGGCGGTTTAGATCCAGATTTCAGGACGGAAATCCAAAGATCTGAACCCGGCCGCGCCTGCCGAGCCGCTCTGCTACGATCGGCCAATGGCGTTGAAACCAGAGGTTTATCGGCGTCGGATCGAAACGATCCGCGCGCGCCTTTCCACGATGGGGGCCAATGGCCTCTACGCAACGCCTTCGGCGAATCTCTATTACCTGACCGGGATCGACTTCCACCGGAGCGAGCGCCTGACGGCGCTCTTCCTCTTCGAGGATTCCGATCCGGTCGTCCTCTGTCCCGCATTTGAGGCGGACCGCCTGCGGGGAATGTCCGCGATCGAGCGGATCGTGACCTGGGAAGAGACCGAGGACCCGTTCGCCAACGCCGCGTCGCTCTTAGGGGCCTCACAGGGCACGCTCGCCGTCGAGCCCTCGACGGCTTACGAGGACGTCGAGCGCCTCCTCGCCTCCCGGAGCGGCTGGAAGCCGATCTCCGCCGGGCCGCTCTTCGCGGCGCTCCGCATGATCAAGATGCCCGAAGAG
>JBHENW010000172.1:0-15987 GCA_046261875.1 Thermoanaerobaculia bacterium | reverse complement strand
GCATCATCTGGCTGCTCATCGTGGTGGTCGTCGGGTACGCGCTCTGGAAGATCGTACCCGTGAAGGTGGCGAGCTCGACCTTCTACGACGTCATGCAGGAACAGGCCGCCTTCGGCTCCATCAAGAGCGTGCAGCAGATCGAGTACGAGATCCTCCGCCGGGCGCGCGAGCTCGAGATCCCCGTGACCAAGGAAAACCTCAAGATCACGAAGACCCGGGAAATGATCCAGGTCGAGGCGCACTACACGATCACGATCGATTTCGCCGGCCTCTATCAATACGTCTGGAAGTTCGATCCCCTGGTGCAACGACCTCTCTTCGCGGTGTGACGCGGGCCGCCGCGCCCGCGCAAGGCGGCTTCCGGATCGCCGAGGTCGCTCGGCGGACGGGGATCCCCATCACGACGCTCCGCTTCTACGAGAAGGAGCTGCCCGGTCTCTTTCCGCTGCGCAAGACCCGGGGAGGACATCGCCGCTACCGGGAGCGTGACGTGCAGAGGTTCGCGGCGGTCCGCCGTCTCACGAGGGAGGGCGTCGGCCTCTCCGACGTCCGGCGGGTCATGATGTCCCGCGGGGAGAACGAGGCGCTGCGCGAAGACGTGGACCTGCTGCTCGGCGTCCAGCATGCCGGCACCCGGGCGATCGACGAGGTCCTCCGCAAGCTCGAGGCCCTGGAATCCCGGGTCGCCCTCCTGGAGAGCGTGCCCCGCCGGCGAAGCTGGCTTGGCCGCAGTCCCCGGGAATAATCGGCAGGCCGGATGGGATTCCCCGGCCACGGATACGCAAGGAGGATCTGCATGCGAATCTCCCGGATCGGTCTCCTCGGCGCGGCCGCTCTCGCTTTCGTGGCCCTGCCGGCGCTCGCCGCGTCGCCCGCGATCGGCTCGGCGGCCCCCGATTTTCAGCTGACGACCCTCGACGGAAAGCCTTTCAACCTCTCCAGGACGGCGGCGAGCCAGAACGCGACCGTCATCATGTTCATCGCGACGATGTGCCCGTACTCCAACGCCTACAACGACCGGATGCGCGACATGGCGGAGGCGTACAGGGCCAGGGGCGTTTTGTTCGTCGGCATCAACAGCAACAAGACGGAGCCGGCGGAGGAGGCTCGCGAGCACGCGAAGTCGAACCGGCACACTTTTCCGATCATGAAGGACCCGGACAACAAGGTCGCAAACATGTACGACGCGAAGCGGACGCCCGAGATCTTCGTCGTGGACAAACAGGGCAAGGTCGTCTACCACGGGCGCATCGACGAGAACTACGAGGACCCGAAGGGCGTCACTTCGCCCGACTTGAAGAACGCGCTCGACGCGCTCCTGGCTGGCAAGCCGATCGAGCGGGCCGAGACCAAGGCGTTCGGCTGCACGATCAAGAGGGTCTGACGATCGCGAGGGAGTCGGGAGTCAAGAGTCGAGAGTCGAACCCGGCAATCGGGAGGGCGATCGCCCTCCTGCTCCTTTCTTTCGGGACGATCGGCGCGACTCCTGCCTCGCGGATACGAGGCGAGGTGGACGCGGAAGGGCTCGCCCAGGCGGTTGGGAGCTACAAAGGGCGCGTCGTCCTCGTGAACTTCTGGGCGACCTGGTGCGTGCCCTGCCGCGAAGAGTTCCCCAGCCTCGTTCGCCTCCAGTCCACCTTCGGTCCTCGCCTCCAGATCCTGGGGGTCTCGACGGACTTCGCTCGCGAGCGGCCGGGGGTCGAGAAGTTCCTGGCCGAGGAGAAGCCCAACTTCCCCAACTACCAGAAGAAGCCGGGCGGTGACGACGAACGCTTCATCGTCGCCGTCGACCCCAAGTGGGGGGGCGAGCTCCCCTTCTCGGTGCTCTACCGCCGGGACGGCCGCAAGGCCAAGGTGCTATCCGGGCAGCAGACGTACGCGAGCTTCGAGCGGGAGGTTCTCAAGCTGCTTTCCGTTCGATGATCCTTCCGGAGGACGGGGAGTCCCCATCCGGTGACGACCTTCGACCGCGGAGGCCGACAAGCGCCGGAAAAGACGAGCGAGGGGCTGGAGCGGGATTTGCTACAGTCCGGGTCCATCTTACGAACACGCGCGCGATCGCGCGGAGAGGAGACACCCTTATGAAGCGCTCACGGGGCCTATACGCGGCGGTGGCCCTCGTGCTCGCGGCCGCGGCAACGGATGCCGCCCGCGCGCAGGACACGTTGGAGCGGGCTCAGATCCTCCGACCGTCGAAGACCGCGGCGTCTTTCTCCGTCGAGCTGCCCGTGCTGGCGCGCGTCCAGGGGACCGCGTTCTTCCGCACCTCCGTGACCATCACGAACAACACGAACAAGAACGGCGTCATCGCGCGCTACCAGTTCTCGTATACGTGTGTCGCCTCCACGTGCGCGCCCCCGGGAGGCTTTTACCGGACCGGGGTCCAGACGATCACACTCGACGGCCTGGACAGCTTCCATCAGGACGACTTCATCCAGTTTCTCGACTCCCAGGCCCTCCTCCAGACGGGCGCCGTGCAGGGCGCCATCGGAACGCTCCTCGTCACGTTCGACAACCTCGACACGGCCAACGGCTGGGAGGGCGCGGTGATCGGTCGGACGTACAACCGGATCGTCGAGACGGATCCGACCCGCGGGACCGTGGGCTTCGCCTACAACTCCTCGCTCTTCTTCGAGTCCGCCGACACGACTTTGGTCGCGACCCTCCGGGACACGAAGGCGGTTCCGACCGTGGCCGGGGCGCTCCGGTCCAACCTGGGGATCCGGAACACGGACATCAACGGCACGAACCAGAACGTCTCCGTGGAGCTCGAGTTTTACGACACCGCGACCGGCCAGCGCGTGGGCAACCGGATCAACTTCGCGGGGATTCAGCCGGGTGAGCTGCGCCAGGTCAGCGACGTCTGGGTCAGCGCGCAGATCCCGGCCACCGTGACCGGGGTCATCGCATTCGCGGACGTGCTCAATCCGACAGCCACGTCTCCGACGATCGAGGGATACGTCACGATCATCGAGGGCCAGAGCACGCAGGACGCCGCTTTCTTCGAGATGAAGTGCGCGGACACCGATCCCTGCGGGAATTGACTAAAACGGGACTCGGAAGTCGTTAGCGGGAGACGACGCTAAACCCGGCTCGGCCTCATGGGCGACCCGGCGATGTCCCGCCGGAAGTGCTTGCCCTCGAACTGGATCCTCTCCGCCGCTTCGTAGGCGTGCATCGCCGCCTCCACAGCCGTGGGGGCCATCGCGGTCACGACGAAGACGCGCCCTCCCGCCGTGAGCAGCCGGCCGCCGTCTCCCGCGGTGCCCGCGTGGAAGATCTCGACTCCGGGGACGCGCGCGGCGTCGGCGAGCCCGGTGATCGGCCTGCCCGTTTCGTGGGGACCCGGGTAGCCGGCGGAGCAGAGCACGACGCCGACGCACACTTCCGGCTTGACCTCGAGAGGTGAGTGGTTCTCCAGTGTGCCCCGGATGCACGCGTCGAGGAGGACCGCGAGGTCGGAGCTGATGCGCGGGAGGATGACCTCGGTCTCCGGATCGCCGAATCGCGCGTTGAACTCGAGGACCTTCGGGCCTTCTTCCGTGAGCATGAGGCCGGCGTAGAGAACGCCCACGAAACGCCGTCCCTCCGCGGCGAGGCCGCGCGCGGTGGGCCAGAGGATCTCCCGCAGCACGCGGGAGGACGTCGCGGAATCCAGGATGGCGGCCGGAGAGTGTCCCCCCATGCCGCCCGTGTTCGGGCCACGATCGCCGTCGTAGACCTTCTTGTAGTCGCGGGCGGTGGGCAGGGGGACGACCGTCTCGCCATCGCAGAGGGCCAGAAAGGAGGCTTCGGTCCCTCGGAGGAACTCTTCGACCAAGATCCGGTCACCGGCGGACCCGAAAACCCGGTCACCGAAGAAGAGTGACAGGGCGCGGTCGGCGTCCTCGCGGGACTCCACCGTGAGGACGCCCTTCCCGCCGGCCAGACCGTCGGCCTTGAGGACGGCCGGGTAGCCCGTACGGCCGATCGCCGTCATCGCCTCCTCCCGGGAGGCGGAGATGTACGCCCCGGCGGTGGGAATGCCCTGCCGGCGGAAGAACTCCTTGGCGAAGATCTTGGACGATTCGATCTGCGCGGCCAGGCGGCTCGGACCGAAAATCGGAAGATCTCGCTTGGCGAACTCGTCCACGATTCCCAGCGAGAGCGGAAGCTCGGGGCCCACGACCGTCAGATCGATGCGGAGCGTCGAAGCGAGGTCCGCCAGCTCGACTGTCTCGCCCGCCGACACCGGCAGGCAATCCGCCAGTTCCGCGATGCCCGGATTTCCCGGCGCGCAATAGACCTCCGAGACCGAGGGGCTGCGGCGGAGGGACCAGCAGAGCGCGTGCTCCCGCCCGCCCCCTCCGACGACCAGAATTTTCATGTAACGACATTGTAGACGTTCGCTTTCGCCGGCGCGGCGAGGAATTGCCGGCGATCGGCTCGACCTCGAAACGGTCGTAGCGACCGACGAAACCGATGATCGTTTCGAGCTCCCCGCGGGGAGGCAGCGAAAGGCCGAACCGGCCGGTCTCGCGCGCGACGACGATCCCTCCGTCGAGCGCCCTCGCCTCGAACCGGAGGCTCCGGCCCGGCCACGTGTGCCGGCCGTGGTTGACGACGCGCACGCGGCAGAGTGTGAGGTGATCGCTGGAAGTGGATCGGTCTTTCTCGATCGAGAGCGACAGCTCGCTCCAGGGAAGGCCGGCGGGAGGCCCGGCGACAAAGAGCAGGAGCAGGGCAACGATGCGCATGGCGTCTCCTTCCGGAGAGCCGACGGAGACCGCCCGAGGCGGCCCGATGAGGATGGATCGCCATTGTAGCCCTGTCGCGATTGACAGCGCCGGGCGCGGGGACTACTGTTGGACCGGATCTTTGACCCCGTCGGAATGCGATTTCCGGCCACATCGAGAGTGGGTGAGGGACCGGCCCGAGGCCTCCGACGCGCAAAAGCGCGGTAGGCGCTAACCCACGGCAACCGGAGCCCGCGTCGCGGCGGGTCCGCCAGGTGCCAAATCCGGATTCTCCTCAGAAGTGAAGCGGAGAAGAAGATGAGGGGCGCCGCGACGCAGGAGAAGAGAAAGACGCCTCTCGGAAACGGGAGGCGTTTTCGTCATGAAGAAGACTTTCCGCCAGGCCCTCGCCGACGAGCTGCTCCTCGCCGACGGCGCGATGGGCACGCTGCTCGTTTCGCGGGGCGCGGCGCCCGACCAGGCGAAATCGCCGTTGAACGTCAGCGATCCGGAGGCGGTGCGCGAGGTGCACGAAGACTACGTGGACGCCGGCGCGCGCATCCTGACGACCAACACGTGGGACGCCAACCGGGTCAAGCTCACGGCCCACGAGTGGTCCGATTCGCTCGAGAAGATCAACCGGGAAGGTGTGCGCCTGGCGCGCGAGGCGGCCGCCGGAGAAATGGCGTTCATCGCCGGCGCGATCGGGCCCCTCGGGGTCCTCGTCAAGCCTTATGGCCGGCTCACTCTCGTCCAGGTGCGCGAGATCTTCGAAGAGCAGGCGCGGGCGCTCCTGGACGCCGGCGTCGACCTGATCCTGCTCGAGACCTTCGCGAGCCTCCTCGAAGCGGCCGAAGCCGTCCGCGCCGTGCGCGGCCTTTCCGCTGAGATCCCGATCGTCGCCGAAATGACGTTTCTCGCCGACGGTCGGACGGCGTTCGGGGAGAACGCCGGGCACGGCTTGTCCACACTCGCGGCCGCCGGCGCCGACTGCGTCGGAATGAACTGCACGCTCGGGCCGCAGGAGACGCACGACGTCTTCACGCGAATTCCGTCCGCGCTCCCGGTGCCGCTTTCCGTGATGCCCAACGCTGGCTACCCGACGGTGCTCCATGGTCGAAACGTGTACCTTTCCTCTCCGGACTACCTGCGCGAATACGCCGGAGCGTTCGCCAACGCGGGCGCGGCGATCATCGGCGGATGTTGCGGGACGACGCCCGAGCACGTGCGCGCCATGGCGGCCGAGCTCGCGAACCGCAGGCGCTCGGCACCGGCGGTCCGTGTCGCGGCGGTCCCGGAAAACGCCGCACCCCGCGCCGCCGAACCGGTGATCGAGACGTCACGCCTCAAGCGGCAGCTCACCCGCCCGGACGCCTTCGTCGTGACCGCGGAAGTCGAATCGCCGCGCGGCGTCGACATTTCTGCGGTCATCGACGGCGCGCGCAAGCTGAAGGTCTGCGGGGTGGATGGAGTCCACGTGATGGACAACCCGATGGCCCGGCTCCGGATGTCGGCGATCGCCGTGGCCGCTCTCATCCAGCGCGAAGTCGGCCTGGACGCCATCGTCCAGATCACGACGCGGGACCGCAACGTGCTCGGGTTGCAATCCGATCTGCTCGGCGCGGCGGGCCTCGGGATCAAGGCAATCCTCTGCCTCGGGGGGGACCCTTTGAAGATCGGCGACTACCCGCAGGGCAAGCAGGTCTCGGAGGTGGACGTGCTCGGTCTGCTCCGGATGGCGCGCGGGCTCAACGCGGGGGCGGACCTCGCCGGCAACGCGATCGGCACCCCGACCGCTTTCGCGATCGCATGCTCCGTCAACCCGTCCGCGTCCGATCCGGAAGCGGAAGCTGCGCGGTTGCAGGCGCGGATCGAAGCCGGAGCGACGTTCGCCCTCACGCAGCCGATCTACGAGACCTCGGCGCTCGAGCGGTTCCTCGCGCGGGAAGAGACGCGGAACGTGCCGGTGGTCGCCGCGCTGGTCCCGCTCAAGTCCGCGAAACAGACCATGTTCTTCGCCAACGAGGTGCCCGGCATCTTCATCCCCGACGACGTGCAGCGCCGGATGCGCCGAGCGGCGGAGCGCGGAGCGGAGTTCGAGCGGGAGGAAGGCCTGGCCATCGCGCGCGAGCTCGCCGGCGGCATCGGCGCCGTGGCGCGGGGCCTCCACGTCTCTCCCTCGGGACGCTACGAGACCGTCCGGCAGATCCTCGAGGCCCTGCCCTCCGGGACGAAGCCGGAGACGCGGAGCGCCGCCGGCACCGCGTGAAATCCGCGACGCCGGCCCGACAGACGGCTAGAATCCAGCTTCGCCGGGAATTCCGGAGCGTGACGGAGCGCTAAATACCGAACGGGGAGGGAACCATGAAGAAGTGGAAGGTCACGGCGATTCTCGCGGCGCTGGGCGTCTTCGCGATCGCCGCAGCGGTGTGGGCGGGCTCGCAGGCTCGACTGACCGGAAAGGTCACCGACTCCGCGGGTAATCCGATCGAAGGCGTCGCGGTCACCGTGACGACACCCAATCTGGGCAACCTGAAGATTTCGCTCAAGACCGACAAGAGGGGTCAGTACGGAACCGTCCTGAACGACGCGACGATGCCTTACGACCTGAAGTTCGAGAAGGGCGGGTACGTCCCCTGGCAGACCAAGAAGAAGGTGCCGGTCGGCGACATCGGCATCGTCGATGCGAAACTGCTCAAGCCTTCCGAGGCGGGAGCTCCCGCCGGGGCCGCCGCGCAGGCCGCGCCCTCGGCGAACGAGCAGGCGGCTCTGGCATACAACGCCGGCGTGGACCTGCTCCAGTCGGGCGACAAACCTGGAGCGCAGGCGAAGTTCCTCGAAGCGGTCTCCAAGAACCAGGACCTGCCGCAGGCGTGGCAGGCCCTGACGCAGCTCGCGTACGAAACGAAGGACTGGGCCAAGACGCTGGAGTACGGTCAGAAGGCCGCGGACCTGGATCCGAGCGTCGGCGCGATCTACGCGATGCTCGCGAAAGCGGCCGGCGAGACCGGAGACAAGAAGGCGGCGGCGGAGTGGGAGGCGAAGTACGCCGAAGCCAACCCCGACACGCCCGAGACCCTCTACAACAAGGGGGTCGAGGCGTACAACAAAAAGAACCTCAAGGAAGCCGAGGGGTTCCTGGCGAAGGCCGTGGAAGCCAAGCCGGATTTCGCGCTCGCTCACTTCTGGCTCGGCATGACCTCCTTCACGCTCAACAAGAAGGCCGCCGCGCGCGCACATCTGGAGAAATACGTCGAGCTCGAGCCCAACGGGAGCGAGGTCGCGACAGCGAAGGAGATGCTGCCGCTCCTGAAGTAAAGGTCGTGGGTAGTGGGTCGTGACTGGTAGGGGTCATCAACCCCACCAGCCATCACCTACCGCCTACCACCTACCACCCCTGCGTTACGCGGCAGAGGCGGGGTCCGGGCAGGTCGTCGTCGTCGATGAGGAAAGCGATGACGATGCCCAGGACGAGAACGAGCAGGCTCGCTCCGACTTCTCCCGCTCCGATCAGCTCCATGGGCCGCTTTCGGGGGCGCCGCCGCCGGCGGGGGCTTTCCCGCCGGTCTGAGGACGGGGCGGGTTCAGGATTTCGTGGATCTTTCGGAGCAGACCGTCGAAGGGATGGCTCTCGCCGCGGCGCGGGCCGTTGCCCGGCAGGGTCTCGTCGGCCCATCCACCTTCGGGGTTTCGGCGCCTGTCGTGGATCTGCACGCCGCGAAAAAAGAGCAAACGGGGAGCCACACGCCCCGTTTTCGTAAGCGACGTTGCCGTCGATGTTTGCGCGAATCACCCTCCGATGGAGTGACGCTCTGCGGAAGCACTTCGACCTCCCCGAGCGACACTTTTCGGCACATGACCAGCCGCCGGAAGCCCCCGTTGCGGCGTGAAAGAATCGCGGGCGATGGGTCGCAAGGGAGCCTTCAAGGACCGTCCGCTCTGGAGACGGCTGCAAACCATCCATCACGAAATCAAGGACGGCCGGCGCCCCAACGCATCCACGCTGGCGGCCAAGCTCGACGTGTCCACCAAGACCGTCCAGCGCGACCTCGATTACCTCCGCGACGAGCTGGAGGCCCCCATCGAGTTCGACCGGGTGGAAAACGGCTACTTCTACTCCCGGGCGGACTACGTTCTCCCCTTCCTCCCCGTCGACGGCAACGACCTCTTCTCCATCGGCGTAGCGGCCCAGGTCCTGTCTCTGTTCGGTGGGACGCCGCTCGCGCGCGATCTGAAAGCCTGCTACCAGAGGCTGGCCGAGCTCATGCCCCCCACCGTCCGCCTGCGCCCCGACATCGTCATGGAAAAGCTCGCGCTGCGCGCGGCGGCTTTCCGGCCGGTGCGCGAAGAGATCTGGCAGGCGGTCTCCGAGTCTCTTCAGAAGGGGATCGCGCTTTCCATCCGCTACCGCAGCGCGGGTGCGGCCGCCGGCGAGGCACGCACGGTGCTGCCCTACGCCTTCGTCCTCTCGGGCCGCGACTGGATGGTGCTCGCGCAGGACCGCGCGGCCGACCAGGTGAAAATCTTCTACCTCGCGCGGATCGAGGAGGCGAAGCTCTCCGGCGAGCGGTTCGCGATCCCGAAGGACTTCGACGCGGACGCTTTCTTCCGGAACACATTCGGCCTCTTCGTGGGGGGCGCCAAGCCCTTCCGCTTCCGCGTGCGTTTCAGCCCCGAGGTCTCCGACGAGGTGCGGGAGATGCAGTGGCATCCGCGGCAGAAGATCGATAGCGCGCCGGACGGCTCGGCGATCCTCGAGCTGCCCGCCCAATCGGTCCGCGAGGCGCGGCGTTTCGTGCTCGCATACGGGAAGGACGCGCTCGTTCTGGGGCCGGAGGAGCTCGTGGAAGACCTCCGCAGGGAGACGTCCCGGCTGGCCCGGGCGTATGCATCGGCTCCCGGTCCCGCCCCGCGCGCGGCCCAGCGAAGGGAAGGATCGTCCCGGCACCCATGATCCGGATGACCGCCCGGTTCCTGCTTCTCTCAGGCGCGGTCGCCGCGAGCGCGTGCGCCTCGGCCGTTCTCTCCCCGCTCTCCTACCCGGAGCCGGACGTGGCGTGCCCGGCCGGACGGGTGAGCTGGCGGCTCGAGGTCGTGGATCAACGCGCCGACCGGACCGATTCGGAGCGGGTGACCGACGTGATCCGCGAGTCGATCACCCGTTCATTCCCGGGATGCCGCTGGGAAGAAAGCGACGCCTCCTCTCCCCTCATCCGCATCGAGGTGCACCGCTTCACGTCCGCCCTCCAGGGGAACATCTGGGATGCGGCGGTGGAGTGGTCGGTCGCCGCCGAGGGGCCGCGCGGCGAGAGCCTCACGAACTTCACCGCCGAGGGCGAAGTCTCCCGGCCGAACTATCGGGGGTCCAACAACGAGCTGGAAGCCCTCAAACAGGCCTTCGATCAGTCTCTCCGCCGCACGCTCGCCGGGCTGCGCACGCTGTCCCTGGGCGGCTAGCATCGTCATCCAGCGAGGACGGCGGTATCGGCCCGCCGCCACGCGGCTCATCCGGGACGTCACAAACACTTGCGGACCAGTAGTTTGCAGAGCGACTTCCGACGGGCCGCCGGCGCACCGGTGGAACGGAAATCGCAAGTTCCCGCGGCGGAGGTTTCGATGAACGTTCGCAACACGCTCAGCATCATGGCGGCTGCTTTCCTGGCGCTCGCGCTCCCGGCGGCCGCCGCAACCCAGAACCAGGTCCTGGACCTCGTCAACATCCTGTCGGGGACGTGGCAGGGCTCCACTCCGGGCAACGAACTGCGGCTGGACATCCGTTCGGTGACGACGGACCCGAGCCATCCCTATGACCTTTTCCTCTCCGTCTCCGGCAAGTTCGGGGAAACCAACGTCCGCCAGCAGGGGCTCATCCGGCTGGAGTCGCAGGGGCGCTCCGTGTACTTCGGCTACATCCCCCACTTCGATCCGACGGTGACGGCCCTGTCACCCAACGCCGCCCGGTTCACTTCCGAGGAGGCCAACGCGGCTTGCGGCTTCCACCTCAAGCCCGAGGGCGATGGGTTCACCGGAGAGACGGTAGGAAGCTCCTGCGTCCGGGCGATCCGCGGTTCGGTCGGGAAGTGGATCCTCGACATGGAGCCGGGCTCCATCCGGTTGCAGCACGAAAAGTCCGGCGAGACCCTGAGGTTCAAGAGGATCTCGAAGGGGTAACTCTCCGCTTACGGCTCCCAGCTCTCAGGGTTTCGCCGGGGGCTGGGAGCCTTTCTCCTCGGGAGGCAGGAACCTTCTCGCGATGTCCTTGACGGGCTCCGAGAAGTCGCCCTTGAGGATCCACTTGATGAAACCGGGCTCCTGCCGGCTCAGGTCGCGCAGCGTGCGTCCCCGGTTCCGACCGAAGTTGACGGTCGGCTCTCCCTTGACCAGGCGGAACCGCCCTTCCGGGTCGAGGTCCTGGTCCATCCCGGCGCAGAACAGGCCGTGTAAATCTTCCACCGAGCGCGGCAGCTCCTCATACCGTTCGAGCTGCGCCGCGAGGACGCGAAGCGTCATCTCCGCGTCGGCAAGCGCCCCGTGAGCGCCGTCGTGAGCCGCGCCGCAGTAGAAGCGCGCCGCCGCGGACAGGTGGCGCGGCTCCCGCGAGAAGAAGATCCGCTGTGCGTCGAGCAGGCGGCGGCTGGCGATCTCGAACGGTATCGACGCGCGCAGGAACTCCAGCCGCAGGGCGGGCAGGTCGAAGGCCGAGAGGTGATAGCCCGCCAGATCGCAGCCTTCGAGGAACTGGCGCAGCTCTTCGGCGACGTCGCGAAACGACGGACAGCCGCGGACGTCCTCGTCGCGGATGCCGTGGATTGCGGTCGCGCCCCGGGGCATGGCCATGCCCGGATCGAGCCGCCGCACCCACGTCTCCTGGCGGCCGTCCGGGTGGAGCTTGACGCACCCGATCTCCACGATGCGATCGGCCCGCGGGTTCGTGCCGGTCGCTTCCGTATCGAGAACCACCAGGGGCCGCTCCAGAGGAAGGAGCCGGTCGAGCATGAGCGGATTAGATCCCAGGTTGAAGGTGGCGGGTCGCGGGGCCACCCTCCACCTCTCCCGTGGCCCGCCTCTTGCTCTATCCAGGGTGGATGGTCGTCGTGATGTTTCCGCGAATTGCCGCCATGAAGGTCGAGAGCTCCTGGGGGCATGGCCGCCAGGGGGTCGTCCGGTGCGTCGCCCGTCTCACCCGCTCGCTGACGGCGAGGGAGGAGGAGCGTCTACGGCGGCTCGTCCCGGTCGAGGAGGGCCACGGCGATCGGGTCGCCTGGTTCTGCCGGCCCGAAGAGGTGGAGACGCTCCAGGAGCGAGTCGGTCTCGCTCTGGAGCTGGCGACGCGTCCCGCTTCCCCGCGCGACCGATCGCGCCTGCGCCTCTCGCGCAGCCGCGGACCGTCCTTCGCCCGCTAATAGTTCTCCGAGAAGATCCAGAAGAAAGCTTCGCTCAGGCGCGCGAGCGCGCCGCGTTTCTCCCATTGCTCCCGCGTGAACCGCTCGCTGACAGCGATATCCGCGCGGATCATCTCTTCCACCTGGGAGGCAAACCCGCGATCGTAGACGGCGACGTTGGCCTCGGCGTTCTTGCGCATGGAGCGGTTGACGAAGTTGATCGAGCCGATCGTCGCCCAGATCCCGTCCACGACCATGACCTTGTTGTGCATCATCGTCGGCCGGTACTCGTAGATCTGTACGCCTCCGTCGAGCAGCTCGCCATAAAAGAAGCGCGATGCCATGCGGACGATCGGGATGTCGATGTGCTGTCCCGGGACGACGACCTTGACGTCCACTCCGCGGCGCACCGCCTGGAGCAGACCGCGGCGGATCTGTCGGTCCGGGACGAAGTAAGCGTTCTCGATCCAGATCCGGCTGCGAGCCGCCTGGATCGCCATGTAGAGCATCAGCTTGGCCCGGGAGCTCGCGTCGGCCTTGGAGCTCGGAACGGCCTGCGCGAGCGCCCCGCCCGACGTCTGCGGCGTCGGAGGAAACTGTTCGTCGCCGTGAATGACCTCGCCGGTGGTGTGAACCCAGTCCTCCATGAAAATCGCCTGGAGCTGGGCGACGACGGGGCCTTGGACCTGGATCATGGTCTCCCGCCACTCTCTCGGATTGCGCGCGTTGCCGAGCCAGCGGTCGTCGATGCCAAGGCCTCCGCAGAAGCCGATCTGGCCGTCCACGGTCAGGATCTTGCGGTGCGTGCGGCTGCCGATCTTGTAGATGGAGTAGATCCGCAGCGGCCTGTACACGCGGACTTTCGCTCCTGCTTTCCGCAGCAGCTCGTCGAGCACGCCCAGGTCCGAGCCCCAGCCGTCCACGAGGAGGCGCACCTGGACTCCCGCCCGCGCCCGCTCGGCCATCGCCTCGGCGAACTCCGTGCCGATCCGGCCGTCGTCGAAGATGTACATCTCCATGTTGATGCTGCGCCGCGCGGAACGGATGGCCTGCAGCATGGCCGGGAAAAAAGCGTCCCCGTTCTGCAGGAGCTTGACGCGGTTGTGCGCGACCATCTCCGTCCCGAGCGCTTCGAGCGAGCGCCGAAACTCCGGGCTGTCCACCCCGTAATCCGGCTCGTAGCGGTAGGTGGTGCGTTTCTCGGACAGCAGCGACGTACACCCCGTGGTGAGCAGCGCCACGAGGAGCAGCGAGGCGGAGCGGCGGCGGGGCGTGCTTCGTTGCGGAGCGATCATCGGTGAATCATTTGAACACGAGCCCGGCGTCCTCCGTTCCCGGCAGACCGCCGGACGCTGATTCATAATTCAGCGCCCCATGCGACGGAAGAAGGGGCCGCGGCGCCCCCGCAACTATCGGATCCCCATCGAGACATATCTCGTCGCGCTGGCGGTTGCTTTCGCCCTGTCGGTCGCGTTGTCTCTGCTCTCGAGACCCGAGGAGGTCCGCTACGTTCTCCCGCACGCCTTTGGGGTGCGGGACGACGCCTTCCTGCCGTCGGCGCACGCGCTGGCCAACCCCATCCCGCTCGCAGGCAACCGGCTCGAGATCCTGGAGAACGGCATCGAGATCTTCCCAGCGATGCTCTCGGCGATCGCGGCGGCTCAACGGACGATCAACCTGGAGACTTACATCTTCTGGTCCGGCGAAGTGGCGACCCGGTTCCGCGAGGCGCTCTCCGAGCGCGCGCGGGCCGGGGTGCAGGTGCGTGTCCTGCTCGACGGCGTCGGATCCTCCTCCAAGCTCGACGAAGACGACGTCCGCGCCATGCGCGAAGCCGGCTGCACGGTCGAGCTGTACCATCCGCTGCGCCCCTGGATGCTCGACGCGATCAACAACCGGACCCACCGGCGGATCCTCGTCGTGGACGGGAAGATCGGGTTCACCGGCGGCGCCGGCATCGCCGATGTCTGGCTCGGCAACGCGGACGCGCCGGACCACTGGCGAGAGACGCACGTGCGCGTCGAGGGCCCCGTCGTCGCGGAGCTGCAGGCCGCTTTCCAGGAGAACTGGGCAGAGGTCCGCGGGGAGCTGCTCCTCGGCGCCGATCACTTCCCGCGCCTGGAGCGCGTCGGCAGCGCCCGCTCCCAGGTCATCGACTCCTCAGCGCGCTCGACGAGCTCCGCCACCAAGCTACTCTATGCCGTCTCCATCGCGGCGGCGAGCGAGCGGCTCTCCATCTCAAACTCCTATTTCCTGCCGGACGGCGAGACCATCGCGCTGCTCGTGGACGCCGCGCGGCGGGGGGTGGACGTGCGGATCATCGTGCCGGGAAAGATCAACGACGTTCCGGCAACGAAGGCGGCGGGGCGCGCGCGCTTTGGAGAGCTCCTGCGGGGGGGCGTCAAGATCTTCGAGTACGAGCCCGCGATGTTCCACCCCAAGAGCATGGTCGTGGATGGAATCTTCTCGACGATCGGCTCGACCAACTTCGACAACCGCTCCTTCCGGTTGAACGACGAGCTGAACTTGACCGTGTACGACGCGGAGTTCGCGGACGCCCTGGAGGCATCGTTCAACCGCGATCTGGCCCGATCCCGTCCCTACACGTACGAGAAATGGCTCGAGCGGGGTTTCTTCGAGCGGGCATTCGAGTGGGCCGTGGTCCCGTTCCGTTCTCAGCTCTAGCGCGCTGTGTCCGTCAGGACGCGCCCTGATGACAAATTCAACAAACCTCGTAACAAACTGCGCAGGAAACTGACACAATTCGTCAACCGCTCGCTCGTTTCCGTCATCGTTCGGGCTCCAAACAAAGAACTTAAATGGATGAGCCGGGATGGCCGAGCCCTTGCTATCTGAGACCGGCGAGGACTCAAAGCCTCACCTCCTCCTTTCGCCCCCCGGGCGGACCCACCCCGACCCGGGGCTTTTTTTTTGCCCGGAGTTCTACCCCGATTCCGGGCGATTTTTATCCGTCGGCGCCGCTTGCTCGTGCCTGCGTCTTCGGCCCACGCTTCGGAAAATCTCGAACGCCGCGACCCCTGATAGGTTGCGCGCGTGCTCCTGCTGGCCGGGGACATCGGCGGTACCAAGACCGCCATCGCCGCCGTCTCCGTCGAGCGATCACGGCTGCGGATCCTGCGCGAGCGCCAGTACCCCAGCAGCGAATACGCCGGCCTGGAGCAGATCGTCGAAGACTTCCGGAGCGGCTGGCGCGAGCGGCCTCGGGCCGCTGCGTTCGGGGTCGCCGGCCCGGTCCGCGCGGGCCGCGCGAAAGTCACGAAGCTTCCCTGGGTCCTCGAGGAAAAAAGGCTTGAACGACGCCTGCGCCTGCCCCGCGTCCGACTCCTCAACGATTTCGCGGCGGCGGCGCTGGGTCTTCCGTATCTTCAGCTCCGACAGCTCGCCGTGCTTTCCGCCGGCGAGGCGGAGCCGGGCGGGCCCATCGCCATCATCGGCGCCGGAACGGGGCTCGGCCAGGCGGCTGTGGCATGGATCGCGGGGCGGGCCTGGCCGTTCCCGTCGGAGGGGGGGCACGCGGACTTCGGGCCGCGCGATGACCGGGAAGACCGGCTCCTGCGGTTTCTCAGAAAGCGGTTCGGGCGCGTCGACCGCGATCGCCTGCTGTCCGGGGAGGGCCTCGGGCATCTCTACGATTTCCTGGCCGCCGACGGGTTCGCGTCGCAGAAGAGAGCCGTGACGCGGGCCATGACTTCGGGGGATCGCGCAGCGGTCGTCACCCGGTACGGCCTGGCCGGCCGCGACCGGCTGTGCTCCGAAGCGGTCCGCATGTTCGTCTCGATCTACGGGTCGGAAGCCGGGAACCTCGCGCTCCAGTACCGGGCGACGGGCGGCGTCTACCTCGCCGGAGGCATCGCGCCCAAGATCCTGAC
>JBHENW010000171.1:0-15294 GCA_046261875.1 Thermoanaerobaculia bacterium | reverse complement strand
AGCCCCACCAGATGAAGTACGACCCCAACGACAAGGCAGCGACATGGGGCGCCTACAACTACGACCCCAAGCAGGACGTGGTGCGCGCTCCGATGAAGATGATGAAGCCCGCCGTGTCCGTGGACCAGTTCACGATCGCTTTCGTGGACGTCACCGACAAGGGGGGCAAGTTCGCGATGGCCTGGGGCCGGGATGCGGGCGTCGTCGAGTTCAAGGTCGTGCCCTAGCCGTGCCGGGCGTCTCCGGTGGCTGACAGCGCATAGCTGACAGCTGAGAGCAGGTGCCGTTCGACTTCTCGCGGGAGTCCCTCGATCGGGAATTTCCCGTCCGGCGCAACCTCATCTACTTCAACCACGCGGCGGTGGCGCCCCTGCCCCGCCGCGTGGCGGACGCCATCACCGCGCACGTCGAGAACGTCCGGGACCGGGGCGCGGCGGACTGGCGAAGGTGGTACTCCGGGATCGACGGCGTCCGCAAGCAGGCAGCCGCGCTCATGGGGGCACGCGCCTCCGAGATCGCCTTCGTCCCGAGCACGAGCTGGGGCCTCAACATCGTGGCCCAGGCCTTCCCATGGGCTCCGGGCGACAACGTCGTGGGCGACGACATGGAGTTCCCCGCGAACGTCTACCCGTGGATGAACCTCTCCGCACGGGGCGTGGAGTTCCGCCCGGCCGGAAGCCGCGACGGGCGGGTGACCGTGGACGACATCGCGGCGCGCGCAGACGCCCGCACCCGAGTCGTGGCGGTCTCGTGGGTCGCTTTCCACAACGGCTGGGTCTATCCCATCGAAGAGATCGGCGCGTTCTGCCGGGAGAAGGGGATCCTCTTCGTGCTCGACGCCATCCAGGGTCTCGGCGCGCTCCCGCTGGATCTCGGCGAGGTTCCCGTGGACGTGGTCGTGGCCGACGCGCACAAGTGGCTCCTCGGCCCGGAGGCTTGCGCGATCTTCCGCGTGAGCGAGAACGCCCGCGACCGGGTTCCTCCCCTGGCCGCTGGCTGGTGGAACGTCGCCTCGGGTGAAGGGTTCCTCGACTACAAGCTGGAGTTCCACCTCGACGGGCGGCGATACGAAGCCGGATCGCCGCCGACGGCGCAGATTTACGGCCTGGCCGCCGGGTTGAAGCTGCTGGAGGAGATCGGCATCGACGTCGTGCGCGAGCGCATCCTCCAGACCATCCATGCCCTCATCGGCGGGCTGGAAGAACGTGGTTGGAAGATCGTGACCCCCCAGCCGGCTCGCTCCGGGATCCTGGCCGCCGTCCCCCCCGACGGAAACGCCGTCCGCGCGGCGAAAGCTCTGGAAGCACAGGGGGTGATCGTCTCGCCCCGCGAGAACGCGGTCCGCTTTTCCCCCCACGTCGGGAACGACCTCGACGAGGTCGCTCTCGCCCTCGGCGGGCTGGGGTAGGCTAGCTGCGCGGACGCCGGAACGGGCCTGCGGGCGCCGACCATCCGGATTTCATACGTCGTCGCGCCCGTTGGTAAGTGACGGAGGCAAACGTGGGCATTCTGGGACTCGGCGAGACGTGGCGCCGCAGCCGGCCGGTCGAACCGCCGGTCGCGAAGGCCCCTCCTGCGCCCGCCCGTGAGTCCGAAAAGCTCCCCCGGCGGTTCGGCGACTTCCTCCTGACTTCCCGCGTCGGCAGCGACGCGCTCGGCCATGTCTATCGCGGGCTGACCCTCGGCGAAACGGGCGACTTCGTTCGCGTGCGGTTGCTCGACGCGCCGGGTCTCTCCCGCGAGCAGCTCGCGGAGACGATCCGCACCGCTCCCCCGCCGCTCCGGCGAACGCCGGCTCAGCGGCCGCGGGGAGAGCGGCTCGGGCTCGCGCGCGGGACCGCCTTTCTCTCCTGGAACGAAATGCACGGGTGGACGCTCGACGCCCTGTTCCGGGACCTGCGCCGCCGCGGACGGCGGCTGCCGGTCGAGCACGTCCTGCTCATCATCGACGGGCTCGCGAAGGCCCTCGAATCGGGCGGCCCGCACGGCCTCGTCTGGCCGGGCTTCGTATCGATCACGCGGGACGGCGAGGCGCGCCTCGGCGGGTTCGGTCTCGCGCCGGCGATCCTGCCGGCCCTCGACGCGGGGAACCTCTCCGCGGCGCTCTCCCCATACATGGCGCCCGAGGCCCTCGAAGAGCGGACGGCCTCGGCGGACGGAGACGTCTATTCGCTGGCCGCGATCGCGATCGAGGCGCTGACGGACCATCCGACGCCTTTCGCCGGGCTCGGGCGCGGGGCCGGCGCGGACCGGCTGTTCCCGCACGATCTCGCCCGGCTCCTGCGGACCGCGACCGGACCGCGGCGCCAGCGGTTTGCGACACCCGGCGATTTCCGGCGCGAGCTGGGACAGTTCATGGTCGGGAGCGGCCATCTCCCGTCGAGCTTCCACTTCTCCCGTTTTCTGCGCGACCTCGACTTGCCTCGCGAGACCGCCTCCGGCGCCCGGCGGACGGGGACGCCGGCCGCGACGGAAGAGGACACGGCGATGCCGGACGTTCCGGTCGTTCCGGTCCTGGAAGAGGCGGAGATCGAGTCGGTCCTCCAGAAGTTCTGGGGCCAGATCGACAAGTAGATCTCGGCTCCCGACTCTCGACTCGCGCCTGACGCTAGACTCCCTCGGTGACTCGAACCCGGTGGAAGAGACTCCGCACCGAGGCCGTCAACCCACGATCCGCGCGGCTCGACGCACTCGGCGTGGCGCGGATCGTGGGGCTGATGCAGAGAGAGGACGCGCGCGTTCTGCGCGCGCTGCGGGCTGCGCGCCCCCAGATCGTCCGGGCCGCCGAGCTCTTCCGCGAGACCTTCCAGTCGGGCGGGACCTGTCTGCTCTTCGGCGCGGGCACGAGCGGACGCCTCGCCGTGCTCGAGGCGGCTGAGCTTCCGCCGACGTTCGGGACGAGCCCTGGCCGCGTCCGCGCCGCGATCGCCGGGGGGCCTCGCGCCGTGTTTCGGGCTCGCGAAGGCGCGGAGGACCGGGCCGAGGAGGGGCGGCGCGCCGCGAACGCGCTCGCCGCGGGTGACCTGGCCATCGGCGTCTCGGCGAGCTCCGTCACGCCGTTCGTCCGGGGGGCGCTGGAGCGGGCCCGGCAGCGCGGCGCGCGGATCGTTCTCGTGACCGCGGGCGGCGGCGCCGGCCTGCGGCGCCTCGCCGGGACGGTCGTTCCGCTCGACGTGGGCCCGGAGGTCCTCGCAGGGTCGACGCGTCTGAAGGCCGGCACGGCGACCAAGCTCGCCCTCAACCAGATCACCACGTCGGCGCTGGCGTCCTCGGGGAAGGTTTACGGGCCGTGGATGGTGGACTTGCGGACGGGCTCCGCGAAGCTGAAGGACCGGGCACGCCGGATCGTGGCCGCCGCGGCAGCCGCTTCGCCCCGTCACGCGTCGCGTCTTCTGGAAGAGGCGGGCGGAGAGGTCAAGACGGCGATCCTGATGGGCCGCCGCGGCCTCCCGGCGCGGGACGCCCGCCGGGCTCTGGAGGCCGCCCGCGGCGATCTGCGCCGCGCGCTGGCGGACCCTCAGCCGCCGAACATCCGCCGGTAGTGCCGGTACCAGTCGCTCTGGAACCGCTCCTGCGGATCGTACCGGCGCTTCGCCGCCAGGAAAGCCGGCATCTGCGGGTAGCACGCTTCGACCTGTCGCCGTGTCGCCCAGCGGTGGTACGTCAGGAAGTAGCTTCCCCCGCGGTCGATCGCGAGATCGATCAAACGCCGGAATGCTTCCGTGCCGCGCTCCAGACCTGCAGGTGAGTGTTCGAGGTGGAGGTTGAAGATCACGCAGGCATAGGCACGGCGCGCCCAGGCGAGGAAGCTCTCGTCATCCCGCTCGATGAGCCGGATCGTGCCGTAGACCACCGGGGTGCCGTGCGCCCGGAAGCTCTGCCGAGCATCTTCCATGAAGTCGGAGAGGTCGGAGCGAGGGACGTAGACCTCCGTGATCATCTCCGTCGCCCGGGGGCCGCCGGGCGGGTCCAGGGATCGATGATAGTCGTCGAGATACGTGGAGAGCTGGTGCGCATCCGACCAGTAGATCTGCCCCGACGTCGCGAGGTAATGACGCACGTACGCATCGAACGCGCGCGTCTTGTCGGAATGCGCCATGCGGATCAGCGTTCCCCACTCCCCTTCCGATAGCTCGCGCTGGCCGGCCGGGATCGGCGTCTCGATGCCGACCGGACGGTAACAGGCGAGGACTCCACGTCGCAAAAAGTCCTCCGACCGCTCGTCGATGGCGAACTGCATGTCCCCATAGAGAAACCCCTCCTGGATGCGCTGCGCAAACGCCTCCGCGAGACGGCGGACCGAAGTCACTTCCACGATGCGCTCCAGCTTCCGTCGGGGGACGAGCCTGAGGCGTAGCGACGTCACCACGCCGAACAGGCCGTAGCCTCCGATCGCCAAACGGAAGAGCTCCGCGTTCTCGGTGCGGCTGCAGCGCCGGACCTGACCGGCGCCGTCCACGAGCACGAAGGATTCCACGTTGCGGATGAAAGGCTTCATCGTCAGGCCCCTTCCGTGCGCGTTGGCCGCCAGGGCCCCGCCCAGGGTGAGACGGTCGGCGCCCGTCTGCTTCTGCGCGATTCCCCACGGCCGAGCCCGGCCGTCCTGGCGGGAGATCAAGCCAGACACCAGCGCGGGCCACTCGATTCCGCTCTCCACGTCGACGATCCCTGTCTCGGCGTCCAATCCGAGGATCCGACGCATCGGGCGGACGTCGAGCAGCAGCGCGTCCTCCGCGAACTGTTGCCCTCCCATCGCATGCCGGCCTCCGGAAATGGCGACCGAGCGCCCCCGCCGCCGGGCGTCGCGGATGGCCCGGCGGACGGCCGCGACCGAGTCCACCGGGATCACGCGCTCCACACGCGTCGCGTTGAGCTGCGAGTGGACATCGTTGACGACCGCCGCCCCTCGGGGAAGCCGGGCCGAACCGGCGCAGCCGCCCGAGAACGCGAGCAGGCCTGCGGCCCTGAGAAACGCGCGGCGGTCGAGCTCCGCGGCCACCGCTAGTCCAGCCGGCGCGCGGCCGCGCGGTCCAGCAGAAGCGTCAGCGCGGGGTGAAGCGATAGGAACGAAGCGGGACAACGCGCCGAGATCGGGCCCCGCAAGGCTTCCGCGACGGCGGCCGCTTTTTCGCGGCCGGTCGCGACGAGGAGGATCCGGCACGAGGCGAGGAGGGTCTCGAGGCCGACGGTCAGGGCCTCCCGGGGGACGGGCCGCATGCCGTCCGCCGCCAGCCGCGCCCGCGTGGTCTTCGAGAGGCGGACCCGGCCCGTCCGCGGAGCGAGGCTCGCCCCGGGCTCCAGGTAGGCGACGTGGCCGTTGACCCCGATGCCGACGAGGGCGAGATCCACGGCGCGGGCCGAGATCTCACGCTCGTAGCGCGCGCACTCCCGCTCCGGGTCAGGGGCGTTTCCGTTCAGGAAATGGATCCGCTCGCGCGCGAGATCGACGCGGGAGAACAGGTGTCGCTCCATGAACGACCGGAAGCTGCGGGGGTCATCCGGCGCGACGCGGAGCTCGTCGAGGTTGAAGGTCTCCGCCTTCGCGAAGGGGGCCGCTCCCGTCCGGTGCAGCCGCGCGAGGTCGCGGTAGATCGGCGCCATCGTGCGTCCGGAAGCGAGGAGCAGCGTCTTGCCCCCGCGGCGCCGCAGGAGGGCGGCCAGCTCGGCGGCCGCGCGGCGAGAGACCGACCCCGCGCCCGGCAGAACCTCGACGTGGGGCCCGCCGCGGCGGACACGGCTCAAAGCTCGCGGAAGCCGATCAGGGAGACGCCGTGCTGCGCGAGCAGGGGGCGGAGCGAAGGGTCCGTGAGGACGCGCACCTCGTCGTCCCGCTCGCGCGCGTAGGTGCTCCCCACGATCAGGTCCTCGTCCGCGTAGCCGGGGTGGCACATGAGCTCGCTCGTGCCTTCCGGCAGGTTCTCGAGCATCACTTTCAGGCGCGGGAGCGTCGCCCCTTTCCCGTAGAAGTCTTCGAGGAAATGGTCAGGGGTCGCCGCGCCGGCCATGCGGATCTGCTCGCGCGCTTTCTCGTTGGCGGCGCGCACGGGAATACCGCGCTCCTTCGCGACCCGCGCGAAGACGCGCTGGACGGAGGCGTGGAGCGCCGCGTGGTGGTGCGAATCGAGGTGCGTCGGGGGCCGCCCGGCGATCCTTTCGAAGCGCGCGATCTGCGCTTGGAGCTCCTGCCGGACCTCCCGCTCGGGAAGGCGGTGCGGCAGGTCTTCCGCCGTCCCGGGGAAGTGGCCTCCGGGAGCGAGCTCGAGCAGGTCCATCACGGGCGCGGCGGGGGGGCCGCCGCCGGTCAGGGCGAAGTGGAGGCCGATCGAAAGGCCCGGAGCGCGGGCGATGGCCTCCCGGATGCCTTCCTCCGCCGCCGGTTCGAGGACCATGACGGTGACGGAGGTCACGATCCCGCGCTCATGCGCGTGCAGCGTTCCCGCGTTGATGCCCGCGGTCCGTCCGAAGTCATCGGCGTTGACGATCAGTCGCTTCATGTCTCCCTTTTCAGCTCCTCCAGGGCGAGCTTCACGGCTCCGGACGCCGGCTCTTCGGCGAGACGGAGAACGCGGGCCCGCGGCGAACGAAGAATCTCCTCCACATTGTGCGCGAGGGTCGGCACGGCCGCAAACGTCCCCCCCGACAGGATGACGTCGTAGGCGTCCTCTTCGAGCCTCAGCCGGCCGATGACGCTGCGGGCGGCGAGGGCCAGCTCCTCGGCCGCCGATCGCAGAGTGCGCGCCGCCACGGCGTCCCCGGCGAGGGCCGCTTCCTCCACTCGGACGGCGAAAAGCGACACGTGATGGCGGGGAAACTCCTCGTCGTAGACGGCGTGGAGGATCTGTCCGGGCTCCGCGATGCCGAAGTGGTCGAAGAGAGGCTGCTCCAGGCTCGTCCGGGGCGCCCGCCCGTCGACTCCCCGCAGGACCTCGCGGATCGCGCGCACGCCGATCCAGAAGCCGGAGCCCTCGTCTCCCAGGTGCCATCCCCAGCCGCCGGCCCGCGCGATCTCGCCGGCGCGATTCTGACCCCAGGCGATCGATCCCGTGCCGCAGACGAGGGCGACCCCGACGCGACCCGGCGAGCCGGCGACGAACGCGACCCGGGCGTCGTTGGTCACGACGACGCGCGACTTGAAGCCGATGCGCCTCAGGATGCCCCGCAGGACCGCGTGGTCCTCCGGGCGGTCGGCTCCCGCGATGCCGATCGCCACGGCGTCCGCGCGGGACCCTGCCTCCGCCTCCGCCTCTTCGACGATCCCATGGAGGACTTTCTCCACTTCGAGCTCGCCGTGCGTGCGCAGGTTGGCTCCTCCGCCGCGCGAGCCGCCCAGGATGCGACCGGTCTCGTCCGCGACCAGGGCGCGCGTCTTGGAGCCTCCCGCGTCGATGCCGAGGACGTGGCGCATTGCGGCCGGTTTCAACGATCGACCGCTTCGACCCGCTTTCTCACCCATGGGAGGAGGAGATAGGCGGGGATCGACAGCAGGACGGTGTACATCGCGAAGGTCCCGAAGCCGAGCAGGTCCGCGGCCCAACCGCTCGCGGCCCCGGCGACGTGGCGGGCCAGAGAGAAAAGCGCCGAGAGCAGGGCGTACTGGACGCCCGCATGCTCCTTGTCGCAGAGGCGCATCAAAAGCGAGAGGAAGGCGGCCGTGCCGAGCCCCTGTGTGAAGGACTCCCAGATTCCGGCGCCGTAGATCGGGAGCTTTTCGGCGCCGGTCAGGGCGACCACGCCGTAGACCAGGTTCGAAGAGGCCTGGAAGATCCCCATGATGACGAGGCCTCGTATGAGTCCCAGGCGCATCGTCCAGAAACCCCCGATGAGCGCCCCCACGATCGTGGCGGCGATTCCGAACGTGTTCGAGACCCAGGCGATCTCCTGGATCGTCCTCCCGCTGTCCACCCAGAAGGGCCGGATCATCGGCGAGATCGCCTGGTCGCCGAGCTTGTAGAGCAGGACGAAAACGAGCGTCGGGATCGAGCCGGGCTTCGCCAGCCAGCGCTTGAAGGGCGCCAGGAAGAGCTTGCGCTCCGACGCGATCAGGTCCGCTGGGGGAGCGCGGAGGACGAGCACCGCCAGGACGAGCAGGATGCCCGCGCCGGCGAACCAGGCCGGCCCCCATCCCAGGAAGCCGGCCGCCGAGAGCAGCAATCCGCCCGCGACGATCGTGGCGGCCCGGTAGGCCGAGACCCGGATCCCGTTGGCGGCTCCTTCCTCTCCGCGCGGCAGAAAGGCGATCGTGTGGGCGTCGATGGCGATGTCCTGCGTGGCGGAGGCCATCGTGAAGGCGAAGAGGATCGCCCAGACGTAGACGCCAGGGTTCGCGGTGACCGGAAAGGTCGTGTGCAGGGCGAGGCAGGCGGCGAGCACCACGAGGCTCCCGGCGATCCACTTGCGCCGATCTCCGAAGCGGTCCACGAGCGGCGCCCACAGCGGCTTGGCGACCCAGGGCAGACCGAGGAGCTCCATCATCCCGATCTCGGTCAGCGACACGCCGCGCGACCGGAAGAAGACTCCCCAGACCTCGCGAAAGATGCCGAAGGGAAATCCCTGGGCGAAGTAGAGGATCGTCACCCAGCGCATCCGGCGGCCGAAGCCCGGGGCCCGCTGCGTTTCTGCCGCCGCCGGTGCCGCCGCTGGCGGGGAGCTCACGCCGGAAGTGTCGCACAGACGGCCGCCTTGACACCGCCGCGCGGCGTCTGCTCTCGTGTCCGTGGAGGAGACCCGAAAGATGCAACGACTCCATCGCAACCTGGCGGCGACCGCGCTGATGATCCTCGCGGCGGCCGGCGCGAGCGCACAGACGCGCGCGGCCGCCGCGACGGCCCTCTCCGGGCTCGACCGGATCTATCCCGACCTCGAAGCGCTGTACATGGACTTGCACCGCAACCCGGAGCTTTCGAAACAGGAAGAGAAGACCGCGGCGAAGATGGCCGCGCGCCTCAAAGCCCTGGGCTTCGAGGTCGCTTCGGGAGTCGGCGGGCATGGCGTCGTCGGCCTCCTGCGCAACGGCAGCGGCCCGACGGTGATGCTGCGGACGGATCTCGACGGCCTGCCCGTCGAAGAGAAAACGGGCGTGCCCTACGCGAGCAAAGCGACGGCCGTCAATGCCGCGGGCGACACGGTGCCGGTCATGCACGCCTGCGGGCACGACGTCCACATGACCTCCTGGATCGGCGCCGCGACTCTGCTCGCCGGAGCGAAGGACCGCTGGCGCGGCACGCTCATGATGGTCGGACAGCCCGCGGAGGAAGGCGGCGCCGGCGCGCTCACCATGCTGAAGGACGGCCTCTTTACGCGCTTCCCGAAACCGGATTTTGCCTTCGCGATCCACGACAACGCCGACTCCCCTTCCGGCAGGGTCCTGTACGTTCCCGGTTACGCGCTGGCCAATGTGGACGCGGTGGACGTCACGATCTTCGGCAAGGGCGGGCACGGCGCCTACCCGCACACGACCGTGGATCCGATCGTCATCGCCGCCCGGACGATCGTCGCTCTCCAGACGATCGTCGGACGCGAGAACAACCCGCTCGACCCGGCGGTGGTGACCGTGGGCTCGATCCACGGCGGCACCAAGCACAACATCATTCCGGACGAGGTGAAGCTCCAGCTCACGGTCCGCTCGTACAAGGACGAAGTGCGCAAGCGCCTGCTCGCCGCGATCGAGCGGATCGCCAAAGCCGAGGCCGCCGCCGCCGGGGCGCCGAAGCCGCCGGAGGTCAAGGTGACGGAGGGAACGCCGGCGACGCTCAACGAGCCCGCGCTGACGCGGCGCCTCGCGGCGGCGCTCGGCCGGGCCCTCGGGGCAGAGAACGTGCAGGAGGGCACCCCGGTGATGGGCGGCGAGGACTTCTCCGAGTACGGCCGCGCGGGAGTGCCGGCCACGATCTTCTGGGTCGGCGCCGTCGAGCCGAAGAAATACGAGGCCGCGAAGGCGGCGGGCACGTCGCTCCCTTCGCTCCATTCACCCCTCTTCGCTCCGGACCGCGAGCGCACCCTGCGCACGGGCGTCTCAACGATGACCCTCGCGGCGCTGGAGCTGCTCGGAAAGCCCTGACCCGATGCCGGCGACCCTCGAGGACTTTCTGAGCCGCCGGCTCTTCGCGATTGGCGAGACGGACGTCACGGTATCGAGCGTCCTCGTCAGCCTGGGGATCCTGCTCGGAAGCTGGATCCTCGCCCGGTTCGCGCGGCGGGTGATCGCGGACCGCCTCCTTGCCCGGACGCGCCTCGATCCGGGCGTGCGCTACGCGCTCGGGCGGGTGATCGGTTACGTGATCCTGGTGCTCGGAGCGCTCATCGCCGTGCAGTCGCTCGGCGTGCCGACCCAGAGCCTGGCGGTTTTCGGCGGCGCGCTCGGGGTCGGGCTGGGCTTCGGGCTCCAGGACCTCGTGAAGAACTTCGCCGCCGGCCTCGTGCTGCTCATCGACCGTTCCGTGAAGGTCGGCGACCGGATCGTCGTCGGCGACGCGGTCGGTGAGGTCGTCGAGATCCGGGCCCGGGCCACGATCGTCCGGACCAACGACGACGTCCATCTCATCGTCCCCAATGCGAACCTGATCTCCGACACGATCCACAACTGGACGTTCCGCAGCGCCGAGATGCGCGTCCGGATCCCCGTCGGCGTGGCCTACGGGAGCGATCCCCGCCGGGTGGAGGAGGCTCTCCTGGAAGCGGCCCGCGGGATGGACGCCATTCTGAAGACTCCCGCGCCGAGCGTCTGGTTCTCGGGATTCGGAGAGTCCACTCTCGACTTCACGCTGCTCTGCTGGACTTCGGAAATGGTCCATCGCCCCCGCTCCCTCGAGAGCGAGCTGCGCTTTCGCGTCCACGAGACGCTCGCCGCGAGGGGTATCGATCTGCCGTTCCCGCAGCGGGACCTGCACATCCGGAGCGCGGCCGGCCTGGAAGAGCTGGTGGCGGCGGGACGACCGCCCGACGCGGCCCGGGCCGGCGGCACGGAATCTGCACCTCATCCGACGGGGAGGTGACGCCATGAATCGTGATGAAGTCGAAGGGAAGGCGCGCGACATCAAGGGGCACGTGAAGGAATCGGCCGGTGCGCTCGTCGGCAACGAAAGGCTCGAAAAAGAAGGAGAGCTCGATCAGGCGTCCGGCGAGAGCCAGGAGGCGTTCGGCAAGACCAAGCGCAAGATCGGCGAGGCGATCGAGGACCTCGGGGAAGACATCAAGCGCTGAGCTCCGGACCCGAACGGAGAGAGCCGCGCGCGCCGCGGCTCTTTTTTTACCCGTCGCTCTCGTTCGCTCGGGATCTGCCTCCGGCACCGGCGCGCGGCTCGCGGATCACGCTCGACCGCTCGCCTGGTCCCTCGCTCACTCACGCTCCCGTGGCGCGAGGCTCCTCCGAGGACGGAGACTCCTCGCGCCGCGAGGGCTTGGCGTGGGCTCGCGAGATGCTCCCGGACTACATTCCTCCGCCGTCTCGCTGCTTTTCGTTGGTGTGCGGGCCAGGAGTCTTGCGGGGAACCTCTTCTTCTTCCGGGCGCACGATCCGACCAGTGCCTCCCGCGCGTCCCGGCGCGCTCTCGCCGTCGCGCACGCGCTCTTCCGTCATCTCCTCGCCGGTGGGGATGTCGGCCTTCGAGCCGCCGCCCCGCTTCAAGCGTCCTGCGATCTCGTCTCTCGCCATCGATTCCTCCTGCAGTCTCTGGTGCATCCTCCGTGCCTGTTAGGATTCTTGAGATATGGCGAGTCCGAAACCCGTGCGCCGGACGGCCGCGTCGCAACGCCCCCGTCCCTTCGACCGCTTCGAGGAAGCGGCGGCCCTCTACGGCATCCCCAACTGGGGTAAGGGATTCTTCCACGTCAACGAGGAGGGGGACCTGGCCGTGCGCCCGACGCGAGAGCCGGGGCGGGAGGTCTCGCTCAAGCACATCGTGGACGAGGTCGCGCTGCGCGGCATCACGGCGCCGATGGTGATCCGGTTCCCGCAAATCCTCTCCTCCTCCGTCCGGAACTTGAACGAAGCCTTCGCCCGAGCGATCGGCGAGTTCGGATACGGCAACGTCTACCGCGGCGTCTTCCCCATCAAGGTCAACCAGAAGCGGGTCGTCGTCGAACAGGTGATCGAAGCGGGGCGCCAGCACAACTATGGGCTCGAGGCGGGCTCGAAGCCGGAGCTGCTGGCCGCGCTCGCTGCGGATCTCCCCCCGGAGTCGCTGGTAACGTGCAACGGCTACAAGGACGAGGCGTTCATCCGCATGGCGTTGAACGGCGTCCGGATGAAGAAGAAAGTCGTCCTCGTGCTCGAGAAGGTCTCCGAGCTCGACCGGATCCTCGCGGTCGCCAAGATGCGCGGCGTCAAGCCCTTGCTCGGCATGCGCGCCAAGCTCTATGCGCGCGGGTCGGGCAAGTGGGCCAAGTCGGGGGGCGAAGCCGCCAAGTTCGGTCTGACGACCCCGGAGATGCTCGAGGCGGTCAAGATCCTCAAGTCCAAACGGATGCTCGACTCCCTCGTGATGCTCCACTTCCACATCGGCTCCCAGATCACCGACATCCGCAAGATCAAGGTCGCCATCCGGGAGGCCGGCCGCGTCTATGCGGAGCTGCGGTCGGCCGGAGTGGCGATCCAGTACCTCAACCTCGGCGGCGGCCTCGGAGTCGATTACGACGGGTCGAAGACCGCCTTCGAGTCCTCGATGAACTATTCCGTCCAGGAGTACGCCAACGACGTCGTGTACACGATCAAAGGGATCTGCGAGGAGGAGAAAGTCCCGCCGCCGATCCTGGTCACGGAGTCGGGCCGGGCGGTCACGGCGTATCACTCGGTCCTCGTCGCCAACGTGCTCGACGTGGCCGACCGGATCGATCAGGGCCGCCGCGTCAAGGTCTCCGCGACCGACCCCCCGGTCCTCCAAGAGCTCGGCGGCATCCAGGACACCGTCAACGCCAAGAACATGCGCGAGAGCTACCACGACGCGCTGCAGTACAAGGAAGAGCTCTTCACGCTCTTCAACCTCGGCCACCTCTCGCTGGAGGACCGCGCGAAGGGCGAGATCCTCTTCTGGAACATCTGCGAGCGGATCCACAGGGACCTGAAGACGCTGAAGGAAATCCCGGAAGAGTTCGAGGACATGGAGACGATGCTGGCCGACAAGTACGTCGTAAACTTCTCCGTCTTCCAGTCGCTTCCCGACTCCTGGGCGATCGACCAGCTCTTCCCGATCCTTCCCATCCACAGGCTGAACGAGCGGCCGACGGAGTTCGGCACGCTGGCGGACATCACGTGCGACTCCGATGGACGCATCGAGAAGTTCATCGACCTGCGGGACATCAAGGAGACGCTGCCGCTCCATCGGTACCAGGAGGAGGATCCGTATTACCTCGCGTTCTGCCTGACCGGGGCCTATCAGGATGTCCTCGGGGACCTGCACAACCTCTTCGGCGAAGCGCACGAGGTCCTGGTGACCGTGGACAAAGACGGGCGCTCCCGCGTGGAGGACGTCCTGCCCGGCGAGTCCTGCGAGCGCGTCCTGGAGTACATGAACTACGACCGCACCCAGATCCTCGACTCGATCTCGCGGCAGCTCCGGCGCGTGGCCAACCGCCCCGTCAAGAAGGACGAGATCCAGGCGATCTACCGCGAGTTCGAAGCCGTCTTTCCCCGGTACACCTACCTCGAGCGCTAAGAGTTTGAGCCGCGGGCGCCGGCCTCAGGAGGACGCATGATCCCCATCGGCGACGACAACACCGGCCGGGTCCGGACCCCGTACTTCACCTGGCTCCTCATCGCGGCCAACGTCGGGGTGTTCGTCTTCCTCCAGGGGCTCGGGACCAACGAGCGCTTCACGTACGCGTTTTCGACCGTCCCGGCGGAAATCGTGACCGGACGGGACGTGGCGGAGCGGGTCCTCGTGCGGGATCCGGTCAGCGGGGACGCGGTCGGAGAGTTCCAGCTCGAGCCCACACCGATCCCGGTGTACCTGACCCTGCTGACCTCCATGTTCATGCATGGAGGGCTGGCGCACCTCTTCGGCAACATGCTTTACCTCTGGATCTTCGGGGACAACATCGAGGACGAGCTCGGGCACGGCCGTTATCTGATCTTCTACCTCGCGACCGGAGTGCTCGCCGGTCTCGCGCACGTGGCGACGAGCTCGATCTTCCAGGGGAACCCCTACATCCCGGCCCTCGGCGCCTCCGGCGCCATCTCGGGCGTGCTCGGCGGTTACATGGTCCTCCACCCCCGCCGGAAAGTCCGCATGCTGATCTTCCGCATGGTCCAGGAAGTCCCGGCGATCTGGGCGATCGGGCTCTGGTTCGCGTTCCAGCTCATCAGCGGCCTCGGGATGCTCGGCTCGGGCTCGCAGGCGGGCGGGGTGGCCTACGGGGCCCACATCGGCGGCTTCATCGCGGGCGTCGTGCTCATCAAGCTCTTCGCCCGGGGCACGCGCGCGGAGGTGCTGCACCCCGACCGGGTCCGCCGTTAACTTTCGGCCGCGGGCGTTCGCTTCGCGAACGGCGGCCGAGAGTCTCTGAGTCGCTCGGGGCATGGACCACCTCGACTCGCTGTCAATAGGCCGAATCCGGCCCGCCGCGACGCTCGTCGCCGTCTCGGCACTGGTGATGCCGGAGATGCTCGTGGAGATCGAGGCCGAGGCCGTGATCGTCGAGCTCTAAAAAGACTGCCGCCAAGCCGTCCAAGAAGTCCCTTCCCGGAACGCAACAAGGAACCGGCTGTGACGCTTCCGTGACACAGCCGAGCACTCCGTCGGCCAAGGTTTGGGCCGAAGGAGGAACCCCGATGAAGATTTTCGGCCGCATCTCTGGTTTCACGGCCCTCGCTGCACTGGCGCTATTGCTCTCAACGCCTGCCTCTGCGGGGGCACAGGATCTCTACCGAGTTCGAATGTCCCTGCCCGGGGCGTCCGGCATGGTCACCGATTGCAGCGCGGAGGCGTATGTACTCGCCCAGTCGGAGCAGGGGGGCAAGGCTCTCCACTCAACGGGATCCGAGCTCGACACCGACGGGTCGCCTGGACCCGATCTCTTCCTGGATCTCGTGACGTCCCCCCCTATCCCCTGGACTCGAACGCGCGACGTTGGTCGAGGGACCTCGGGCACCTTCAACGGCTGTTTCGGAGAGACCTTCGGACCCAACGGCTACAGTGGCAACCTCTGGATCTTCTTCGAGACGAGTAAGGGCAAGCCGACCGTTCGGTTCCTGTGGCACTTTGACTATTACGTCACGCCGGGTAACACGGAGCGGGAGCACTTCACTATGAAGTCGGGAAAAATCCCGTTTGTCGCCTGGACCGGGGGAGATCTCACCGC
>JBHENW010000170.1:0-24658 GCA_046261875.1 Thermoanaerobaculia bacterium | reverse complement strand
CGCGGGGTTCTCTCCGCGGGAATCGGCGCAGCGCACGGAGGAGCTTCTCGAGGCGCTCGGGGTCGCGTCCCTCGGAGAACGCCGGCCGGGCGAGCTCTCCGGGGGTGAAGAGCAGCGTGTCGCCGTGGCGCGCGCTCTGGTCCATCGGCCGGCGCTCGTCCTCGCGGACGAGCCGACCGCCAGCCTCGACGGCGCCTCCGGAACTGCGGTCGCCGGAGAGCTGCGTTCCCTGGCCGTCGCGTGCGGCGCGGCGGTTCTCGTCGCGACCCACGATGCCCGGCTCGAGGGCCACGCGACACGCCGGGTGTGGATCCTGGATGGCCGGCTCGAGCAGACGGGAGCGAGCGCGTGCGCGATCGGTTCTTCGAAACGCTGAACTACGCGTCCGTCAACGAAGACTGGAGGACGGAGGCGCAGGCCCTGCGCCCCGGAACCACGGACAGGATCCTCTGTGTCACCGGCAGCGGCGACCGCCCTCTGAACCTGCTGGCCGTCACGGGGGGCGGGGTCCTCGCGATCGACGTCAATCCCGCGCAGACCGACCTTCTGCGGTTGAAGATCGCCGCGCTCCGCCGCCTCTCCTTCGACGATTACGCCGCCTTCCTCGGGCTCCGCGCAGCCGACGGGCGATGGCGCCGCGACCGTCTGGCGGAGCTGTCTCCGGATTTGCCGCCCGACACGCGGCGCTTCTGGAGCGCCCGGCCGGCGATGATCACGACCGGCGTCCTCTACGCGGGCCGCTGGGAGCGATTCCACCGGCGGGTCGCCGATCTCCTGCGCCGGCTGCCGTTCTTCTCGATCCACGCCGTGTTCGAGTGCGACGACCTTGCCGAGCAGCGGCGTTTCCTCGACCGGCGATGGAGCCCCCGTTTCTGGCGGTGGCTCGCCTCGCTTCTCTGCAGCCCTCTCCTTTCGCCGCTCTGCTTCGGCGATCCGGCCTACGTGCGTAACGGCCGTTTCCCGGCGGGCCGCTACGTCTCCGAGCGGATGCGCCGCGCCCTGCACCGGGGGCTGGCGCGGGAGAGCTTCATGATGAGCCTTCTTCTCCGGGGCACTCTGACGCCCTTCGATCTCCCGCCTCACCTGACGCCGGAGGGCGCCGCCGTCGTGCGCTCACGGCTCGATCGGCTGGAGATCGTGACCGGGGATCTTCTGGAAGTGCTCGATAGGGCGCCCGCCGGGAGCTTCACGCACTTCTCGCTGTCGGACGTCCCCTCCTTCCTCGACGCCGCCGGTTTTCGGCGGCTCCTCCGAGGCATCGCGGCCTCCGCGGCTCCGGGTGCGCGCTTCTGCATCCGCCAGTTCCTCCGGCGCCACGTCTGGCCGGACGGGCGGACGAACCGACTCCACCGCGAGCGCTCGCTCGAGAAGCAACTCGCGGTATGGGACCGCGCGTTCGCCTATGACTTTCTCGTCGGGGTGGTGGATCCTGACTGAGCGGGCGGACGACGCGGTGGCGGTCGAGGAGTACCACCCGGACATGGGGGCCGAGGCTCTCGAGCTGGAGGGGTCCTGCACGCAGGGCGGATCGTTACGGCTGGGGTTCCGACGGGTGACCTTCCACCGCCGCGCGGAGAACTTCGCCGTGTACCGGATCCTCGTGGCCCGCCTCGGGCGGCGCATGGCGGGCGTGGTTGCCGTCGCCATCAAGCCCGTCGAGCTCGACGGGAGGCAGACCCACGCCGCGTTCCTGTTCGACCTGCGCGTGCACCCCTCCCTGCGCGGCCGCGGGATCGGACAGCGGCTCAGCTCCGAGGCGATTGCGTGGGGACTCGGGCGCGCGGAGATTGCCTACACCTACACGATGTCGGACAACCGCGCCGTTTCGTATAGGAGCGCTCTCTTCGGCGCGACGGATGTCGGCTCGTACTGCTATTCCGTCATCCCGACACGGCGTGCCCTGCCGGCCCGCATCCAGCCAGCGCGTTCCTGCTTCCGCGAAGTCCACGAAGCCATGCGCGGCGTTTCCGGCCGCTTCGACCTCTACGCCGACCCCGCGGCTGCCATGGAGGGGAGCGGATACGTCGCCTCGTGGATGGCGCGGAGCGGCGGCTCGGTGGCCGGCTGCTCCGCCTGGACGAACCGGGAGATCCTCGCGGAGGTGGTCGAGTCGGTGCCCTGGCCGTTCCGGGTGGTCCGGTCGCTCGATCGCGCCTTCCCCCGCGTCGGGCATCGGTTTCCCCGGATTCCGCGAGACGGCGAGGTCGTCTCCTCCTGGTACCTGTTCGACAGCTTCTCGACGGATGCCGCGCTGGGACGGGATCTCCTCCGGCACGTCGCCTCGGAGGCGCGCGGGCAGGGGGTGGATTACCTCTACCTTTCCCACTCTCCGGGTGATGCGCACGCGCGGGCCGCGCGGCGCGACCAGCTCATCTCTCCACTCATACCGTACCGTCTCCTCGCGCGCAGGAGAGACGGCGCGACCCCGCGGATCGGTCGTTTCTACGTGGACGTCCGAGACCTCTGAGCGGAGACCGTCAGCGCGAGACCGTCATGAGGGGCGAAGGCGCTCTCATCGTCCGGCGCGCGCGACCTCGGGCGATTCGATCGGGCGCGCGGTGGAGCCGGCCGCGTACTCGGGATCGATCCGGCGCATCGTGGCGTAGATGTCGGTCACCAGCCCGGTTCGCCCCGATCGTTTCGCCTGCTCGGCGATCCGCTCGAGCCGGAAGAGCCCTTCCCCCCAGGCGTCGAACCGCGGGTTCGCCGCCAGCTCTTCGGCGAAGGCGCGCACGGTCGCCTCCGACGGCCCCGTCTGCGATCCGGTCAGGCCGATCTCCGCTTCGATCTGGCGGACAAAGGGCTCGACGAAACGCTCGAGGAAGCGGGTTTCCCACCCGGCGGACTTCCGGGCTTCGTCGAAATGCCGGGCGGCGCGAATGGCCGCCTCCTTCGCCTCCTCCGTCCGCCCCAGCGCGAGGAGGATCTCGCCTTCGACGGCAGCGCCGGCCGCGCGGGCGCTCGGCATGCGGTTGCGCAGCTCCCGCGCCGTCGCGAGCGCTTCCTCGGCGCGCCCGGTGAGCAGGAGGTACTCGGGGAGCGTGGCGTGCTGCCAGCCGTACATCTGGTAGCGGATGGGCGTCGCGTAGGCGCGGCGGAACGAGACCTCCGCGTCGTGCGTCCGTCCCAGCCGCAGGTACGTGTAACCGAGGAGCACGAGGTTGTGGACGTGGTGCCAGTCGTCCCCGGGGCGGAGCTTCTCGGCCTGCGCGTATTCCCGCTCGATCGCGTCGGCCTTCTCGAACTGCTCGCGCGCCTCGTTCCAGCGTCCCAGCCGCGGAAGGACATGCCCGTACATGTGCTGGGCGTGCGCCACGCGCGGGACCGCCTCCGCGTAGATCTTTCCGTGCTCGGCGGCCTCCGCGTGCCGCCCCACGTTCTCGAACGCGTGGACGAGATAGTGATGGGCGCCGAAGTGGCCCGGGGATCGGGAGAGCGCGGCCTCGTAATAGGCGATCGCGCCGACGCCGCCGGCCTGGCCCCTTCCCCACACCCCTGGCTCCTCGGCGTTGCCCCGGAGGATCCAGAGCTCCGCGTCGCCGGGGTGCGCCGCGATGGCCTTCTCGATCGCGCTCTTGTACGCGTCGTGCTTCTCCGGCTCCTTCTCCGCCGCGGCGTTCTGCGCGTCCATCTGCTGGGCGCGGAGAGCGATGTAAGTCGCTTCGGCCTTCGTCGCGCCGCTCGCGAGAGTCTGGGCCTTCGCGATCGCCGCCGCCGCCGCCGTCCGGCGGTTCATCGCCTGCTCGGCGCGCGCCAGGCCCATCCACGCCATGGCGAGCTTGCCGTCCCGACGGATCGCTTCCCGGAACGAGCGCGCGGCCTCGATCCAGACGTAGGAATGGAGGTAGGCGAGGCCCTGGTCGTAGAAGGCCTGCGCGTCGGGAGATGAGGTCGTGACTTTCTGCGAGACCTGTCCGATGCCGTCGCGCAGTGGGACGGGTCGCTCGAGTATCGCGGCATCGACGTAATCGACAGCGCCGGCGCAGAGCGCGTGGGTCTCGGCCGGGTCCTCGGGCGCTCCGGCGGCCGCCGTTGCGGCGAGCGCGACAGCGAGCGCCGTGACCGAGACGAGCGTCTTTCGCATGCAGTCCCCCCACCTTATGCTAACGCCGCCGGTCCGTCTCCTTAGAATGCGCGCGTGTCGCGTCCGCGGTCCCCCCTGGAGCGTTTCGCCGGCCCGGTACGGAGCTGGTTCGAGGTTTCGTTTCCGGATCCGACCCGCGCCCAGATCAAGGGCTGGCCGCCGATCATGGAGGGACGATCGACGCTCCTCCTCGCGCCGACCGGATCGGGCAAGACCCTCGCCGCCTTCCTCTACGCGATCGACCGGCTCATGTTCTCGCCGGAGCCCAAGCCCAAAGAACGGTGCCGCGTCCTCTACGTCTCGCCGCTCAAGGCGCTCGCCGTGGACGTGGAGCGCAACCTGCGCGCGCCGATCGCCGGGATCGCGGCGGCCGCGGAACGGGAGGGAGCGCCCCATCGCCTGCCGGCGGTCGCGATCCGGACGGGTGACACGCCGCAAGCGGAACGCGCTTCCATCGCCCGCCGGCCCCCCGACATCCTGATCACGACGCCCGAGTCGCTCTTTCTCATGCTGACCTCTTCCGCCCGCGAGGTGCTCGCCTCGGTGGACACGGTCATCGTGGACGAGATCCATTCGATGGTCGCCTCCAAGCGCGGCGCCCACCTCGTCCTCTCCCTCGAGCGCCTCGAGGCCCTCCGGGCGGACCGCGCGCCGGGCGCTCTTCAGCGGATCGGTCTCTCCGCCACGCAGCGACCCCTCGACGAGGTCGCGCGCCTGCTCGGCGGGGGAGAGGTCCGATCGAAGAAATGGAAGCCCCGTCCCGTGGAGATCGTGGACGCCGGCTCCCGCAAGGCGTTCGATCTGCGCGTCGAGGTTCCGGTCGAAGACATGGCGCGGATGGGGGAGCTGGAGGAGATCCCCTCGGGTCCCGCCGCCGCCGGCCCGTCGCGCCGGTCGATCTGGCCTTCGATCTACCCCCGGCTCGTGGAGCTGATCCGCGCCCACCGCTCGACGATGCTCTTCGTCAACAGCCGGCGCCTCGCCGAGCGGCTCGCGGCGGCCCTGAACGAGACGGCCGGGGAGGAGCTCGCCCTCGCCCACCACGGCTCGATCGCGCGCGAGCAGCGCCTCGCCATCGAGGACCGGTTGAAGCGCGGCGAGCTCCCCGCGATCGTCGCGACCTCCTCGCTGGAGCTCGGGATCGACATGGGCGCGGTCGACCTCGTCGTCCAGATCGAAGCGCCCCCCTCCGTCGCCTCCGGCATGCAGCGCATCGGGCGGGCCGGCCACTCCGTCAACGAGGTCTCGCGCGGTGTCATCTTCCCGAAGTACCGCGGCGACCTGCTGGCCAGCGCGGCGGCCGCCGACCGCATGATCGAGGGGAAGGTCGAGCAGACCTTCTACCCCCGCAACCCCCTCGACGTCCTCGCGCAACAGATCGTGGCGATCGCCGCCATGGATCCGACCGACGTGGACGATCTCTACGCGCTCGTGCGGCGCGCGGCGCCGTTCGCGGAGCTGCCCCGCGGCTCCTTCGAGGGCGTCCTCGACATGCTGTCGGGCCGCTACCCCTCCGACGAGTTCGCCGAGCTGCGCGCCCGCGTCACCTGGGACCGCGTCGGGGGAAAGATACGCGCGCGCGAAGGCGCCAAACGCGTCGCCGTCGTCAACGCCGGCACGATTCCGGACCGCGGGCTCTACGGGGTCTTCCTCCCCGGGGAGGAGGGCGGGCGCAGCCGCCGCGTCGGCGAGCTGGACGAAGAGATGGTCTTCGAGTCGCGCCCCGGCGACGTGTTCCTTCTGGGCGCCTCCTCCTGGCGCATCGACCAGATCACGCACGACCGGGTCATCGTGACGCCGGCCCCGGGCGAGCCGGGCAAGATGCCTTTCTGGCACGGGGACCGCCCGGGGCGGCCGGTGGAATTCGGCAGGGCGATCGGCGCGCTGGCCCGGGAGCTCGTCGCCGCGCCGAGGCGCTCGGCGGCGAAGAAGCTGCGGGAACGGCACGGCCTCGACGACCGGGCCGCCCACAACCTCTTGACGTACCTCCACGAGCAGGCCGCGGCCACCGGCGAGGTCCCAAGCGACCGCGTGATCGTCGTCGAGCGCTACGTGGACGAGATCGGCGACTGGCGCGTCTGCGTGCTCTCGCCGTTCGGGGCGCGCGTCCATGCCCCCTGGGGCACCGCGGTCGCGGCGGTCCTGCGGCAGGAGACCGGAGCGGACGTCGAGATGATCTGGTCCGACGACGGGATGGTCTTCCGGCTCCCGGAGAGCGACGAGCCGCCCGACGTCTCCCGCTTCCTCCCGGACCCGGACGAGGTCGAGGACCTGATCGTCCGGAGCCTCGGCGACACGTCGCTCTTCGCCGCGCGCTTCCGGGAGAACGCCGCCCGTGCGCTCCTCCTGCCGCGGCGCCATCCGGGGCGGCGCAGCCCGCTCTGGGCGCAGCGCAAACGCTCCGCCGACCTGCTCGCGGTCGCGAGCCGGTACGGCACGTTCCCGATGATCCTGGAGACCTACCGGGAGACCCTGCGCGACGTCTTCGACGTGCCGGCGCTCGTCGAGCTTCTGCGCGCCGCGCGGTCGAGGAAGCTTCGCGTCGTCACGGTGGACTCGCGGACTCCCTCTCCCTTTGCGGCGTCGCTGCTCTTCTCCTACGTCGCCAACTTCATCTACGAAGGGGACGCGCCGCTGGCGGAGCGCCGCGCGCAGGCCCTGTCCGTGGACCAGGCGCAGCTCAAGGAGCTCCTCGGAGAAGCGGAGCTGCGCGAGCTGCTTGATCCGGAGGCCATCGCGAGTCTGGAGCGGGAGCGCCAGCGTCTCGCGGGGTTCCCGGCGAAGCACCCGGACGCGGTTCACGATCTGCTTCTTTCGATCGGCGACCTCACGGAAGCGGAGGTCCGCGCCCGCTCCGAGCCGGATGCTCCGGTGCGGGCCTGGCTCGAGGACCTGGTCCTCCAGCGCCGGGCGATCCGCGCGCGCATCGCGGGAGAGGAACGGTACGCGGCCACGGAAGACGCCCCCCGGCTGCGGGATGCGCTCGGCGTGGTCCTGCCGGCGGGTCTCCCGGCCGCCCTGCTCGAGCCCGTCGCGGATCCGCTCGGCGAACTCGTCTCGCGCTACGCCCGCACCCACGGTCCCTTCCGCACGGAGGAGGCCGCCGGGCGGCTGGGTCTCCCCGTCGCCCCGGTCCACGCGGCCCTCGAGCGGCTCGCCTCGACCGAACGCGTGCTGGAGGGCGATTTCCTGCCGGGAGGCCGGTGGCGGGAGTGGGTGGACGCGGAAGTCCTGCGCGCGCTCAAACGCCGTTCCCTCGCGAAGCTGCGCAAGGAAGTCGAGCCGGTGGACCCCGCCGCGCTCGGGCGCTTCCTCGTGGACTGGCAGGGCGTCTCCCGTCCGCGCGCGGGGCTCGACGCGGTGCTTACCGTCGTCGAGCAGCTCCAGGGCGCGCCGCTGCCCGCCTCGGTCCTGGAGAGCGAGGTCCTCCCGGCGCGCGTCGCGGGTTACAAGCCGGCGGACCTCGACGTCCTCTGCGCCGCCGGCGAGGTCGTCTGGCGGGGCATCGAGCCGCTCGGCCCCTCCGATGGCCGCATCGCGCTCTACCTCGCGGAGCAGGCGCCGCTGCTCGCGCCCCCGCGCGCCGAGGCGGCGGGGGAGCTCGCCGGAAAGATTCGGGAGCTCCTCGAGCGCCGGGGAGCGCTCTTCTATTCGGAGCTCGCCGCCGAGACCGGCGCATTTCCGGGAGACCTCGTCACCGCCTCCTGGGACCTCGTCTGGGCGGGCGAGGTCACCAACGACACGCTCGCGCCGCTCCGGTCCTATGCGGGCGGAAAGCGCCCGACGTCGCGGAGGAAACTGAGCCGCGGCCGCTCCTTCCGCTCGCGGCGCTCCGGGCCGCCCGGCAGCGAAGGACGCTGGACGCTCACTCCGCGTGCCGAGACCGCGAAGACGGCTCCATCCGAGACGCAGCGGCGAGCGGCCCTCGCCCAACAGCTCCTCGAGCGATACGGCGTGCTCACCCGCGAGGCGGTGCACGCGGAGGGGATCCCGGGCGGCTTCTCGGCGGTCTACGAGGTGCTCAAGGCCCTGGAGGAAGCCGGCCGCATCCGCCGCGGGTACTTCGTCGCGGGTCTCGGAGCGACGCAGTTCGCGCTGCCCGGCGCGGAAGACCGCCTCCGCTCGCTGCGCGAGCCGTCGGAAGAACCGGAGACACTGGTGCTCGCGGCGACGGACCCGGCCAACCCCTACGGCGCGGCGCTTCCCTGGCCCGATTCCGACGCGCGCCCGCAGCGGGCCGCGGGAGCGCAAGTCATCCTTCGCGATGGCGCCCTCGTGGCGTACGCCGGCAGGACGGAGCGCAACCTCGTCACGTTCCTGCCGGCGGAAGAGCCCGAGCGCGGGCACGCGGCCCGCGCGATTGCCGAGACGCTGACGGGACTGGTGGAATCCGGCCGCCGCCGTGCCCTGCTCGTCGCGAAGGTGGACGGTCAGGACCCGGCGAGTTCGGCGCTGGGTCCCTATCTCCTCGAGGCCGGCTTTCTGCCGGGGAGCCGCGGGTATCTCAAACGTCCGATTCCGGCGCCGCCGGAGTCGGTTCGCGAAGAAGACGAACACGCGCCCGTCTGACGGCGGGCCGAAAGGAGAAGCGATGCCGACTCGGAAAGCGGAAGCCAGGTGGGAGGGGGGGCTCAAGGAGGGCCGCGGCGAGATGAAGCTCGGAAGCGGCGCGTTCTCGGGGGCCTATTCGTTCGGAACGCGATTCGAAGGCGCGCCGGGAACCAACCCGGAGGAGCTCATCGGGGCGGCTCACGCCGGCTGCTTCTCGATGGCCTTTTCCGCCGGCCTGGCCAAGGCGGGCTTTCCGCCGCGAAGTGTCGAGACGAAGGCTAAGGTGCATCTGGAAAAGGTCGGCGAAGGCTTCGGCATCACGAAGATCGAGCTCGACACGGAAGGGGACGTGCCCGGAATCTCCGAGGGAGAGTTTCAGCGCGTCGCAGAGGAAGCCAAACGCGGCTGCCCCGTCTCGCGCGCTCTCGCGTCGGTGCCCATCGAGCTGAAGGCGAAGCTCGCGAGCGCGGCCTGACCGCCGCGGGGTAGGGAATCCCCGTGCCGGAAGGCGACACGATCCTGCGCGCGGCGCGCGCGCTGGAGAAGGCGATCGGCGGGCGCGAGATCACGGCGTTTCACTCGCCGCTGCCCCGACTCTCCGGGGTGCACCTGGCCGGCCGGCGCGTCGAGAAAGTCGAAGCGCGCGGAAAGAACCTCCTCGTGCGGCTCGACGACGGGAGCGCGCTGCTCTCCCACATGCGGATGACCGGCTCCTGGCACCTCTACCGGCCCGGCGAGGCGTGGCGCAAGCCGGCGCGGCAAGCGCGGGCCGTGCTGGAGACGACGGAGTTCGTCGCCGTGTGCTTCAACGCGCCGGTCCTGGAGCTCTTGAGCGAGCGCCAGCTCGCGCGCCACGCCGGTGTCGCGCAGCTCGGTCCGGACATTCTCGAAAGCGGCCGCTTCGATTTCGCGGAAGCCCGTCGCCGGCTCCGCGAGCGCAACGCGGCGCCGATCGGCGAGGCGCTCATCGCGCAACGCGCGGTCGCCGGGATCGGGAACATCTACAAGTCGGAGGCGCTGTTTCTTTCCGGCATGGATCCGTTCCGGACCGTCGCCGAGCTGGAAGACGCCGAGCTCGAGGCGCTCCTGACGCGGGCCCGCGAGCTCATGTCGGCCAACCTCGGCGGCCGGCCCCGCGCGGCCCGGGCGTCCCTCGAAGGAGGCCGATACTGGGTCTACGGACGAAGCGGGCAACCCTGCCGGCGGTGCGGGACGCGAATCCGCATGCGCCGCCAGGGGCTGGCGGGGCGCTCGACCTACTGGTGCCCAACCTGCCAGCCGGGAAAGGCAGCCGCGGAGTCATAGGACGTCGATGGGAGTCGGAGCAGCTACCTTTCGGGGACGACGAGCTCGTCGAGCTCGTGGAGGGGCACGGTCGGATCGGTCGGCTGGACTCTGGGCCGGCGAGAAGGCGGGTTCTGCAGCCACCAGCGCCACGCCCGGTCGGCGGTCCAGGAAGGCCCGGCCTCGATCCGGCCGAGAGCTTCGGAGATCTCTGACATGCTCTGGGGACGGTTGTTCGGGTCCTTCCGCAGGCACGACAGGATGACGTCGTCGAGGGCCGGAGGAATCTTTCCCGGCGCCTTCTCCGACGGGGGAACAGGACGCGTGCTGGCATGGTCGAGGAGGACCTCGACCGCCGAGTCGCGCTCGAAGATCGGCCGACCGGTCACCAGCCAGTAAGCGACGCAGCCCAGAGCGTAGATGTCGGCGCGCCAGTCCACGTCGCGATTGCCGTGGGCGACTTCGGGGGCCATGTCCCCGGGGGTCCCGGCGATGGTCCCGACCGCGGTCAGGCTCGAGCTTCCGCGGTCGGACTCCAGGGACGACTTCACCAGGCCGAAATCCAGGACCTTCACGAAGTCGTACTCGACTCCGTACCGGCAGGCATAGATGTTGGCCGGCTTGATGTCCCGATGGATGAAGCCGCCCTCGTGCTTCGGCGAGCGACCGGCACGCCTGCCGCAACAGGTGGATCGCTCTCTCGGGCGGGAGGGCCCCGAACTCGGTGACGAGCGTATCCAGATCGTAGCCCTCGAGCAGCTCCATGACGTAATAAAACGTCCCGTCGTCGGTCGTGCCGAAGTCGTAGATCTGCACGGTGTGCGGCGAGCGGAGCATGGCGGTCGCCGGCGCTTCGCGCTCAAAATCGACGGATCAGCTCGCGGGAGGAGGCGCTCCCGCCATATCCCTCCGCGCGGATCAGCTTGATGGCGGCCGGCCGAGCGAGCATCCGGTGCTCGGCGCGCCACACTTCCCCCATCCCGCCCGATCCGAGCGGCTCGATGAGACGGTAGCTCCCCATCTCCCGCGCCCGGCTCGCCTCCACGGACAGCCGGTACATGACGCCGGAAACATAGATACCGAGAAAGGCGCCGACGGCGGTCGGGGAGAGCGCCTGGAGAAGCTTGCCCACCGACGGCGCCGGGGCACCCGCGGCGACGTGCAGGAGGACGGCGATCGGCTCCATCGCCACGGCGGCGATCGTGGCCAGAATGACCTTGCCGCGGGTGTGCGGGATGAAGACGGGGAACATCATCACCCAGACGGCGACGCCCGACCAGCCGCGCGAGATGTCCCGGTTCGCCAGAGGCACCGAATGGTGGTTGATCGCGATCATGAGCGCGTTGACGACCTCGTACAGCATGGCCATGTCGAGGACGAACAGCGGATCGGCGGACCGCTCCACGGCGATGATGAAGATCCCCGCCGACAGGAAACTCCCGAGAGCGACCGCGATCAAACCGAGAAGACGGCTGGCCGGGGGCGCCGGCGGCGGAACGAAGAAGTCGATGAGGGCGAAGGCCGCGCTCTAGCCGAAAGCGAGGGCGGCGGCGATCTTGAGGCGTCGCACGCCGGCCGTCATGAGGTCCGGGGGCAGTGTCGTCCGGGTGGCGGGACGCGAGGCGCGCGGGGAGGCCGATCCGGCTTTTCCGACCTGGAAAGTCATCGTCGTGAGAAAAAGGCCGGCGCGATTGTAGATGGCCGCGCAACCGCGCGGGCACATCCCTTGCTCGGGAGGAGGGCATGGCAACTGAAACAGAGACGAACGCCACGACCTCGCTCGCCGAAATGCTCGACCGCCTGGCGCGGTGGGAGCCCGTCCCGCATCCCGTCATCAGCCTCTATCTCAACGCGCAGGCGGATGACCGAGGAAAGGACCGCTACGGTCCGTTCTTGCGCAAAGAGCTCACCGCGCGCGCCCGGACCTACCCGCCGCGCTCGCCGGAACGGGAGAGCTTCGAGAAGGACGCGGAACGCATCCGCGCCTACCTTTCCGAGGAGCTTCCGGCGGCCGCCAACGGCGTCGCGATCTTTGCCTGCCACGCCCGGGACGGCTTCTTCGAGGCGATGCCCCTGGACGCGCCGATCGAGGAGAATCGTCTTTCCGTCGGCGAGCAGCCCCACCTCTATCCCCTCGCCCGCCTGCTCGACCAGCACCCCCGTTACGCGGTCGTCCTCACCGACAGCCGGTCCGCGCGGGTCTTCGTTTTCGGACGCGGCCGCGTCATCGAGAAGAAAGAGCTCGAAAGCCCCTCCATGAACCGGACCGCGGCCGGCGGTTGGTCCCAGATGCGTTACCAGCGCCACGTCGAGAACTTCCACCTGCACCACGCCAAGGAGCTCGTCGCCGCGATCGAACGAACCGTGGCCGAGGAGCGGGCGGGCGCGATCGTGCTGGCGGGCGAGGAAACCATCCTCCCGGTCCTGCGCGACCAGCTCCCAAAAGAGATCGCCGCGAAAGTCGTGGACGTGTTGAAGCTCGACGTGAAGAGCCCGGAGCAGGAGATCATGAGCGCGAGCGCGGAGGCGCTGCGCGAGCACGACGCGAAGGACGACGCGGAGCGCGTCGAGCGGGCTCTCGGAGAATTCCGCGCCGGCGGGCTGGCCGTCGCCGGGCCGCCCGACACCTTCGAGGCGGCGCGCAACGGGCAGGTCGACGAGCTGCTCCTCTCGGCGAGTCTGCGAACCGCGGATCCCGGCACGGGGAGTCCGGCGGAGGACTCGGGCGAGGAACGGCTCACCGCGGAGATGGCCGAGGAGCTCGTCGCGGCGGCCCGTCAGACGGCAGCGTCCATCCGATTCATCGAGGATCCGGCGCTTCTCGATCCGGTCGGGGGAGTCGCGGCGACGCTGCGTTACCGGCTGGCCGAGACGGCGGCGGGCGCGGAGGGGGTCTCGTGAGCAAGAAGATCAACGTCAATCCGGATCACTACAAGGTGGGCGGGCGGGAACGCCCGGGGGATGACGTTCCGGCGGATCGGGAGAAGCGGACGCTTTCCGAAGCGAAGGCCGGGTCGCGGGCCGCGACGGCCCCGAACCGGAAGAGTCCGCCGGCGAGCCGAAAGCCGCGAAAGAAGAAGTAGCCCCCGACTTTCGACTCCCGACTATCGACTCCCTACTACGAGTGCGCCACTCCAGGGTCGCGGGGCGGCTCGGCGTCGTCGCCCCGGATCTCGCGGCGCTGCGGTCCTTCGAACTCTTCCATCTGGTCGAACATCTCCTTCTTCTCTTCTTCGCTCATGCCCGCGTCCGCGGGCCGCGCCGGGGCCGCGTCCTTCTCGTCGGTCATTGGGGCCTCCTGGCGGTCATCAATACAAATGGCGCGCCAGACCGGACCGGGATAACATGGATCCGACGGGGGAGCCGACTCCGTGCCGCGCCGGGCGCGGAAGGCTGAGAGTCCTCTCGCGGCGCGGGCCGCAGAGGAGACCCCAGAACCTGATGCGGGTAATGCCGCCGTAGGGAGAGACCGATGAGCACTCGCCCCGATTCGATCCCACGGAACGAAACCGTCCGCCGCGAGCCTCTGCCTGGATCCCGCAAGGTGTACGTTTCCGGCCCCCGCGGGATGCGCATCCCCAAGCGCGAGATCGTCCTGCAGCCCACGCGCACGTCGAGAGGGGAGTCGGAGATCAACGCGCCGCTTCGGGTCTATGACACCTCGGGGCCGTATACCGATCCCGAGGCGGTCATCGACCTGCATGCGGGGCTTCCGGAGCTCCGCCGCCCCTGGATCCTGGAGCGCGGCGACTACGAGCACGTTCCGCCCGCGAGGGCGCCGCGCCCCGAGCTCGTCCTGACCCGCCCGCGCGAAGCCATCCGCGGCCGCGGCCGCGTCACCCAGATGCACTACGCGCGGCGCGGAATCGTCACGCCGGAGATGGAGTTCATCGCCGTCCGGGAAGACCTCCCGCCCGAGCTCGTCCGGAGCGAGGTCGCGAGGGGAAGGGCGATCATCCCGGCCAACATCAACCACCCCGAATCCGAGCCGATGGTCATCGGACGCCAGTTCCTGGTCAAGATCAACGCGAACATCGGCAACTCCGCCGTGACTTCGTCGATCGAAGAGGAAGTCGAGAAGATGGTCTGGGCGATCCGGTGGGGCGCCGACACCGTGATGGATCTCTCGACGGGCCGGAACATCCAGGAGACCCGGGAGTGGATCCTGCGCAACTCGCCGGTCCCCATCGGCACGGTCCCGATCTACGAGGCGCTCGAGAAGGTGGGCGGGAAGGCGGAGGAGCTGACCTGGGAGATCTACCGGGCGACGCTCATCGAGCAGGCGGACCAGGGCGTGGACTACTTCACGATCCACGCGGGAGTCCGCCTCCCGTACATCCCGCTGACCGCCGGCCGCGTCACCGGGATCGTTTCGCGCGGCGGCTCGATCATGGCCAAGTGGTGCCTGGCGCACCACCGGGAGAGCTTCCTCTACGAGCGCTTCGGGGAGATTTGCGAGATCCTTTCCGCCTACGACGTCTCCTTCTCTCTCGGGGACGGCCTGCGGCCGGGCTCCACGGCCGACGCGAACGACGCGGCGCAGTTCGCGGAGCTCGAGACGCTCGGAGAGTTGACGAAACAGGCCTGGCAGCAGGAGTGTCAGGTCATGATCGAGGGTCCAGGACACATCCCGATGGACCGGATCCGGGAAAACGTCGAGAAGGAGATGGCGATCTGCGGCGAGGCCCCCTTCTACACGCTGGGGCCGCTGACGACGGACATCGCCCCGGGATACGACCACATCACCTCCGCCATCGGCGCCGCGATGATCGGCTGGTTCGGCACGGCCATGCTCTGTTACGTCACCCCGAAAGAGCATCTGGGTCTGCCGAACCGGCAGGACGTCAAAGACGGCGTGATCGCGTACAAGATCGCGGCGCACGCCGCCGATCTCGCGAAAGGCCACCCGGGGGCCAGCCGGTGGGACGACGCGATCTCCAAGGCGCGCTTCGAGTTCCGCTGGGAGGACCAGTTCCACCTGGCGCTGGACCCCGAGACCGCGCGGGAGTTCCACGACGAGACGCTGCCGGCCGAGGGCGCGAAGCTCGCGCACTTCTGCAGCATGTGCGGGCCCCACTTCTGCTCCATGAAGATCACTCAGGAAGTGCGGGATTTCGCTTCCGCCCAGGGAGTGGCCGAAGAGGAGGCGCTCGACGCCGGTCTCGAGCAGAAGGCCAGGGAGTTCCGGGAAGACGCGGAGATCTACCGGAAGATTTAGGCCGAAACCCGGACCAGCGCCGCGTCGTAAGAGACCTGACAAGGGGGACACGATGCCCGAGATGACGCGATACGAGCCGGGATCGTTCTGCTGGCCCGAGCTCGCCACGACCGACGCGGAAGGCGCCAGGCGCTTTTACGGAGAGCTCTTCGGCTGGCAGGCCAACGACACGCCCACGGGTGACGATGGAGGCGCCTACACGACGCTCGAGCTGCGCGGCCTCCCGGCCGGCGCGCTCTACGCCATGCGCCCGGACCAGAGGGAGGCATGCCTCCGAACTGGATGCCGTACGTCTCGGTCGCGAGCGCCGACGACACCGCGCGGCGCGCGAAGGAACTCGGGGGGAAAGTCGTGTTGGAGCCGTTCGACGTCTTCGACTTCGGCCGGATGGCGGTCCTCCAGGATCCGACGGGCGCGACCTTCTCCGTCTGGCAGCCGAAGGAGCACATCGGGGCGCGCGTGTACGGCGAGCCGGGGGCGTTCTGCTGGAACGAGCTCGATACACGGGACACCGGCAAGGCGCTCGAGTTCTATACGGCGCTCTTCGGCTGGAAAGCGAAGCCCGGCAAGGACTACACCGAGTTCACCGCCCCCGGGGCGAGCCATCCGATGTGCGGCATGATGCAGATCGCGGAGGAGTGGGGCCCGGTCCCGCCGAACTGGCTGACGTACTTCGCCGTCTCCGACGCGGATGCGACGGTCGCCAAGGCGCAGAAGCTGGGCGGCAAGGTCTTCATGCCGCCGACCGACATCCCCAATACCGGACGCTTCGCGATGCTCCAGGATCCCCAGGGGGCCATCTTCGCCGTCATCAAGCTGACGCAGCCCGGCTAGTCAGCCGGCGCGCCGGAAGCCCTATTTCGTCGCCATCGGCCGGAGGCTGACCTCGCGGACGAGATCCGTTCCGACGAGGATCCGCCACTCCAGCCGCGGCTTGATCATGTCGCGCTGCTTGTCCTCGTCCGCGGTCTTGTAGTGCTTCTCGGCGATCGCCTTGTTCTTCTTGTCGATCTCCGCGCTGTAGTCGAGCGCGGCCATGTTCTTGTAGAGCGTCGCGAACGCGATGTCCCAATCCTGGGGGTTCGAAGGGGTCTTGACGAAGACTTTCTGGTCCAGGAAGAACCCGGCCTTCTTGGCTTCCTCGCCTTGGGGCAGGACGTTCTGGCGGATGTACTTGAGGTAGTCGTCGAAGTGGCCCGGGGTCGTCCGATAGAACTCGATGGACCAGACCGGGCCTTCGGTCCAGTGCTCCTGGGCGACGGCGACGGTTCCGAGGAATAGAGAGAGGGCGACTGCGGCAATCGCGGCACGCGATTTCATAAATCCTCCTTTGCGAAACGTTGCGGGGGCGCGGGGGAACGCTATCAGATCTTGACGAAGACTCTCTTCCGATGCAGCAGCCCGAAGAGCGCGAACCACAGGGCCAGATAGCTCAGCGAGAAGAGCAGCGACCCGAGCCGCGGGTCGGCGAACCGATCGAAAGCGATCCGGTAGATCGTCGCGTAGAGGGAACGCGGTTTTCCGTCCGGGCCCGCCGTCTGGACGGCCAGCAGCAGGATCGTTGTCGCGGTCGAGAGGACGAACGCGGCGATGGCGTTCATGCCGAGCCACCGGAAAGGCGCCGCCCAGCGTTTCCAGCCGGCCAGGTCCACGACGGCGATGCAGGCGCCGAGGGCCACGGCCGCGAGTCCCGCCATGAACAGCGCATAGGAGGACGTCCAGAGATTCTTGTTGATCGGAAAGACCGGATGCCACGCGAGGCCGGCGAATGCGGCCGCGGTGCCGGCCACGACGAGCCCGGTCATTTTCTTTCGCATCGGACGATTCCCGCGCAGCCATTCGCCCGCGAGAATCCCCATCAGCGTCGTCGCGATTGCCGGAACCGTCGAAAGCGGACCCTCGGGATCCCAGCCCGGCTTCCAGGTGTGGGCGCCCAGGATGGCGCGGTCAGTGTATGCGGCGAGGTTTCCCTCCAGGTCCATCCGTCCGGTCCCGAAGCCCGGCACGGGAACGAGCGCCATGAGCGCCCAGTAGCCCAGAAGCAGGACCGCGCCCGCGGCGGCCGCGCCGCGGGCTCGGAGCCCGAGATAGATCAGCCCCGCGGCGAGGAAACAGATGGCGATGCGCTGCAGCACGCCGGGAATGCGGAGGGTCGCGCGGGAAAAGACGGCGAAGGAGAGCAGGTTCAGCGCGAGACCGATCCCGAAGAGGATCGCCGCGCGGCGCAGGGTGTGGAGCGCGAGTTTTCCGAAGGAGGCGCCGAGCCGCCGCCTGGCGCCGAAAGAGAAGACGATCGAGACGCCGACGGTGAAGAGAAAGAAGGGGAAGATCGTGTCGGTGTAGGTCCAGCCGTGCCACTCCGCGTGCAGCAGCTGCGGGTAGACGTGCGCCCAGGTCCCGGGGTTGTTCACGACGATCATCCCGGCGATCGTCGCCCCGCGAACGACGTCCAGAGCGAGTAGCCGGGGCCCCCGCTCTGCCGCTTCCACGTTACCGGCGCGTTTTGCCGAACGCTCCGCCCAGGCCGTCGGGCTCCTTCCCCGGCGTAATCCGCGAGGAAACGGCGAGGCGTTCCAGGTCGAGCAGTGTCACGACATCCGCGTTCGTCGAGGCGACCCAGGCGCGCTTGCCGTCCGGCGCGATGAGGAGTCCCACGGGGACGGGGCTCTTGCCGAACTGCGTAGAGAAGAGCCTCTCCGAGCTTCCCGCGACGGCTTCGCGGTCCAGGGAGATCCGTACCACCTCCTTGCGCAACGCGACGTCGAACACGGCAACATCCCCGGACCTGGCGCACGAGACGAGCGCGCGCTTGCCGTCGGGCGTGACCTTCACGCGGATGGGGAACGCGGGGGCCTTCAGCGTCGCCGTGATCGCCAGGGTCTTCGGATCCACGATGGAGACCGTGTCCGCCTCGCGGTTGGTGACCCAGACCTCGCGGCCGTCCGGGGTGATGTCGATGCCTTCCGCGCCCTCGCCCGTCGGGATCTGCTTGAGGACCTTGCGTCCGGCCAGATCGATCGCCGTCACCGAGCCGGACCCGATGTTGGCGACGAACGCCCGGGAGCCGTCCGGGGTTGCGACGACCATGTGCGAAATCTCCGCGTTGGTCGGGATGCGCGCGATGACGCGTCCGGCGGCGGGGTCCACCACGAGCAGCTCCTTCGTGCCTTCCGCGGTCACGAGCAGGCGGCCGTCTGCGAGCGCTTCGAGGCCGTGCGGCCGCGTCCCTTCTCCCAGCTCGACCGTGGCCTTCGCGGCGGACTTTCCGAGGTCGATGAGCGTGAGGCTCCGCCCGGCCTCTCCGCGGACGCCGTAGTTCGACACGGCGGCGGTCTTCCCGTCGGCCAGGACCTCGACCTCATGCGGCCCCTTCCCGACCGCGACCGTGGCGCGCGCCGGGCCGCCGGCGGCGTCGAAGATCGAAGCCGTATGGTCGGACTTGTTCAGGACGATGAGCGTGTCTGCGGCCGCGGCTCCGGCCAGGAGCAGGGCGACGGCGCCGACGGCGATGATTCGAGGCCTGGAAGTCTTCACGGTCCCTCCTTTCGCGTTATCAACCGACGACGGCGAGCTCCCAAGGACGGACCGAAAGGCTGACCGGGTTTCCCTGCCGCACCCCGTAATCGTCCTCGATCCGTACGCCGAACTTGTCCGGGAGATAGATCCCGGGTTCCACGGTGACCGTGTTTCCCGCCACGAGCGGCTTGGTGTTGCCCTGGACGAGATAGGGATGCTCGTGCCCGTCCATGCCGACGCCGTGGCCGAGCCGGTGCGTGAAGTACTTTCCGTAGCCCGCGTCCTCGATGACCTTGCGCGCCGCGCGGTCCACGGCTTCGCCCGTGGCGCCCGCCTTGAGCGCCTCGATGCCGGCGATCTGGGCGCGGTCCACGGCGGCATACACCTTCCTCACTTCGTCCGGAGGCGGCCCGAAGGAGACCGTCCGCGTGACGTCGGCGGTGTACCCGCGCACCCGGCACCCCGCGTCGATGAGCACGACGTCCCCGCGGGCGAGCTCGCGGTTTCCGGGCGACCCGTGCGGCAGCGCCGCGGACGGTCCGAACTGCACGAGCCCGCCGCCCCGCACGAGGAGCTTGCGGAACTCCTCCTCGAGGATGCCGGAGACTTCCCGCTCCGTCATGCCGCGGCGCAGGCGTTTGTGCGTCGCCTCGATCGCGGTCACGGTGCGGTTGCCCGCGTCGCGGATGAGGGCCATCTCGGCGTCGCTCTTGACGGTACGCATCCCGTCGAAGAGCGGCGTCGCGTCCTCGAGCTTCGCACCTTCGGCGGCCGCCTCAAGCCGGGCAACCGTCGCGTAATCCGTGGACCCTTCGACGCCGATGCGCCGGCTCTTGCCGAGCGACTTCACGACGAGGGGGATCGGGTCCTGCTCCTCGGTCCAGGTCTTCAGGTCGTCCGTCGCCACCTCGCGCCGAACGACCCCTTCCTCGAAGTACGGAGTCACGACGACGGAAGGGCCGTCGGCGAAGAGGAGGAGCGCGGTGAGCCGCTCGCTGCGCCCCATCGTCAGGTTCGCGATGTACGCGAGGTTCGTCGAGGGCGTAACGAGGACCGCGTCCAGCCCGTTCGCCCGCGCGGCGGCTTTCAGCTTCGCCTGCCGTTCGCGAAAAACCTCGGCGGGCAGCGGCGGGGGAAGCGGGGGCGCCCCCCGGGTCGCCGCGACCGCTGCCGGGCGCACGACGGACGCCGCCGCCGCGCCGGCTGCCGCCTGCGTGATCCATCGCCGCCGGGTCGATCTCATGGGTGCTCCCGAAGAGGAAAGGTGTTTCGGAGGACGTAGGATATAGAACCCCAACCGAGGAGGACACCATGCCCTACGATCCCGCCATCGTCCAGCCGATGCGCGAAGAGCTGTCCCGCCTCGGTTTCGAGCAGCTCCTCACGCCGTCCGACGTGGATCGCGTCCTCTCGGAAGAAGGTCCGGTCCTGCTCGTCGTCAACTCCGTCTGCGGATGCGCGGCCGGAGTCGCGCGGCCGGGCGTCGCGCTCTCGCTCTCCCATCCCTCCGCGCCGCGGCGGCGGGCGACTGTTTTCGCCGGGCAGGAGCTCGATGCGACGCAGCGCGCGCGCAGCTACTTCGAAGGACAGCCTCCCTCCTCGCCGCAGGTCGCCGTCGTCTCGCGCGGGCGTCTGCTCTTTCTGCTGCAGCGCTGGCAGATCGAGGGCCGCACGGCGGAACAGGTCGCGGCGGCGCTGCGCGCGGGTTACGAAGGCCTTCCGGCCGTCGCCTGAAGGAACGACCGGCGCGGCCGGACCGCGCGCGAAGAGGAGGACCGATGGGCAGCACGCGGCGGGCGATCCTTTCGGCGGCGGGAGCGGTCGCTTCCCTCTTCGCCGCGAGACGCACTCTGGGCCAGACGGCGACGCCCGCGCCCCGGCCGCCCACGACGCCGGCCCCGGGCGGGCCGCCCACCACGCCCGCTCCCGCCGAACCGGGTCCCCTGGCGCGCGCGGCGCGCGAGCGGTTTGGAAAGTTCCTCGCCCCCGAAGAGCTGAAGATGCTCGACGAGGAGATGGCGGCCGTCGAGCGCCGGGGCGCCCGCCTGAAAGAGATCCCTCTCGCCAACGGGGAAGAGCCCTCGACGGACTTCCGCGTGATCCGCTCGTGAGCGCGGAGCTCCTCTTCACTCCCGTCTCCGAGCTCGGCCCGCAGATCCGCGCGCGCAAGGTCTCGCCCGTCGCGCTCGTCGAGGCTTCCCTCGAGCGCCTCGAGACGGAAGGGCGGCGCTTGAACGCCGTCGTTACGCTGGCGAAGGACGAAGCGCTCGAAAAAGCCCGCGCGGCGGAAGCGGGGATCCGGCGTGGCCGGTACGCGGGGCCCCTGCACGGAATCCCTTACGGCGCCAAGGACCTCCTGGCGACGCGTGGGATGCCGACGACCTGGGGCGCCGCACCCTACCGCGACCAGAGGTTCGACTACGACGCGACGGTGATCGCGAAGCTCGAGAAAGCCGGCGCCATCCTGGTCGGCAAGCTCGCGATGGTCGAGCTGGCGGGCGGCATGGGCTACAACAACGCGGACGCGTCCTTCACGGGGCCAGGCCTGAATCCCTGGAACTCCGGCTACTGGAGCGGCGGATCTTCATCCGGAGCGGGGTCGGCGGTCGGAGCCGGCTGCGTTTCCTTCGCCATCGGCTCAGAGACCGTCGGCTCGATCCTGACCCCCTCGGCGTTCTCCGGAGTGACCGGCCTGCGGCCGACCTACGGGAGGGTCAGCCGATACGGCGCCATGGCCCTCTGCTGGACCCTCGACAAGCTCGGCCCGATGGGGCGCAGCGCCGAGGATTGCCGCCTCGTTCTCGCCGCGATCGAAGGGGTCGATCCTCGGGACCCCACGACCGTGGCGGCGCCCAGGAGCGCGCCGCTCGGCCGCCGGGCGCGGATCGGCATCCTCAAAGGGGCGACCGACTTCGTCCATCCCGAGGTGAGCAAGAACTTCCGCGAGTCCGTTTCCGTGCTCCGCGCGTTCGCCGACGTCACGGAGGACGCGCAGCTCCCCGATTTCCCTTACGGCCAGCTCGCCGGCACGATCGTCGACGCCGAAGGGGGGAGCGCCTTCCGCGACCTCATCGAGTCGGGCGGGTTGCGCGAGCTGCGAGCGAAAGCCGACCGGGTGGGCGGGTACGCGAGCGTGATGCTGCCGGCCGTGGACTACCTCCACGCGATGCGGGTCCGGGAGAAGGCCCGCGGTCCGATGGCGGAGGTCTTCCGGAAGTTCGATCTGCTCGCGGCCCCCACGCGGGCGACGGTGGCGATCCCCATCGGCGTGGACTTCGACAAGGCGTTCCCGGAACTGGCTCAGGGGCGCCCGGCGAGCTTCGTTTCTCCGATCGGCGCGCTCATCAGCTCCGGCAACCTCGTGGGCTATCCGGCGCTTTCGCTGCCCAACGGTTTCGGCCGCGACGGCCTGCCGACGGCGATCCAGCTGCTGGCCGGGCCTTTCCGGGAGGGCGTCCTGACCTCGGTGAGCGCGGGATATCAGCAGCGGACGGACTTCCACCGGCGCCGCCCGCCGGCGCCCTGACTATTTGTCGTCTTTGCCGCGTCGCTCGGTGCGCCGGCGATCGGCGTCCCGGCTGCTCGGGGGGCCGAAACGGGGATGGGCGCGGCGTTTTTCGGCCCGCCGCTCGCTGTTGCGGCGATCGCTGGCTTTCTGGGGATGCTTCGATTCCTTCATGTCCCCGATTCTTATACCGAAGCCGCTCAAAGAAAAACCCCGCGGCTGCGTTCGCCGCGGGGTTTGATTCCGTCGCGGACGATTGCTCGCCGCGACCTCAAAGCCTCCGGGCTCGCCTCAAGCGAGCCGGCGGCGGCCCGTCGCCATCCGGTAGATCGCGAGCACGAGGACCGCGCCGACCAGTGCGCCGATGAACCCCGCCGGTTCGCCCTCGTTGTAAAGACCGAGGGCGCGACCCAGGAATCCGCCCAGAAGCGCTCCGACGACTCCGAGAAGAATCGTGACGATGATCCCGCCCGGGTCTCTGCCAGGCATGACGAGCTTGGCAAGCGCTCCTATAACCAGACCGAAAAGAATCCAGCCGAGGATGCCCATAGGGGTGCCCTCCTTCGATTGGACGATAACAGCAAAGCCCGGGCCAGCCCGTTGTCCCCGCGACGGCGGGATTGGGAAGTTCCATCCGATGAAGGCCATAGCGGCAATGGGGAACGGATGTTGCAGCGCGGACAGGTGGAGGTACCTATGGCCCAAACAGCGACGTCCCGGGCCGTCGACCAGCTCAACTCGCTTCTCCGCGGGGAGATCTCGGCGGTCGAGACCTACAACCTCGCGATCGAGAAGGTGGGGGAAGACCACGTGAGCGACGCGACGCAGCTGCGCGCGATCGCGCAGGAACATGGCGAGCACGCGCAGCGTCTCCGCGAAGAAATTCACCGGCTCGGCGGGGAGGCCGACGATTCTTCGGGGGCATGGGGCGCATACGCCAAGACGATCGAAGCCGCCGCGAAGCTCTTCGGAGACGCCTCCGCGCTCAAGGCGCTCAAAGAGGGGGAAGAGCACGGGCTGAAGGACTATCGCGACGCGTTGGACGACCTCGATGAGGCCACCCGGCGGCTCGTCGCCGAGATCCTCATCCCCGCCCAGCAGCGGCACATCACGACGCTCGACGCGATGATGACGAGGATCGATCGGTAAGAGAGAGAGCCCCGCCGGGCCATTGAGAGGGGCCCCGTCGGGGCCGTCTGGCACGTCATTTGAAGCCTCCTACGACCAGCCCGAGCGAGGCCGGGTATGAGTCGTGCACTGACCGGTTACCGGCCCATCTGAAAGGAGTATCTCCATGAAAACCCGCATCTTATTGGCCCTTCTGGCGGTCGGCGGAGCAAGCGTAGCGGTCGCTCAAACCCCTGAGTCGAAACAGTCTGCTTCGCCGACTTCCAACCAGTACCGCATCCGCATCGCGGAGCCCATGCAGGGCGCGACCATCACCGGTCGAACGGTCAACATCGTGGTCGTTGATCCGGCCGCCGTGCCGGCCGGCACCTCTGTGAGCCCCGAGGAGCGCAAGGACTCTCTGCGGCCGACCTTCCAGATCTGGGTCGACGGCAAGGACTACGGCAACCTGCCCGCCGATCAGAACGTGTTCACGGCGACCGACCTCGCTCCGGGACCGCACACAATCGTCGTGGCGGCGAAGAACAACGCCGGTGAGCTCATCGATCGGACGGAACTGAAGTTCACGACCGTCGAAGCCTCGGCGGCCGCGCCGGCTTCCCCCGCCACCGGCACGACGGCCGAGATCGCTCCCCCTCCGCCGCCGCCGCCCGCCCCGGCTCCGGTCGAGCCGGTGCCGGCTGAGCCGATGGCCTCGGAGGAGCCGAGCCCGGTCACGGCCGAGAGCGATACCCTCCCGGCGACCGCGACGGCGCATCCTGCGGCCGCGCTCGGCGGGCTCGCCTTGATGGGTCTCGGATTGGCGCTGCGGCGCCGTCGCTGAAGAATCGTTCATTGATCAAAAAAGCCGGCCTGCGGGCCGGCTTTTCTGTTTGCGGCGGACGACACAACAGACTCCTCTAGTAAACGCCTCCGGTCAGGTGAACGATCGAAGTCCAGAGGCCGCGGCTGAACCGGAAGAGCGCGATCGGCACGAACACCGCGGCGCTGCACCAGACGATCAGGCTCGTCTGGAGCGACCAGAGCGGACCGAAGCCCGCGCCCGCCATCAGGATGATCGCCGTGAGCAGCGTGTTGATGTCGAGCGAGCCGACCCACTGACCGTGCTCCCTGGAAAAACCGACGCCGCAGCAGGAGCAACGCTCGTGCATCGTGAAGTACCCGCGGAAGAGCTTTCCCTGGCCGCAGACGGGGCACCGCAGACGCAGCCCCCGACCGACGACCTTGCGCCAGTAGCCTTCCGGCCAGGCGGCGCGGCGATGCGCCGTGGCCCGCCAGGGGAGGACGGGAGATGTCGGGGGATGGGAGATGGCGGATGGCACGGTTCGATCTTAACGCTCCTCCCCGGGAAGTATTCCCAGAGAGTGGCGGT
>JBHENW010000169.1:0-23294 GCA_046261875.1 Thermoanaerobaculia bacterium | reverse complement strand
CGGCTCCTCCGGGCGGGCGGTCTCCCGGTTCCGCGAGAGAACCAGGAAGGCACCGATGGCGACCGCCAGCGCGCCCGCCGCGACGATCCAGACGGGAAATCTTCTCCGGGGGTCCCCGGCGGCCGGCGGAACGATCCGTGGGGGGGCCGGGCCCACGTGCGTCTGGTCTCCGGCTTCTTCCCCCGTGTGCGGGTTGACGAGCTCGAGCCCGGTCGTGCGCCGCGCCGTCGCGGTGGGCCGCGGCGGGGGAGCCGGCGGGGGAGCCGCAGCGGCCGGGACGCGCGCCAGGGCGCCGGACGGAGGCGTGATGCCGGAGGTGGTATCCATCCCTCGGCTCGGCGTGCGCAGCGTGGCATCGGGATCGACGGTGGGAGGCGACACGGGCAAGCGCGCCGAGCGCCCCGTGATCTCGCGGTACACCGTCTCGAGGTCCCGCCGGAGGTCCTCCATCGAGGGATAGCGCTTGTCCCGGTCCTTCTCCATCGCCCGGTCCACGATGGCTGCGAGCGCGGGGGGCACGTCCGAAGCGATCTGCAGGATGGGCTCCGGCGTCTCGTTCAGAATCTTGTAGAGGACGGTGGAAAGGTGCTCGCCGCGGAAAGGCTTCCGGTACGTGAGCAGCTCGTATCCGAGGATTCCGAGCGCGAAGATGTCCGTGCGGCGGTCCACGGGCTCCCCGCGGATCTGCTCTGGGGCCAGGTACGCCGAAGTCCCCAGGGTGATACCCGTCTGGGTGAGGTTCGTGACGGCTTCCAGGGACTTCGCGATGCCGAAGTCCATGATCTTCACGCTGCCGTTCTCGAGCAGCCGGATGTTCGCCGGTTTGATGTCCCGGTGGATGATCGAGGCGTTGTGCGCGTATTCGAGACCCTCGGCGATGGCGAGCAGGATCTCGACCTTGCGGTGGGCCGCCATCGGCTCCCCGCGCTTGATCTGCTTGTCGAGGTCTTCGCCGGACAGGAACTCCTGGACGATGTAGGGGATCCCGTTCTCGACGCCGAAGTCGAAGATCGTCGTGATGTTGCGGTGGTGGAGGTTGCCGGCGAGCTCGGCCTCCCGAAAGAAGCGGCTCTTGATCTCTTCGTCGTTGACCTGGCAGGTCTTCACCGCGACCGTTCGCTTGATGAACGGATCTCGTCCTCTATAGACGGCCCCGAAGCCGCCGACGCCGATCTGCTCGGCGATCTCGTACTTGCCGATCTTTTCGATCATCCCTCGGGCCCCGAAAGTTTAATCGAATCCTGCGGGCGCGTCCTGAGGCTTCCTCCCGGCGCGGCCCGACCCGAAGCCGGACGGAACTAGACTGCGCGCGTGAGCCGAAGACTCGCCTTTTTCGTGGGAGCGCTCGCGCTCGGCGCGGCGGCGCCTGCCTGCCGCAGACCGGCGGCGGTGCCCGCGGGAACCCCGGCTCGCGGGGGGACCGTCCTGACGCGCCAATTCAGCCCGCCCGCGGACGGCCTGCTCACAGACGCCGACCTCGACCTCTATCTGAAGGTCCGCCGGGCCGCGAAAGGCCGTCCGGACGGGGACGCCGCGCGAGCCGTCGGAGCGGATCCCGAGCGCTTCGGGTGGGTCCAGGCCCGGATCGTCGAGGCGCTCGTCGCGCTCGACGCGCGTCGGATCGAAGCGGACGCGGCGGAGACCTATGGACGCACGCTCGCGTCTCTCCGCGAGACCCGCCGCGGCGTGCGCGACGCGGTTACCGCCAATGCGCTCGACGCGAAGATCGCCCAGCTCGAGAGGGAACGCGCCGGGCTGCGACGCGCCGAGACACTCCCCCCGCCGGTCGCGGCCAACGCCCGGCGCGTGGCGCAGCGGCGCGCGCAGATCGCCGCGGCTTCCGATCCCTGACGAGAGAGTGGGAGACATCCTCACCCGGTTCCTCCTGGAGGAGATCGAGGGCGAAGCTTTCCCGGGAGCGTCGGCGCTCGTCGGGTCCTCCGATGCGGTGCTCGAGGAAGCCGTGGCCGGCGCCGCCGCGGTGGATCCTTCCCGAGAGGACCTCACGGCCTCCACTCTGTTCGATCTGGCGAGCCTGACCAAGCCGCTCTGCACCGCGGCGCTCCTCGCCTCCGCGCGCGACGTGGAGCTGGCCGCCCCGCCGGGGAGGTTCTTCCCCGCCTGGAAGAGGACGCGTTACGCCGGCATCACCCTGGAGCACCTGCTCACGCACACGTCGGGGCTGTCCGCCTGGTTTCCTCTCTACGCGCGCGGGGAGGGCGCGGCGGCCTACCGCAGGACGCTCGGCGAGCTGGAGCCCGAGGCCGCGCCCGGTTCCCGGGTCATCTACAGCGACCTGAACTTCCTCCTGCTCGGAGAGATCGCCGAGACGCTCTTCTCCGCGCCCCTCGACGCCTCCTTCGCGTCGGTCGTGGCCGAGCCGGCCAGTTCCGGAGCCCGCTTTCTTCCGGAGCGGCCCGAGGAGACGGCCGCGACGGAACGGGGCGACACGACCGAGCGCGAGATGACGAGCCGCCTCGGTCTCTCCTACGCGCGGTTCCGCACCGGTGTCGTGCGCGGGGAGGTGCACGACGGCAACGCCTTCCGCCGCGGCGGCGTCGCCGGCAACGCGGGCCTCTTCGGGACGGCAAGGGACGTCTGGGCTCTCGCCCGCCCATGGCTGGAGGGGCTGCGGAGGGATTCCGGAAGGGACCGGACGCCGCTCCTGTCCGAGGCGCGCGGGCTGGGCTGGCAGGGCGCCCGGGGAGCGGGGTCGGCGATCGACGCGATGTCCCCGTCGAGTTTCGGGCATACTGGGTTCACCGGGACTTCGCTCTGGCTCGATCCGGAACACCACCGGATCTATGTCCTGCTGACCAACCGCGTGCACCCGGAAGTCCGCGAAGTGAACTTCAACGCGGTCCGGCGGCGCTTTCACGGCGTCGTGTGCGGCCGCCTCTAGAGCCGGGCGGCTCAGCGTTGCGGGCGGGGGAGCTGACTGCCGCTGCGAACCGACCGGGCGAACTCGGCAAATCGATCGCCGTAGGAGGAGGCCGCAACGTCGAGATCAGGGGCGAGCGCGAAGGCCGCGCGCAGGCTGGCCCGGGCCTGGGCCTGGTCACCCGCTTGGTGATGCGAGAGGGCGCTCTGCAGGAGAATGTGCGCCCGCGTCTCGTCCGAGAGGCCTGGTTCCATGGCGGCGCGCGTGTACCGGTCGGCGGGTAGCCGCGGCTCTTCGAGCCGCCGCCGCGGCCGCACGGGCCGTTCGTCGTAGCTCACCGCGATCCGTCCGGGCCGGGTGCGGATCTCGCTGTTACGGAAAGCGCCGACGCTCTCCTCTGCCTGCCCCGCGTTGGCGGCCGAGATGGCCTGCGGCTTCGCCAGCGGATCGGCCGACGGCGCGATGGGAGGCTCGAGCTCGGCCGGCGGCGCCGGAGCGGCGGCTGCCCTTCTCGCGCCGGCGGCAGGATCCGGCTCCGCCGTCCGCGGGGTCGAAGATTCACGGGAGGGCCAGAACAGGATGACGGCGCCCGACAGTGCGAGGAATACGATCGCGGCCGCCGCGGCCGCGCGAACGGCCCGCCGGGAGCCGGCCTGAATACGGCGGGAGCTCGGCCGGGACTCGAACGCTTCGGTGTCCTGCGGGTCCTGCGCGGCCGCTCCCGCTGCCGTCGGAGGAGCATCCCCGGCGACCGCAAACGGCCGCGTCACCGGCTCCATCGGGCTTCGGTCCGCCGCCGCCAGAGGGGACGGCAAAAGCGGCTCCACGGCCGCAGGCCCCAGATTCCTCTGGACGGCGATGAGGTCGAGGCGCAGCTCCGACGCCGAGGGATAGCGCTTCTCCGGGTCCGTGCGCATCGCGCGCTCGACGACCGCCGCGAGATCCGGAGGGACCCGCGGAGAGACGGCCGTCACGGAAGGCGGGTCTCCCCGAAGGATCTCGTCGAAGAGCTGGGGCAGCGTTTCTCCGCTGAACGGCTTGCGGCCGGTAAGAAGCTCGTAGGCCATGACGCCGAAGGCGAAGATGTCCGTCCGGCGATCCGCCTTCTGGCCGCGGATCTGCTCCGGGGCCAGATACGCGGAAGTCCCGACGGTCACGCCCGTGTCCGTCAGGTTCAGATCCGCCCGCAGGGACTTCGCGATCCCGAAGTCCATGATCTTCACGGTTCCGTCTTCGAGGACCCGCACGTTGGCCGGCTTGATGTCACGGTGGATGATCCCGGCCGCGTGGGCATGCTCGAGGCCGTAGGCGATCCCGATCAGGATCTCGACCTGCCGGGCGATCGAGAGAGGAAGCGGGCGCTGGATCATCCGGTCGAGGTCCTCGCCGGTCAGGAATTCCTGGACGAGGTAGGGCATGTCTCCATGAATGCCGGAGTCGTGGACCGTCGTGATGTTGCGGTGATGGAGGCTGCCGGCGAGCTCCGCCTCCCGAAAGAAGCGCGCCCGGACCTCCTCGTCGTCGATCTGGCAGGTCTTGACGGCCACCGTGCGCTTGAGGAGCGGGTCGCGTGCCTCGTACACCGCGCCGAAGCCCCCGGTGCCGATCCTTCGGATGATCTCGTACTTGCCGATCGTCTCCGGCATGTCCCCACCTCTCCCCAAAGACCGTCTTCCTTCAACTTCCGTTCCAGTTCCCTGCTTTTCGAGAGCCGGTTCTGGAGGAATCGCCGGTGACCGCGAGGCGGCGTGACGGCGGCGTGGAACTGATATAAGTCTTCGGGCGACAGGAGTATTTCGAGGAATCTATGGACGACATCGTCATTCTCGACGGCGCCCGCACTCCGATGGCCGAGTACAACGGCGCCTTTTCGGACATTTCGGCCATCGATCTGGCCGTGGAAGCGAGCCGGGAAGCCCTGTCCCGGGCCGGAACGGACCCGCGCGAGATCGATCACGTGATCTTCGGCAACGCCCTGCAGACGTCCGGGGACGCGATCTACGGAGCCCGTCACGTCGGCTTGAAGACCGGTGTGCCCCGAGAGGTTCCGGCGCTGACGGTCAACCGCCTCTGCGGGTCCGGGTTCGAATCGATCGTCCAGGCGGCGCACCGGATCCAGCTCGGCGAGGCGACGACCGTGCTCGCGGGAGGGATGGAGAACATGTCCCAGGCGCCACACGTCGTGCGGGGGGCGCGCAAGGGCCTCAAGCTCGGGCAGGGGCAGCTGGAAGACTCCCTGATGGTCGCGCTGCTCGACTCCTATTGCGGCCTCTACATGGCGCAGACCTCCGACCGGGTGGCCGCGAAGTACGGGGTCACCCGGCAGGAGCAGGACGAATACGCGCTCTCCTCGCAGCAGCGGGCGGCCGAAGCCTGGAAGGCCTGCCGGCTCTCCGAGGAAGTCGTTCCCGTCCAGGTCAAGGCGGGGCGCAAGACGGTCCGGGTCGAACGGGACGATCACCTCCGGCCGGACTCGACGCTGGAAGGCCTGGCCGCCCTAGCGCCCTCCTTCGGCAAGGAGGGTCAGGTGACGGCGGGCAATGCCTCGGGGATCGTGGACGGCGCCGCGGCCGTGATCGTGACGAGCGCCGACAACGCGCGGAGTAAGGAGCGCCCGCCGCTCGGACGGATCGTCTCTTCGGCGGTCGTCGGCGTGGAGCCGGAGATGATGGGCATCGGACCCGCCCCGGCGACGCGCGCGGCTCTCCAGAAGGCGGGCCTCCGAGTGGACGAGGTCGATCTCTGGGAGATCAACGAAGCCTTCGCGGGCCAGATCCTCGGGGTCGTGCGGGAGCTCGGCCTGGACCGGGAGAAGCTGAACGTCAACGGCGGCGCGATCGCGCTCGGTCACCCTCTGGGGGCGACCGGGACGCGTCTGACGCTGACGCTCCTCAAGGAGCTGAAGCGGCGTGGCGCGCGCTACGGGGTCGCGGCCGCTTGCATCGGCGGGGGGCAGGGGATCGCGCTCGTGCTGGACGCTGCGTAGAAGGAGCGCCTCCTGGACTGGACCGAAAGGATCCTCCAGTTCCCGGTGCGCGCGGCGGCGGTGGACGACTTTCTCCGGGACTTGCGGGCGCGAGGCGCTGCGGACCTCAACGGGGTGATGAGCACGCTGAACGACGGCAACCTGTGCCGCCAGGCGCAGGACTACTGGGTCGAACAGGGATGGATCGTGGTATCGCCGTCGACGCCCCTCCACGCGCTCGCCGGACCGGGTTTCTCGCGCGAGCTGTCCCTGAGGCGCTTCTGCGGCATGCCGGAAGACGCGGAGACACCCGAGGTTCCCGGAGAGCCCCCCGAGGTTCCCGGAGAGCCACGAGCGGAGGAGTCTGAGAGCGATGATGATTCATAGAGTCGGTGTGCTCGGCGCGGGGCTCATGGGCGCCGGGATCGCGGAGGTCTGCGCGAAGTCCGGGTACGAGACCCGCGTGCGCGAAGTCAGCGACGACCTCGCCGAGAAAGGCATGCGGCGGCTGGAAGGCTCCCTCGCCCGGGCCGTGGAGAAGAAGAAGCTTTCCGCCGAGGATCGGGACACCGCCATGGGCCGGCTGCGGTCGACGACGCGCGTCGAGGAGCTGGCGGACTGCGACCTGATCATCGAAGCGATCGTCGAGAACCTCGAAGCGAAGAAGGAGATCTTCCGGGCGCTCGACGCTGCGTGCGGACCGGAGACGATCTTCTGCTCGAACACGTCTTCGCTGACGATCACCGAAATGTCCGCCGCTACGGGGCGTCCCGAAAAGTTCGCCGGACTCCATTTCTTCAATCCGGTCCCGGTCATGAAGCTCGTCGAGATCGTGCGCACGATCGCGACGTCCCAGGAAACGGTGACCCGTCTGATGGAGTTTGCGAGGTCGCTCGGCAAGGAGCCGGTGCTCGCCAACGACAACTCGGGCTTCATCGTGAACCGGCTGCTCGTTCCTTACCTGCTCGACGCCGTGCGGGCGCTCGAAGAGGGGGTAGGAAGCCGGGAGGACATCGACCGGGGGATGGAGCTGGGATGCGGCCACCCGATGGGTCCGCTGCGGCTGCTCGATTTCGTCGGCCTCGATACGACCTATGCGATCGCGGAGATCATGTTCCAGGAGTACCGGGAGAAACGGTTCGCGCCCCCGCCGCTCCTCAAGCGCATGGTCCTCGCGGGGCGTTACGGGAAGAAATCGGGGCGCGGCTTCTACGAGTACGGGGAGACGCGGTGACCGCCGGGCCCGTGCGAACGGAGACGCAGGACGGCGTCCGCGTCCTCACCGTCGATCGCCCCGAGAAGCTGAATGCGTTGAACGCCGGCGTCCTCGAGGCGCTTTCGCGCGCCATCGCGGAAAGCGCGGACGCGCCCGATCTGCGCTGCGTGATTCTGACCGGCGCCGGGGAGAAGGCGTTCATCGCGGGAGCGGACATCGGCGAGCTGGCGAAGCTCTCGCCCCTGGAGGGCCGGGAGCACTCGCGGAAGGGTCAGGCGCTGCTCGACCGCATCTCCGATCTCCCTGTCCCGACGATCGCCGCGATCAACGGCTACGCTTACGGCGGCGGTCTGGAGCTCGCGATGGCGTGCACGCTGCGCGTCGCCGCCGAGAACGCCCGCATGGGTCTGCCGGAAACTTCCCTCGGGATCCTCCCCGGCTACGGCGGAACGCAGAGGCTCGCGCGGCTCGTCGGCCGCGCGCGCGCTTTCGAGCTCGTCCTGACGTCCGAAAAGGGCCTGACGGCCGCGGAGGCCGAGCGCATCGGGCTGGTCAACAAGGTCGTCCCGGCGGGAGGCGCGCTGGAGGCGGCGCGCGCGCTGGCGCAGAAGATCGCGGCCAACGGCCCCGTCGCCTGCCGCTACGCGATGGAGGCGATCCGGCGCGGCCTCGAGATGCCGCTCGCGGAGGGGCAGCTGCTGGAAGCGACGCTCTTCGGCCTGTGCGCCGCCACGGAAGACATGAAGGAAGGTATGACGGCGTTCCTCGAGAAGCGGCCCGCAAAGTTCAGCGGCCGCTGACGTTGCGCCCGCCGTCTCCGCGCGGGCGGGGCCTGTTGACCTTCTTCCGGAGCGGGGCTTAGACTGAATCCGTGCACCCTGCCGAATCCGACCTGATCTACGATTGGAACAAGGCAGGCGGCGCCGTCTCTCCGGCCCGCGGAACCGTCGAGCTGGACGACGAAACGTTGCGCGACGGGCTCCAGTCCCCCTCCGTCAAGAGTCCCTCGATCGAGAAGAAGCTCCAGATCCTGCATCTGATGGAGGCGATCGGGATCGATTCGGCCGACATCGGCCTGCCCGGCGCCGGGCCGCACGTGGTCTCGACCGTCACGCGGCTCGCGCGCGAGATCGTCGATTCGGGCATGAAGATCCGGCCCAACTGCGCCGCCCGGACGATCGCCGCCGACATCGTTCCCATCATCGAGATTTCGCAGAAAGTGGGGCTGCCGATCGAGGTCGCGTGCTTCATCGGCTCCTCGCCGATCCGGCAGTACGCCGAAGACTGGGACCTCGACCGGATGCTCCGCATGTCCGAGGACGCCGTCTCCCTGGCCGTGCGCGAGGGACTCCCGGTCATGTACGTCACGGAGGACACGACCCGGGCGAACCCCGAGCACATCCGGAAGATGTACACGACCGCGATCCGCGCCGGCGCGCGCCGCATCTGCGTCTGCGACACGGTCGGACACGCGACGCCCAACGGCGTCCGCAACCTGATCCGCTTCGTATGCGACCTCATCGACGAGGTCAACCCCGAGGTCAGGGTGGACTGGCACGGCCATCAGGACCGCGGGCTCGGCGTGACCAACGCCCTCTGGGCCCTCGAGGCGGGGGCGCATCGCGTCCATGCCTGCGGCCTCGGGATCGGGGAGCGCGTCGGCAATACGCCGATGGATCAGCTCCTCGTCAACCTGCGCCTGCTCGGCTGGATCGACCAGGACTTGACCAAGCTGCACGAGTACTGCTCGGTGATCTCGGAGGCGACGGGGGTCCGGATCCCCGACAACTACCCGGTGGTCGGGCGGGACGCGTTCCGGACGGGGACGGGCGTGCACGCGGCGGCGATCATCAAGGCCCGCAAGAAAGGTGACGACTGGCTGGCCGACCGCGTGTACTCGGGCGTGCCCGCGGAAATGGTCGGACGCAAGCAGACGATCGAGGTCGGCCCCATGAGCGGCCTCTCGAACGTGCAGTGCTGGCTCGAGGACCACGGCATCGAGCCGCGGGCGGAGCTCGTCGAGGCCATCTTCCGCCGCGCGAAGGAGAGCGACCACGTGCTCCCCGACGACGAGATCCTCGCGGTCGTGCACGGCCTGACGCCCGCGGTGGTTTGACGGCCCGCCCCGTTTCCGGGATCGCGCCACCCGCCCCGAGCTCTGCTCCCCGTTCCGAGTTCCTCCGCCGCCACCTCCCGACGTATCTCGACCACCTGACCGTCGAGCGCGGTCTCTCCCCCCGCACCGTCTCGGCCTATCGCACCGACCTGGCCGCTTTCGGCAAGTGGCTCGCCGGGGAGAAACGGGACGCCCTCCAGGCCCGGAGGGAGGATCTCTCCCGATACCTGCGACGGCTCAAGGCGCGCGGACTCTCGTCCCGCTCCGCCTTCCGCGCCCTTTCGGCGCTTCGCGGCTTCTACGCGTATGCCGGGCGATACCTCGGGCTGCGCGGGGACCCCACTGCGGATCTGGCCACGCCCCGCGCCGGCCTCTCCCTCCCGCGGGCACTCGAGGAGAGCGAGGTCGAGTCCCTCCTGAAAGCGCCGGACCCGGCGTCCCCCCTGGGGCTGCGGGATCGGGCGATGCTCGAGCTGCTGTACGCCTCCGGACTTCGGGTCTCGGAGATCGTGGGACTGTCCCGGGACCGGGTGGACCTGGAGAGTGGAATCGTCCGAGTGTCGGGCAAAGGCGGAAAGGAGCGCCTGGTGCCCTTCGGACGCTCCGCAGGGGACTGGCTGGAGCGTTACCTGGCCCAGACGCGCCCCGGCCTGGACCGGAGGGGCTCGGCGAGCCTCTTTCTGACCGAACGGGGCTCGGGAATGACCCGGCAGCGCCTCTGGCAGGTCATTGGGCGGTACGGCCGCCAGGCCGGGATCCGGCGCAAGCTGACGCCCCACGTCCTGCGACACTCCTTCGCGACCCACCTGCTCGAGCACGGAGCGGACCTGCGAGCCCTCCAGATGATGCTGGGGCACGCCGACATCGCCACGACGGAGATCTACACGAAGGTCTCCCGGGGGCAGCTGCGGCGGGTTTACGACCGGTTCCACCCGCGCGCGAAGCGTGGAAGGTCTGGCAAAATAAGGGGATGAGCCCCGCCGGCTGGGAATGCGCACCCTCCCCGGCCCGTTTCGCCCGCCAAATGCGGCAGATTTCGCGAATGGGCCTCGCGGCGGCAGCGCTGCTCTGGTCCGTCTCGCTCCATGCGGACCTCGTGATCTTCGAGGACGGCCGGGTCGTCAAGGCCGCCGCCTACCGCGTCCTCGACGACGAACTGGAGATCAGCCTGCACGGTGGGGGCAGCTACCTCGTGGACCTCGGGCGGGTCGAGCGGATCGTCGAGGACGAGGTCGAGATCGCCGAGGTGGCCGTGGAATTGCCCCCGGCCCCCGCGACCGTCGCGTACGACTTCTCCTACAAGGACGATCGCAAGCCGGCCTACGGAACCCGCTACGACGCCCTGATCGTCGCCGAGGCGAAGAAGCAGGACCTCGACGCGTCGCTCGTGGCCGCGGTCGTCCGCGCGGAGTCCAACTTCTCGGCCCGGGCCGTCTCCCGCAAGGGCGCCCGGGGCCTGATGCAGCTCATGCCGGCGACCGCGAAACGGCTCTCCGTGCACCGCCCGTTCGACCCGGCGGCGAACGTCCGGGGCGGCATCCGTTACCTCAAGGAGCTGCTGAAGCGCTTCGACAACCGCCCCGAGCTCGTGCTCGCCGCGTACAACGCCGGGGAGCGCGCCGTCGAGAGCTACGGGGGGATCCCGCCCTACCGCGAGACGGTCGGGTACGTGAAGAAGATCCTCTCCTGGTGGAGCCCGGCGGTCGTGGCCGGATCGCCGACCGGCCCGGCCGCTCCTTCCGTCGCCGCCGCGACTTCGTCTCCCGCGTCCCGGTAGCGGTCGCCCGCTTCGCTCCGGCTCCCGCGGCGCGGGACGGCTATTCCATGGCCATTCTGGCGAGATAGCCCTTCTCTCGAACGCGCACGAGCATCCATCCGAAGAACGCCGCCCCGGCGGCGAGGTAGATCACGTTTAACCCCAGCGCCGCCGCGAGGAGCGGGCCGTCCCCCCGGCCGGAACGCAGGGCATCCCGCATCCCTTCGAAGACCCACGTCGAAGGGAGCGCGCGCGCCAGCGCCTGGAGCCACTGCGGCAGGACCTCGAGCGGGTAGAAGACCGCCGAAAGGGGCTGGATCAGGAAGGGCACGCCCCAGATGAGCGCCTCCGCCGCCTGGCCAAAGCGCAGGATGAGCGCCACGGTGCAGAGCCCGACCGCCCAGCCGAACAGCATGAGGCTCGCGTAGAAGGGGACGAGCGCGGGGCCAACCGACAGGAGGTTGAACGCATAGAAGACCTGCGCCAGCACGCCGAGGACCAGCGCCGTCAGGGTCGAACGGATGACGCCGAGCAGACACGTGGCCAGGACGAGCTCGAATGGCGAGACCGGCGCGACGAAGACGTTGATGATGTTGCGGACCCAGATCTCTTCGGAAACGGAAAGCGTGATCGCCATCTGGGCGCGGTAGAACACCTCCCAGAGGATCGTGGCCCCGATGAGGTAGACGACGGCGTCGGGCAGCGAATAGCGGCTGAGATAGACGGAGAGGAAACCCCAGAGCAGCAGCTCCATGACGGGCCAGAAGAAGAGCTCCATCGCGCGGGGCAGGCTGCGCCGGTAGAGGTACAGATAGCGCAGGAGGAGCGCCGAGACCCGCAGCCACATGTCAGGCGTCCGGCCGGGAGGGGGACCGGTCGAAGAGCTCTCCGTCCCGCGCGATCGTAATGAAGAGCTCCTCGAGGGAACCGCTCTGCGTGCGCGCGAGGACGTCCCCCGGCGGGCCCTCGGCGACCTTCGCGCCGCGGGAGAGGAAGATGACGCGGTCGCACAGGATCTCGATCTCCCGCATGTTGTGGGAGGTGTAGATCATCGTGACCTGACGTTTCCGTTGGACCTCCTGGAGGGCCGTGCGGACCTTGCCCGCGATGTCCGGGTCCAGGCTCGCGGTCGGCTCGTCGAGGAAGAGCACCTCCGGCTCGTTCAGGAACGCCTTGCACAGGTTGATCCGCGTCAGCTGGCCGGAGGAGAGGCCCCCGGTGATGCGGTGGGTGGCGTCGCGCACGTCGAAGATCTCGAGCGTCTCGGCGATTCTCCGGGTGGGCTTCCGGATCCCGTAGAGCCGCGCGAAGATCGTGAGGTTCTCGCGGACCGTCAGGTTCGACGGGAGCGCCACGTAAGCCGACGAGAAGTTGACCCGCTGGAGGATCGCGCGTCGGGCCTTCTGCAGGTCGCGGCCGAAGATCCGGATGGAGCCGGAGGTCGGCGTGGTCAGGCCGAGGAGCATTTGGATCGTGGTCGTCTTGCCTGCCCCGTTGGGGCCGAGCAGCCCCAGGATCTCGCCGCGGCGTACCTGAAAGGAGAGCCCATCGACGGCCGTGACGGCGCCGAAGCGTTTCGTGAGCTCGCGGACCTCGATGATCTCGTCCGACTCCATGCGGCCCCCCGAAAGTCGGCGCGATTCTACGGGCGCGCCGACTTCGGCTGGGCCGGAGCCGCGGGGAGCGCGTCAGTCCGGCAGGAGCGCGATGGCGCGAAGCGGCCCGCCCGAACCGCCCCGGATCTTCATGGGCAGCGCGACGATCCACGCCCCGGTCGGCGGGAGCTGATCGAGGCCGGTCAGGTTCTCGAGCCCCGGAACGTCGGCCGCCGCCGCGATCCGATGGACCGGAAAGTCCTGCGAGGGACCGTAGTCGATGGACGCCGTGTCCACGCCGAGCGCCGCGACGCGGCGCTCCCGCACGAGCCGTTGCGCCGCCTCCGCGCCGAACGACGGGAAGTGCAGTCGGGACGCGTCGCCCGGCGTGTCGTCTCCAAAGTACCGCTTCCGATCGGGCCAGCGGCTCGACCATCCGGTCCGCAGCAGGACGATGCTCCCGGCGGGAATCGCGCCGTGCCGTCGCTCCCAGGCGTCCACGTCGGCGACCGCCAGCCGATAGTCCGGATTCCGCGCCGCCGCCTCGCGGACGTCGAGGACCACGGCGGCGGCGACGAGGCGGCGCAACGGGACCTGGTCCGCAGCTTGTCCTTTTTCCGCGAAGTGAACGGGGGCGTCCAGGTGGGTTCCGCCGTGCTCCGGCGTGCAGAGGGAGTTCGCGGAATAGAAGTAGCCGCCTTCCGTCATTCCGGAAGCGAGGGGTTTCAGCGAGAACCTCGAAGGGGAGGTGGGCCAGTAAAGGGTTCTCTCGTCGAAAGCATGGGACAGATCGACGATCCGCGCCGTCCGCAGATCGGGCGGCGTGGCGAGGAGCGGCATCGAAAAGACCGCGGCGGCGAGCAGAGCGCGCATGAAGGGCCTCCCCGGCGTTGGCTCGGAATCGTAAGCTACTCTTCGGGCGGTCCGGCGGCGCGGGCGATCTGGTCGGGGCGCACGGCGTCCGTCTTGAACCGCTCCGCGGCGGCGGTCATCTTCTCCAGCGTTTCATCGAAGTCGGCCGGACCCTTCTTGAAACGGATCGGGTTGACCCGGGCGACGACGAAAGCGCGCAGGTAAGGGCTCTGGAACCCCCGTGCCTGGAGCCCCTTCATGGCGCGCACGACCGCCTCGTCGAGCTCGAGCAGCGCCCGGGCCCGGCCCTCGCGGGCCCGGAGAGCGGCCGGGAGCGGACTGTCGAGGAAGGCGTCCACGCGCTTCAACAGCGGGTGGTAGGCTCCGCCCGCGAACCGCCCGTTCTTCTCGTAGCAGATCCCGAGGGTGACGAACGCGGCTTCCTCGAACTCCAGCGAATACTCCTTCTCCGGCCGCTTCTCCCGCGACGCGAGCTCCCGCGCCATCCGGATGACCTCGAGGGACTTCTCGCGCAGGTTGTGCGCCTTCTCGGTGTTGAGGGCCAGGATCTTGTACGCCACGTCCGGATCGGGCAGGACGAGGGCGATCACGGCGCGCGCCCCGAGCTTGCGCAAGGCGGAGAGGCGGTGGTGGCCGTTGGGCGTCCAATAGCTTCCTTCCGGAGACCGCACCGCGATGATCGGGTCGAGGAACCGGTCGAGCTTGTCGATCACTCCGGTCAGGCGCTTGACGTGCGCTTCCGACAGGTCCCTCTGGAACGGCGTGGGAAAGACTTTCGTTATCGGGAGCGCGGCCATGAGCTGCCACTTCGATCCGAGCGGCTCGCGGTACTCGGCGAGCACCTTCCCGCCGTCCTGCTCGATCTCTTCGCGGAGGAGACGCACGTCCGGGGGCGGGGAACCCGCGGCCACCTCCGCGGCCTCGATGCCCCGCGGCTCCGGTGCGGCCTTCTTCCTCTTGCGCGGCGGCATCGCTACCAGACCAGGAGACCGTCCTTGACCTGCGTCTCGAGGAATTTCTCCACGGTGGCCGGCGCCGCATCCCCGTAATACCAGTGCCCGGCGGAAAGCGCTTCCGCGTGCACGCGGCGCGCGATCTCTGCGGCGTTGGCCGTGCCATCCGCCCAGTTGAGGACTTCGAACTGCAGGATCGGGGAGAGCGCCGGCGGGTCGGCCGCCGGGGCCGGGGGCTTGCGCCCGGCCTTGCGAGCGCTCTCCTCCGCCCGGTCTTTCTCGGCGCGTTTGGCGATGGCGTCCAGTTCGCGCCGGTCGCGGACCTTCCGCTGGAGATCCATCCAGTCCGCCAGCGTGGCCACGGCCTTCCGCGGCGTCTTCTGCGCCAGGCGCTCCAGGACCGGATCTCCCCAGGTCTCCGCGGGCCGGACCGGGGGTGGAGACCCGTAGGCCGCATAGAGCATGGATTGCATCTCCCGGGCGGCCTGGTCGAGGACGGCCGTGCGGTCCCGCAGCAGCTCGTCCGGTTCCCGCGACGGTCCGGCCGCCAACGGCGCGATCTGCCGCGTGGAGGCGAGAGCCGACTTCTCCTTCTCGAGGGAGACTGCGAGGAGGTTGGCGGCCGCTCGGTAAGCGGAAGCGCGCTGCGCATCGGGACCGGACGCCCCGGAGAGCGCCGTGGCCAGGTCGCGGCCGAGTCGCTCCAGGCCTCGAGCCGTCACGAAGGAGGCGAGAGCCGGGACCGCCGCGGCGTCCGCCGTGGCGATCCACCATGCCGCCGCCGCGACGACGAAGGCGTTGCGCTTGAGCTGGGTCCGGTCGATCTGCCAGAGGTCGTCGTCAGAAGAGTGGATGAACTCGTCGGGCCAGTTCGTCAGCGAAGTGCCCGGCGCGCCGACCCACGCGTCGTTGAACACGAGGTGATCCGTGTTGCCGTGATACGGGATCGCCCGGGCATGAAAAGGCTCCCGGGATCCGAGTCGCGCGAAAATGGGGCGCGAGAAGCCGACGCCGGGCGGCGGAGACTGCGCCTGCCAGGCGGCCAGGAACCCGCTGTTGCCGGCCACGACCGCCTCGAGGATGCTTTCCTGCACGTCCGGCAGGAAGGATGGGCGCGACCAGGGCGGACGGACCATGTACTGGACCCGCCCGCCGACCGACTGCCGCGCTCCGACCATGTCCTGGTTGAGGTTCATCAGGACCTTTCGCGCTTCCTCCGGGTGGTCGGCGAAGTAGCGGTACTCCGAATAGATCTCGTCGGCCCACCAGAACCGGATGCCCCGGCGGGGACGGGGGAGCTTGCCCTCGCGGATCAGCCGCGTCAGCGCGCGTCCGATCTCGAGCACGCTCGCGACACCGGACTGGTCGTCGTTGGCGGAGGGCTTGGACTCCTGAAGGTGTGCGGTGAGCACGACCTCGGGCAGGGACGGGTCCGTTCCCCGGATCCGCCCTTCGACCATCGCCGTCTTTCCGTCCGGGAGGAACCGCGATTCGACGACGACGCGGGCCTGGAGACGCACCGCGTCCCGGGATCCCTCGGCGAAGATCCGTCGGGTGGCCTGCCCGCGCAGCTTCTCCGAGAGCTCCTGACCTTCGCGGGCCGAGAGGACGAACGCGAACGTCGTCTTCTCGCCCCTCGGACCGTCCTTGACGGGCACGCGCAGCCAGGCCACCTGGTCCGGCGCGTCGGCGAGCGGGTTCAGGCGCGATGAGTTGTAAGAGAGGATGCCGGCCGCGCCGCGCTTCCAGACGGCCTGCTCGGTCACCGCGGCGAGGGCTCCGGAGGCGAGGACGATCTTCCCGCGCACGTTCACGTTGCGGTAGTCCGCGCCGGTCTCGCCCGAGCCCACGTCCACGAGATCGGCCGTGACGTCCGCCGGACGGGAAAAGTCCGCGACGGACGTCTCCACCCCGGCGTAGGAGCCGATCTTCCTTTCCCGCGCCTTCGGGCCTTCCCCCTCCCGGATCCAGGCCTCGCCGCGCAGCGCTTCCCAGTACGGTTGTTCTCCCTTCTGGTCGATCCAGCGCACGTCTTCCAGGCCATACGCCTTGGCCTTCTCCATGACGTAGCGGGCGGTCGCGAAGAAGTCGGAGGAGCCGGAGAGCTTGTGCCACTGCGTCGTGATGCGCATGTTGTCGTAGGCCATCTCGCCGGACAGCTCGTCGATGAGCAGCCGCGCCAGGCCCTCATCGAGAAACGGGGAGCTCTGCGCGCGGAGCGCGGCGGCGGCGCTCAGCCACGCGGCCGCCAGGATCGCCGTCCGCGCCGCACGCAACCTTCGGCCCCGGCCGGGGAGACGTCTGCCTCGCATGTCTACTCCTTTCCTTCGACAGTGAGAAGAACCATGGTCCGGTCGTCTTCCGGAGTGCGGCCGCCGGCGTGCTCCCGGACGGCCGCGAGTAAGGCGTCGCGCAGGCCTTCGGCGGAAGCCGATGCGTGAGCGCGCAGGAGCTCCTCGAGCCGCTCGAAACCGAACGGCTCCCCGCCGGGCGACGTCGTCTCGACGTACCCGTCCGTGAAGAAGAGCACGCGGTCCCCCGGCTCGAACCGGAAGGTCCGGCTGGGAAACTCGTGCCGCGGCGAGACCCCCAGCGGGAAGGAGGGGAGCGACAGCGCTTCGACGCCCGAGCGCCCGAGGCGGTACGGGGCGAGCTGGCCGGCGTTGGTCAAGGACCCCTCCCGAGTCCGCGCGTCGTAGGCCAGGAGCGTCAGGGTCATGTAGTTGCGGGAGTCCGTCGAGCGGTAAATCAGGTCGTTGAGCCGCGCGAAGAGCGGAGAGCCCGTCAATCCGGTCTCGGTCAGTGTCGTAAGGGCGGCCTTAGCCATGGCGACGAGGAGGCCGGTCGGCAGGCCGTGCCCGGAGACGTCTCCGACCGCGATCGCCGTGCGGCCGTCCGGCATCGGAAAGTAGTCGTAATAGTCGCCGCCGATCTCCGCGACCGGCTCGAACTCGGCTATCAGCCGCAGGCCGGGCACCTCGCCCTGCGGCGGCGGGAGGAGCTTCTGCTGGATCGTCCGCGCGATGGCGATCTCGCCTTCGAGGCGCTCCTTGCGCGCCGTGTCCACGAGCAGAGACTGGATCGAGGCCGTCATGCCGTCGAAGGATCTCGCGAGGTCGCCGATCTGGTCGCGGGACTTCGAGTTGACGCGGACGGAAAAGTCACCGCGCCCGATCGCCTGCGCGGCGCGGGTCATCCTGTTCACGTTCCGCGCGATGGCGCCGACGAGAACGAAAGCGATCGCGAGGGCGATGAGATAGACGAAGAGGAGCGAGCCGCCGATCACGATGAGGATGCGCAGCATGACGCTCGCGACGTTCGGCATCCCCTGGGCGAAGAGCTGAGAGAACAGGACCCGGGGCGAAGCCTGGCCGATGTAGACGACGACCCGGTTCCCGGTGCCCGGCGCTTCCCCGTACGCCGCGACCGGTTTCTCGAGGTAGATGCCCGTGAGCCACTCCCTCCCCAGCAGGCCCGTGCCGGTCTTCGGGCGCGAGCGCGGCCGGATTTCCGGAGGGTCGGGATCGGGATCCGGCTCGTCACCCGACCCGGAGTCACGGCGGTCGTCGCCCACGTTGATCTCGAAGTTCGGGCCGGCGCCCGAGCGGCCGGTCTCGAGGTGGAGCGTGTAATCGGAGCGGTCCGCGAGCTTCTGCAGCCAGCCCGCCTTCTGATCCGAGAGGGGCATCAGGCGAACGGAGGATTCGCCCCCTCCGGCCTCGCCGGGCACCGCGATCCAGAACTCCATGTTGGAGATGACCGGAGCGGGGGCGGTCAGGCCGAGAGCCCAGCGCGCCTCTTCGCCCGGGCGCAACCAGCTCACCTCGGAGGCGAGCACTTTCCCGTCTTTCCCCACCCGCACCTCCGAGAGGTCCGCGGTCCGGCGGGCCTCCTCGGCGAGCGTGGCGACCTCGCGCCGGAGCCGAGTCGCGATGATCTGCTCGGAGAGGATGTAGCCGGCGATGAAGAGCATGGCGGCGAGGAGCGGGATGGGGACGACGCCGATCAGGAAATAGGAGAAGGCGAGGCGCAGCGTCAATCGGTGAACGATCAGGCGGAAGAGCGCGATGAGCATCCGGGCGAACAGGACGATCGCGGAAACGAGGCAGGCGACAAAGGCGATCGGGCCGAGCGGACCGTGGCCGTCGCCGCCCCCGTCGATGAGCAGGAGGAGGATCCCGCCGGCGAGAACCGCCAGCCAGGTCTTCGTCGATTTCCGCACGGGCACGGCCGTCAGACGATAGCAAAGCGGTTCGCGCGAGCGGCTTCACACGTGCCGCCGGTCCCGCCTCGCGGCGGGCACTCGGCTAGAATCGGATCGGGTGACCTTCTTCCGTCAGGCAGCTCTCCTGTTGCCGTCGGCCTTTCTGCTCGCCGTCCTCCTCTTCCTCCTGACCCACGGGCGGTCCGACCCGGGCTTCGGCGTCTACCCGTTCTTCGAGGCCTGGGTCGGGTCCGCGCTGGCCGCCACCTTCCCCGAGGGCCGGTTCGTCGAGCAGGCGCTGCTCTTCTTCCTGCCGCTCTACCTCGTCACGCTGCTCTTCCTTCTCTGCATCAGTCTCGCGGAGTCCGCGATCTTCGGGCCGCGGCCCCGAGGCCCGCGGTCCGCCTACGGGAGAGCCCTCGGAAAGATCTTCGTCCTGGTCTATCTGCCGGCGACCCTCGTCCTCATGGTCGCCGGCGACCGGCTCGCGACGCTCTACGCGCCCGGCGCGCTCGTCGCGCCGCTTCTGGCCGCGCTCGCCCCTTTCCTCGCAGCGCCCGCCGCCCTCCTGCCGGCGGCTGTCGTCGCCATTCCCGTCGCGGCCCTGGGCAAGGCGGTCTCGGCGTGACCGCTCCGTCGCGTCCCGTCGTCATCCTGGACTTCGGATCGCAGTACACGCAGCTCATCGCGCGGCGCATCCGCGAAGCGCGCGTCTTCTCCGTCGTCCTGCCCCCCTCGGAAACGGCGGAAGGGATCCGCCGGTGGAACCCGGCCGGGATCGTCCTTTCGGGAGGCCCCCAGAGCGTCTACGAGGAAGGCGCGCCGCTCCCGGCGGCGGACCCGCTCGGCTTCGGCGTGCCCGTCCTGGGGCTCTGCTACGGGATGCAATGGCTGGCGCATGCGCGCGGCGGGGAGGTCGCGCGCCCGGACGGCCGGGAGTACGGACGCGCGCTCGCGCGGCTCTCGCTCGAATCCCGCCTCTTCTCGGGTCTGGAATCGGAGGAGACCGTTTGGATGAGCCATGGCGACTCGGTGAAAAAGCCCCCGCCCGGGGCGAGGGTCATCGCCGAGACGCGCTCCAGCCCGATCGCCGGATTCGAGGACCCCGCCGAGGGGATCTATGGCCTCCAGTTCCATCCCGAGGTTCGTCACACCGAGCATGGCCCGGAAATCCTCCAGAACTTCCTGTTCCGGGTGTGCGACGCCCGACCCGACTGGAGCATGGCCTCGTTCCGCCAGGAGAAGATCGCGGAGATCCGCGCCCGGGCGCCCTCCGGCGCGGTCGTCTGCGCGCTGTCGGGCGGCGTGGACTCCTCGGTGACGGCGTTGCTTCTGCGGGAAGCGCTCGGCGACCGCGTGCACCCCATCCTCGTGGACCACGGGCTCATGCGCGCCCACGAGCGGCAGCAGGTCGAAGCCGCCTTCGCGCGGCTGGGGTTTCCGATCCAGGCGGTGGACGCCGCGGAGCTCTTCTTCTCCCGGCTGGCCGGCGTCGAAGACCCCGAAGAGAAGCGGCGCGTCATCGGCCGGACGTTCATCGAGGTCTTCCAGCGAGAGGCCGGTTCCATTGCCGACGCGCGGTACCTCGCGCAGGGAACCCTCTATCCGGACGTGATCGAGTCCGTCTCGATCCGCGGTCCGTCGGCCGTGATCAAAACGCACCACAACGTCGGCGGCCTCCCCGAGAAGCTCGGGTTCGAGCTCATCGAGCCGGTCCGCGAGCTCTTCAAGGACGAGGTCCGCCTGCTCGGGGCCGAGCTCGGGCTGCCGAGGGAATTCCTGACCCGGCATCCCTTCCCGGGCCCGGGCCTCGCGGTGCGGATCCCGGGGGAGGTCACCCCCGAGAAAGTCGCCCTGCTGCAGCGCGCCGACGAGATCGTCCTCGAAGAGATCCGCGCGGCCGGCCTCTACGAGGCCATCTCGCAGGCTTTCGCCGTCCTGCTCCCGGTGCGCTCGGTCGGCGTGATGGGGGACAACCGGACCCACGAGTTCGTCCTGGCCGTCCGGGCGGTCCACACCACGGACTTCATGACTGCGGACTGGTTCCGGATGCCGCACGAGGTGCTCGATGCGATCGCGCGGCGCGTTGTGGGCACCGTGCGCGGGATCAACCGGGTCGTGTACGACATCACCTCGAAGCCTCCGGCGACGATCGAGTGGGAATGACCGGAGGAATCGCGGCGCTCCGCCGCCCGTGAGCCAGGCCCCGGCGCCTCCGCTCTCGTTTCGCCCCTTCTGGCTTCGCCGGCTCTTTTCTCTCGTCGGGGTGGCGCCCCTCGGTGTCTACTTGGTCTGGCACCTCTACAACAACGCGTTCGCGCTGCAGGGAGCGGCCGCCTTCGACGCGCGGCTCGCGGAGGTCATCCGGGCGCCGTTCTACCAGCCTCTCGTATGGCTCGGGGTCTACCTGCCCTTCCTGTTCCAAGCGCTCTACGGGCTGAAGGTGACCGTCACGAGCAGCCCGAGCGTTCGTATGACGCCGACCCTCCGCAACTGGAAATACGTCCTGCAGCGGGCGAGCGCGATCGGCGTGCTCCTCTTCGTGCCGGCGCACGTTTACAAGACGAAGGTCTCCCCCTGGCTCACGGGGACGGAGATGAGTTTCGCGCGCATGCACGAGGGAATGCTCGAGCCGGTCACCCTGGCCGTCTACGTCCTCGGGATGCTGGGAGTCTGCTTCCACCTCGCCAACGGGGCTGTGGCTCGCGGGGATCACCTGGGGCTCTTCGTCGGCCGCCGGGGGCATCCGCGCGGGGAGTGGCTCTGGATCCTCTTCGGGATCGTGCTCCTCGCGGTCTCCTACGTGATCATCCACGCGTTGTAGAGAGGGTGACCGCCGCCTCTCGCGTCCGCAGCGGAGGAGCGGCAACGCGACTCGGACTTCATCTGTCTTCCATCTGACTTACAATCGCCCCGGATGCCCGGCGAGTTCGTCCACCTCCATCTCCACAGCCAGTATTCCCTTCTCGACGGCGCGAACCGCCTTCCGGAGCTCTGCCGCCTCGTCGCGGAGATCGGCATGCCGGCAGTCGCGGTCACGGACCACGGCAACATGTTCGGGGCGTTCAGCTTCTACCACGAGGCCGTCAAGCAGGGAGTCCGGCCGATCCTCGGGGTCGAGGCCTACATCGCACCGGCGGACCGGCGCGACCGGGAGACGGAGGCGGCGAGCGAATCGGGGGAGGGGTACGCCTATCACCTGACGATCCTCGCCTCGAACCAGACCGGCTACCGCAACCTCGTCAAGCTCGTCTCCGAGGCCTACCTGACCGGCTTTTACCACCGCCCGCGCATGGACAAGGCCCTCCTGCGCGAGCACGCGGAGGGACTGATCGGCCTCTCCGGCTGCCTCAAAGGGGAGGTCGCCGGGGCTCTCTCCCGGGGGAACTACCCGGCCGCCCGACGCGCGTTTCTCGAGTACGAGGAGATTTTCGGCAAGGGCAACTTCTTCGTGGAGCTCATGGACCACGGCCTGCCGCAGCAGACGGCCATCGTCCCCGACCTGCTTCGGCTCTCCCGGGAGACCGGGGCGGCGGCCGTCGCGACGAACGACAGCCATTACCTGCGGCGCGACGATGCCTTCGCGCACGAGGTCCTCCTCTGCATCGGCATGGGGAAGACGCTTGAGGACGAGCGCCGCATGCGCTTCTACAACGACGAGTTCTACGTGAAGACGCCGCAGGAGATGCGGGCGCGGTTCGCCACCTGGTCGGAGGAGGCGGTCACGAACACGGTCGCCGTCGCCGAGCGCTGCGCGGTGACGTTCGACACGGAAGGTCTGCACCTGCCGACTTTCGCGGCGCCGGCGGGCATGACCCCGGCGGAGTACTTCGAGTCCCTGGCCCGGGAAGGCCTCGAGCGCCGGCTTGCGAAGATGACGGAACATTTCCGCGCCGGTCGGATCCCCATCCCGCCCGAAAAGTACCGCGAGCGCCTCCAGTACGAGATCTCGGTCGTCGAAAAGATGGGCTTTCCCTCGTACTTCCTCATCGTGTCCGACTTCATCCAGTACGCGCGCGACAGAGGCATCTCCGTGGGGCCGGGGCGGGGCAGCTCGGCGGGGTCGATCGTGGCCTGGTCGCTGGGAATCACCGAGATCGATCCGTTGCGCTACGACCTCCTCTTCGAGCGGTTCCTGAACCCCGAGCGCATCTCCATGCCCGACATCGACATCGACTTCTGCCAGGCCCGCCGGGGCGAGGTCATCGAGTACGTCACGCGGAAGTACGGCCGCGAGAACGTGGCGCAGATCGTCACGTTCTCTCAGCTCAAGCCGAAGCTCGCGGTGCGCGACGTCGCCCGCGTGCTCTCCCTCCCCGTGGCCCTGGGAGACCGGATCGCCAAGCTCGTGCCGGACGGGCCGGACGTGAACTTCGAGAAGGCGCTGCGGGAGTCCCCGAGCCTCAAGGAGCTCCTCGACACGGACGAGTCGGCCGCCAAGGTCGTTCGGATCGCCGAGCGGCTGGAAGGCCTCTCGCGCCATGCCGGGATGCACGCGGCGGGCGTCGTCATCGCGCCGCGCCCGATCACCGAGTACCTCCCGCTCTACCGGACGAGCAAAGACGAGATCACGACCCAGTTCGACATGAACGCCGTCGAGAAGATGGGGCTTCTCAAGATCGACTTCCTCGGGCTGATCACGCTCGACATCATCGAGGCGACGCGGGACGCGATCCGGGCGCGCGAGGGAACGGCTCCCGACCTCGACAACGTGCCGCTCGACGACGAGCCGACC
>JBHENW010000168.1:0-31139 GCA_046261875.1 Thermoanaerobaculia bacterium | reverse complement strand
TAGCGGCCGACCCGGTCGCGGCCGCCGCGGGGCGCGGCACGCCGCGGTCTCTCGATAGCCGGGGAATCACCTCCGCCTGGATCCATTGCTTCGCGCGGGCCACGGGCGAAGGCGGCGCCGCGACGGTCTTCGTGACCCGGTCCTCCAGCTTCGAAAGGAGCGTGAGGACGACTTCCGTCAGCTTTTGGAGGTGCTTCTCCAGCGGCGGCGTCATCGCGTCCATCCAGTGCGGCGTGGAGATGAAGTACTCGAGCGAGCGGGTCGGCATGACCTCTTCGATGCGGAACGGGATGATCGGCACGCCCTTGTTCACGGCGCGCTCGACCTCGCGGCGGATCTGCGGCGAGGAGTTCGCGTTGGAGGAAAAGACGAGGATCATGACCCGGCATCGCTTGATGCCGTCCACGATCGCTTCCCCCCAGTCCATCCCGGGCAGGATGTCGCGCGGCGCGATCCAGCAGCGGACGCCGCCGGACTCCAGGGTGGCGCAGACGGCATCGGCCGTCGGCTTGTCCTTGCTGGAGTAGCTGATGAAGACGTCGTGCCCCATGTCCGCGACGGCTGCGCGCGCCGGGGCGATATAGTGTCACGAAGCGCGGCGCGACCACAGACCCGACAATGCGATGGCTCAGACCGACCTAGACAAGCGGCTGCGTGAGCCGGGCCCCAAGAGGCTCCTCGCGCTCGACGGGGGCGGCTTGCGCGGCCTCGTGACCCTCGGATTCCTCGATCGGATCGAGAAGATCCTGAGAGAGCGCACGGGCAGGCCCGACCTCGTACTGGCCGACTACTTCGACCTGATCGGAGGCACGAGCACGGGCGCGATCATCGCGACGATGCTCGCACTCGGCCACCCGGTCTCCGATCTCCGGCAGCTCTACCTGAGCCTCGGACGCAAGGCGTTCGTGCCGATGAAGTACTTCCTCGGGTTCATCGGCCGACTCCTCGGAGCGCGGTTCGACGAGAACCCCCTCGAGGGCCTGCTCCGCCAGCACCTCGGCGACCGGACGCTGACGAGTCCGGACCTGCGCGTGGGACTCATGATCGTGGCGCGGCGCGCGGACACGGGCTCGGTCTGGACTCTCGTCAACCTCCCGGACCACAAGTTCTACGAGTTCAACAAGAACCTCCCCCTCTGGGAAGTCGTTCGCTCCTCAACGGCCGCCCCGACCTATTTCAAGCCCCGGATGATCTCGGACGTGGGCGCCGGCGAGGGGGCGATCTTCGTGGACGGGGGCGTGTCCATGCACAACAACCCGTCCCTGCAGCTCCTCTTCGTCGCGACGCTCGACGGCTACGCCCTGCGGTGGCCGATGGGCGAGGACAAGCTGCTGCTCTGCTCCGTGGGAACCGGATCGTTTCTCAAGGTGAAGCCGCGCGAGAAGCTCCAGCGCTACACCAACCTCGAATGGGTCGGCCTGCTCTTCCAGCACATGATGTACGACGCCTCCGAGCTGCTGCAGACCGTGCTCCAGCTCCTGTCGAACAGCCCCACGGCGCGCCCGATCGACCGGCAGATCGGGACCCTGGCCAACGACGGCATCGGCCCGACGCCCCAGATCTCCTATCTGCGGTACGACATCGACCTGGAGAAGAAGGCGCTGGCCGACCTGAGTCTCGACTACGAGGAACAGCGCGTCGAAGCGCTCTCGCAGATGAGCGACGTCCGCAACCTCGAGGACCTCGACCGGATCGGGCAGAAAGTGGCTGCCAGGCATGTGAAACCGGAGCACTTCCCGCCCGCATTCGACCGCACGTGAGCCCCCTGACGGTCGGCGTCACGGGGCACCGGCCGAACCGGCTGGCCGATGCCTCCCCCCGCCTGTTGCGCGATCGCGTGCGCGAGGTTCTCGGCTTCCTTCGGGGGACGCGGCCGGAAGGAGCCGTCCCGACACTCCTCACGGGCCTCGCGGAAGGGGCGGATCGCATCGTCGCCCAGGAAGCCCTGGAGCTCGGTTTCCGTGTGGAGGCCATCCTGCCCTTCGTCCGTTCGGAGTACGAGAAGGACTTCGCGGGTCCCGCCTCGCTTCAGGAGTTCGGACAGCTGCTGTCCCGCTCGGGCGAGGTGCACGAGCTGCCCGGCGCGCGGCGGACTCCCGAAGCCCAGGACGCGGCCTACGCCGCCGTCGGGCGTTTCATCCTGGACCGGACGAACGTGCTCCTCGCCGTGTGGGACGGCCGCAGGGGCCGCGGGCTGGGCGGGACGACGCAGGTCCTCCTCGAAGCGCTCCAGCGGGGCACGCCGGTCGTCTGGATCGCCGCCGGGGACCCGCACGACGCATCCGTCCTGCTCGGCAACCAGGACATCCCGTTCCCGGCTGGCGGCGAAGCCATCCGCGCGGCACTGGAAGCGGCCCGCGCGCTTCCGAAGCGCTCCTAGTCCCGTTCTCCGATTGCGGACTTCAGACGCGCGTGCCCTTCGCGGCTGAGGGGAATCCGCGTCCCGTCGGCGAGGATCGCGACGTGGCTGTTCTTGGCGTAGAGCTCGATGCGCTGGAGGCGATCCAGGTTGACCAGGTAGGACCGATGCACGCGGATGAAGCGTTCGGGGTCCAGAGCGCCGGCCAGACTCGCGAGGGTCTGCGGCTTGCGGTACTTCTTCCCCTCGCTCTTGAGGACGACGTAGTCGTCCTGCGCTTCAGCATAGTCCAGCTTCTCGCTCGGGATCAGGTGGACGCGGGAGCCGTCGCGCACGACGACGCGCTGCAGGGCGTGGCCGGGAGGGCGGGCGGCCGCCGCGAGCTCCGCCGGGTCCGCGCGCCTCTTTCCGGCGCGGCCGCGCGCTCGCTCGAGGGCTTCCCGCAGCCGCTCCGGCCGGAACGGCTTGAGCACGTAGTCGACCGCGTGAACCTCGAACGCGCGCAGGGCGTAGCTGTCGTACGTCGTGACGAAGACGACACCGAGGGCCGGATCCACGAGCTCGAGCACCTCGAATCTATCGAGCTTGGGCATCTCGATGTCCAGCAGCAGGACGTCGGGCTTCCATTCTGCCGCGGCCTTCACGGCCTCGAACCCGTTGGCACATTCCCCGATGACCTCGATGCCGGGCTCCTCGGCGAGGAGCTCCTTGAGGATGACGCGCGCCGCCTCTTCGTCGTCCACGATGAGGACCCGCAACGGTCCGTCCCCCGACTTCACGCGCCCGCCTGCGCACGAATGGACAGGACCACGAGGTATCGGTCCTCGAGGTGCCGGGCCGCGAAGATCGCGTCCGGTCCGTAACGCGCCGCGAGGCGGGCGCGCACGTTGGCGAGGCCGAGGCCGGTCCCGCGCGCCGGCGGGGCGTCCGGATCGCAGGGGTTCTCGATGACGATCCTCAGGCGCCGTCCCGTCTGGCGGGCCTCGAGGCGGATGGAGCCCCCCTCGACGCGGCTTCCGATTCCGTGCCGGACCGCGTTCTCCACGAGCGGCTGGAGGAGGAGCGGCGGAATCTCGCAGGCATCCGCGAGCTCGAAGTCCTCTTCGATCACGAGCCGCGGCCCGAAGCGGAGCGCTTCCACGGCGAGATACGCCTTCGCGAGGGCCATCTCCTCGAGGACCGGGATGCTCTCGCTCTCCCCGACGGCCAGGCTCTTGCGCAGGAACTCCGCCAGGCGCAGGCACATTTCGCGCGCGCGCGCCGGGTCTTTCGCCGTCAGCGCCCCGACCGAGTGGAGGCTGTTGAAGAGAAAGTGGGGGTGGAGCTGCGCCTTGAGGGCCTTCAGCTGCGCGTCCCGGGCGAGGACACGCAGCTCCGCCTCCCGCCGCTCGGCTTCGCGGGACTCCTCGAACGCGAGGAGAACGTAGTGGAGAGCGCTCGAGATCAGGTAGAGGAGCACACCGACGGAAAAGAGCGCCGGCACCTGAGACGCATAACGCGGCGGCAGGTCCCGGAGCTGGGGGACAGCGGCCAGCACGCGGGCAAGGCCGGCTCCGAGGAGGACCCAGACCGCGCTCGTCAGCAGGGCGGCGGCGAGGTGGGTCGCGACGGAGCGCGCGATGGGAGAGCGCCCGAGGGGCGCGGCGCGGCAGGGGTACCAGGCGGAAAGGCCGAGAAACGCGTAAAGCAGCATCATCGGCACGGCGAGCGTGGCGGCTTGCAAGAGGGGGAAGCCGCCTCGCCCCGCGAGCAGCGCCGCGAGGATGCCCCCGATCGGCAACGTGGCGGCCAGGTACGGAAGCAGGCGGCCCTTTCGGGCGAGGATCGGATGCACGAACGCGCTAGTTCTTGATCTCGAGCCCGCCCATCAGGACCGTGCCCCGGATGATGAGCCGCCTGCCGGGGTTGCCCTCGACGGCGGAGGCGCGGGCGTTGTTCTCGATGCCGCCGAGGATCGCGACGCCCTGGACCTCGACGCTCCACTCCGGCGGCACGCGCATCTCGATCCCGCCCCAGAGCGCGAAGACGTCGACGACCGCGGACTCCGAGGTCATGTTCGCCTTGCGCAGGTCGAGCTCGAGCCCCCCCATGATCGCCGTGAGGTCGCCGCCCCGGAAGTCCGGGCTGTCGATGATGCGGTTGCCGCCTCCCATGAAGGCCATCTCGTGGAGCTCGGAGGAGGCCAAGCGCGCGCCGCCGGGCTGAGGCCGGCTGCGCTGAAAGACGCCCCTCCAGAGCAACAGTCCGCCCAAGGCGATCAGCACCGCGGGCCAGACGTGCCGGAACTCCAGGTCCATCACGGCGAGCATCTGGAGCTGCAGGAAGAGGCCGATGGCGATCAGGACGACACCGAGCCCGCGCTGGCCATCCTCGCGCGGCTGCAGGACCTTCCAGACTCCGATCGCGATGAGCATGAGCGGCCAGAATTGCAGGACGCGGCTCGCGGCCAGGTACCCGAGGTTGTCGAGGAGGAACAGAAGCCCGAAGAGGATGAGGGTCCCGCCCAGGATCATCCGGCCGGTGAGCGCCGGCAACCTCCCTCTCCTTTCCTGCGAAGCGCTCATCGCGCGCCTCCGTTCTCCAGCGGCTGTACGCCTCCATTGCGCGGTCCTCGGCGCTCCACGAAGGCGCGCAGCAGCAGCATCGCGCCGGCCAGAACGAGGAAGAGGGGCCAGACGTCGCGCATGCTCCAGTCGATGACGTCGAAACGGCGCAGCAGGAAGAACGCGCCGAGCGCGACGAGGAACATCCCCCAGACCGAGTCGCCGGCGGTCTTCGGAGCGACCAGCGGCGGAATGCCCGATCCGACGAGCAGCACCGGCCAGTACCACCGCAGGCGGCCGGCCTCCACGATCCCGATGTTGTCGAGGGTGAACAGGGCGCCGATCCCGATGAAGAGCACGCCGAACACGATCCGCCCGACGATGCCCTGCCGTCGCGCCGCCTCGCTCCTCTCTTCCGCTCTCGCTTCCGATCTCTCTTCCGCGTTCATGCTCTCTCCTTCCCTCACGGCGGAAGTTACGAGTCCTGGCGCCGCGCGTCCCGGGCTTCCCGGCGGACGGTGGCTCGGAACCGGTGAATGGAGGGGCGGCGCCGGCCGCAAACGGGTGCTATTCTGTCGAACGGTTCTTTTTTGGCGAAAAAGGAGATCCGATGGCGACGGAAGTGATCATGCCCCAGATGGGGGAATCCATAGCCGAAGGCACCATCACGAAGTGGCTCAAGAAGGTCGGTGAGACCGTCAAGCGGGACGAGCCGATCTTCGAGATCTCCACCGACAAGGTCGATGCGGAGATCCCCTCCCCGGTCGCCGGCACCTTGGTCGAGATCAAGGTCCCCGAGGGCCAGACGGTACCGATCAACACGGTCGTCGCGCTCGTCGGCGAAGCCGGCGAGCAGCCGGCGGCGGCTCCGGCCCAAGGGGCCGAGAAGCCCCCGGCTTCGGCGGCCGCCGCGGCTCCACCCGCTGCCGCCCCGGCCGCTCCGGCGCCCCCTTCGGGCGGTCCGGCCCCGCCGGTCTCCGAAGGCGCGGCGAAAGAGACCCAGACGCGTTCTCCGGAGCCCGAGGCGCCCGAAGCGACCCCGAGCCCCGCCGCCGTGGCCGCGCAGCGCGGCCCGACTGAAAGCGCCCCGCAGCGGGGCCCGACAGAAAGCGCCGAACAACGCGGCGCCGCGGAGTCCGCCCCTCCGCCCGAGCCTGAGCGCCGGCCCCCTCCTCCGGCCCAAACCCCGGCCGCAGCGCCGCAGGAAGAGCGCGCCGTCGGCCGCGTCGAGTCGATCGAAGAGCGGATCCGGCAGAGGTCCTCCCCGCTCGTGCGCAAGATCGCGCAGGACCAGGGCGTGAACATCCGCGAGATCGAGGGGACCGGGATCTACAACCGGGTTACGAAGAACGACATCCTGTCGTACATCGAGAACCGCAAGACGGGTCCCGCGGCTCCCGCCACTGCCGCCGCGGCCGCGGTGCAGCCCGCCGAGGCCCAGCCCGCCCAACCCGGCCGCGCGGAGCCCGCACCGCCGGCGGCGCCCTCGCGCCCCGCCGCGCCGGTCTCCGATCGGGACGAGATCGTCCCCATGTCGAAGATCCGGAAGATCACCGCCGACAACATGATCCTCTCCAAGCGGACCTCGGCGCACGTCACGACGGTCTTCCAGGTGGACTACACCAACATCGCGAGGCTCCGGGAGCAGCACAAGGAGGCGTTCCTCCAGAAGAACGGCGTCAAGCTCACGTACCTGCCGTTCATCTTCCGGGCGGCGATCCAGGCGCTCAAGAAGTTCCCGCAGATCAACGCCTCGATCGACGGCGACAACATCGTGTACCACAAGGACATCCACCTGGGGATGGCGGTCGCCCTCGACTGGGGCTTGATCGTCCCCGTCATCAAGAACGCCGACGAGAAGTCGATCCTCGGCCTGGCGCGCGCGACCCAGGACCTGGCCGAGCGCGCGCGCACCAAACGGCTCAAGCCCGAGGAGATCCAGGGGGGGACGTTCACCGTGACGAACCCGGGCGTCTTCGGGTCCCTCTTCGGCACGCCCATCATCCCGCAGCCGCAGGTCGCGATCCTCGGGGTCGGAACGATCGAGAAGCGGGCGGTCGTCGTGAAGGACGACGCGGGAAACGACGCGCTCGGCATCCGGACCACGGGATACCTCGCGCTCTCTTTCGATCACCGGCTGGTGGACGGCGCCGACGCGGACAAGTTCATGGCGAGCGTGAAGGAGACCCTCGAGGAGGGAGAGTTCGACATCGGCTAGCGGTACGCTGTCGGCCATTCGGCGTTCCCATTGAGCAGTCCCCCCTCGTTCGGCGAGGCTCCGCGTCTCGATTCCATTCCGCGGCTGGGGCGGCGCGCCGTCCTGATCATCTTTCTCGTCGCGCTCGCCCTTCGGATCGCCGCGGCGGCCGCCGTTGGTTTCTCCAACCTGCGCTTCGGCGACGCGCGGGGATATCTCTCCGCGGCGCGGACCCTGGTGACCGAGGGACGTTACCCGGATCGGACCGACCCCTTCCATTTCCGGGCGCCGGGATACCCCGTCTTTCTGGTCGCGGCCACGTTCGGCCGGCCCGACCGCGTCGCCCTGGCGAAGCTGGCAAACGTGCTGCTCGGCTCCCTGTCTCCCCTCGTGCTCGCGGCGCTCTCCGCGCGGCTTTTTCGACGGCGGCGGCTCGCGATCGCCACCGGGTTCGTCGGAGCACTGAACCCGGCATTCGTCCTGATGTCGGCCGACGTCCAGAGCGAGGCGCTCTTTCTGCTCCTTCTGCTTTGTGCCGGCTACCTGCTGCTGGCCGCCACGGATCGTCCCTCGACCAGTCTTTCCCTCGCGTCCGGCGGATTCCTGGCCGTCGCGGCGCTGACGCGGCCTTCCGCCCTCGTCCTCGCCCCGATGCTCGCCGCGCCCTTCCTGGACCGGCGTTACCCCGTTCGCGTGCGATGGCACCTCGCCGCTTCGGCTCTCCTCGGGTTTCTGTTTCTCCTGGCTCCCTGGACGGTGCGCAACGCGGTCGTGTTTCGACAGCTGCTGCCGGTCAACGACGCCACCGGCTACGCCTTCTACTACGGCAACTCGGACTGGATCTTCCGCTTCTACGGCCTCCGAACCCGTGAGGAATACGACCGCTGGATCGCGGAGATGGACCGCGACCTCCAGCGACAGGTCCGGGAGCTCGACGGCGCGGGACGTAGGTCTCCGGCGGAACGATCGCGCTACTTTTTCCGAAAGGCTCTTTCGGAGCGCGCGGAGGATCCCGTCCGGTGGGCCGGGCTCTTCCTGCGAAAGACCTGGGACTGGCTGCGACCGTATCCGCGGCCCTGGTACTGGCCGAGATGGGTCGTCATCGGTGTGGGGGCCTTTTACGCCGTGCTCACGGTCTTCGCCGCCGCCGGATTGCTGGCCGCCCAGAGACGGGGCGTGGCTCTCTTCGCCCTCGCCGTCCTCGTCATCAGTATGGGGGCCCACGTCGCGTTGATGGTCGTATGGCGCTACCGAATGCCCTACTGGGACCCGATCCTGCTCCTCTACGGGACGCAGGGCGCGGCGGATACACTCACGGGAAGATGGCGCGCGCGCTCGTAACAAGCAGGGCGGTCCGTCTCGTCACGGCGGGCCGGCTCGGTTACGACGAAGCGCTGCGCATGCAGCAGGAGGCGGCGGATTCGGTCAGCGCCGGAGGACCCGAGACGCTCTTTCTGCTGGAGCACGACCCGGTCTTCACTCTCGGCCGGAATGCGACCCCGGCCGACGTCCTCATCGGCCCGGACCGGTGCCGGGAGCTCGGCATCGCGGTCCGCGAGACCGACCGGGGCGGAAAGGTCACCTACCACGGCCCGGGGCAGCTCGTCGGTTACCCCGTCCTCAACCTCGACCCGGACCGCCGCGACGTCAAGCGCTACGTGACGGACCTGGAGGAGGTCCTCCTCCGCGCGCTCGGCGACGTCGGAATCCAGGCGGCGCGCTCGCCCCGGCCCGACCGGATCACTTCCGTCTGGGTGGGCAACGACAAGATCGCCGCGATCGGCGTCCACATCGCGCGGTGGATCACGACGCACGGCTTCGCGGTGAACGTCACGGACGAGCCTCTCGGGCGATTCGCGGGAATCGTACCGTGCGGGATCACCGACGGGGGCGTCACGTCGATCGAGAGCGTCCTCGGGGTGCGCATGGCCGCCGCGGATTTCGCGCCGGTCGTGGCGCGGCGCTTCGCGGAGGTCTTCGACCGGGAGATAATCGCCGGATGAGCGCGACACTGCCCACACTGCCGTCGCCGCCGCTCCGGCTGGCGCGCCCGGAATGGCTCAAGGTGCGGCTCAACACGACCGGCGAGTACGAAGAGGTCCGCCGGATGATGCGGCGGCTCTCCCTCGTGACGGTCTGCGAAGAGGCGCGGTGCCCCAACATCCACGAGTGCTGGGCGCGCGAGCGGACCGCGACCTTCATGCTCATGGGAGACATCTGCACCCGTCACTGCGGCTTCTGCGCGGTCGGGAAGGGCCGGCCCGGGACGCTCGACGCCGAAGAGCCGGAGCGCGTGGCCGAAGCGGTCCTCGAGCTCGGCCTGTCCCATGCCGTCGTCACCTCCGTCAACCGGGACGACCTCAAGGACGGAGGCGCCGAGCACTTCGCGGCGACGATCCGGGCCATACGGCGGCGGAATCCCGACTGCACGGTGGAGGTTCTGATCCCGGACTTCTGCGGAAACTGGGGCGCGCTCGAAACGGTCCTGGTGGAGGAGCCGGAGATCCTCAACCACAACGTCGAGACGGTCCCGCGGCTCTACCGGCGCGTGCGGCCGGATGCGACGTTCGCGCGCTCGCTCGAGCTCATCGAGCGGGCCGACGCGCACAGGCGGCTCTCCCGATCCCCGATGCGGACGAAGTCCGGCGTCATGGTCGGACTCGGGGAGACGATGGACGAGCTCATCGCGGCGCTGCGCGACCTTCGGGACCACGGCTGCGACATCGCCACGGTCGGCCAGTACCTGCAGCCTTACGAGCGCCGTCTCCCGGTCGAGCGCTATTACACGCCGGAGGAATTCGAGCGCATCCGGAAAGCCGGAGAGGCGATGGGCTTCCTCCGGGTCGAGGCCGGGCCGCTCGTCCGCTCTTCCTACCACGCCCGCCGAGCGCTGCAGGTCGCGACGGCCTGACCCCGCCGATGCGAACCGGACTGCGTCTTCTCGCCGCCTCTTTTCTCTTCCCGATTCTGCTCGGCGCGCTCCCGGCCGCCGCCCAGACCACCGGGGTGCAGGTCGTCAAGGAAGTCAAGCCGGTCTATCCCGAGCAGCTGCAGAAACAGAACCAGCAGGGCAACGTGCTCCTCATCGGCCGTATTGATAAGGCCGGCAAGCTCCAGGACGTCCGGGCGCTCGCTGCGAGCAACGAGCTCTTCGTAGGACCCGCTATCGCGGCGGTGAAGAACTGGGAGTTCCGTCCGGCCCGCCGCAACGGCAAGCCGATCGAGATCGCGGCCAACATCGGGTTCCGCTTCCGCCTCCAGACCGAGCACCACGGACAGATCCCGCGCGAGATCCTCTCCAACATCGCCGTCTTCCCGGCGGACGCGTCCGGAAAGAAGACGGGCGAGGAGGGGTTCCCGATCCGAAGGGGGTCGGACGCGCGGCTGCGCGCCGAGGCCGTCCTCGACATTCCGCCGCCCGATCACGAGCACGAGTTTCCGGTCCGGGTGGAAGCGATCTCCCCGTCGGGCAAGCGCATCGTCGTGTACGAGGACCGCGTGGACGCGCCGCCCAAAGCGAAAGAGATGCCTTTCTCGGTCACGGCGAAGATCGGCAGCGACTGGGAGGACGGGGTCTGGATGTTGCGCTTCTTCGTGGAGGGCGCGGACGCGGGCGGAGGACAGTTCTGGCTCGCCGGGGACCCGGACCGTTTCAACTTCGCGGCGGCGATGCCGAAGAACTAGCTGTCAGCTGTCCGCTCTCAGCTGTCAGTGACCCCCCTCCGTGTCGGCACCGCCGGCTGGTCCTACGACGACTGGAACGGGATCGTGTATCCCGCCTCCCCGCCGCGCGGGTTCGATCGCCTCGCGCTGCTCTCCACGATGTTCGACACGAACGAGGTCAACTCGACCTTTTACCGGATCCCCGACGCCCGCATGACGCAGAGCTGGGTCCGGCGCGTGGCGCACAACCCGCGCTTCGCGTTCGCCGTGAAGCTCTACCAGGGGTTCACCCATGCCCGCGATGCCGGCCAAAAGGAAAAGACCGAATTCCTGCGCGCCCTCGACCCGCTGCGGGACGCCGGCCGGCTCGGCGCCGTCCTGATCCAGCTTCCGGTGTCGTTCAAGGCGTCGCCGGAGACCCGGGAACGCCTCGAGAAGGTGCTCGCCGGTTTTTCCGGCGTGCCGCTCGCCGTCGAGTTCCGCCACTCCTCGTGGGACCGGCCTGAAACGATCGACCTGTTGACGCGGCGCGGGGCCGCGTTCGTCAACATCGACCAGCCCTGGCTCGGTGAGAACCTGCGGGCGACGAACCACCGGGAAGGGCCGCTCTGCTACGACCGGTTCCACGGACGCAACGCGCAGGAGTGGTTCTCGCCGCAGACGACCGTGGAGAAGCGGTACGACTACCTGTACGAGACCCGGGAGCTCGCGCCCTGGGCCGAGCGCATCGCCGATGCCGTGAAGAGGGAGCCGGAGAAGCCCGCGTTCGCGATCCTCAACAACCACTTCCGCGGCCAGGCCGTCGCCAACGCCGTCCAGCTCCGCCACCTGATCACCGGCGAAGGGTCCGCGGCGCCCGACACGCTGCTTCGCGCCTACCCCGCGCTCGAAGGGATCGCGCGCCCCATGCCCGCACCGGCTCCGCGCCGAGCGGGACAGCGCAAGCTCTTTTGAGGGCCGTGCCCCCCGTACAATCTTCCGGTTGACCCGAGCCACCTGGAACGCCGCCTGGGACGATCGGCCGGCGGAGTACGCCGCCAAGCGGGACTGCTGGCTGACTCGGCGCCGGATCCGTTACGTCGCGGAGTTCCTGAGCAGAGCGCGGAGCGGCGACCGCGTCCTGGAGCTCGGCTCCGGCGTCGGCGAGCTCCTGATCGCGCTGGCCCGCGAGCGCCCCGACCTCGAGTTCACGGGGATCGAGCCGCAGCAGAGCTACGTGGACTATGCCGTGGACTCGGCGGCCCGGGCGGACGTTCGAAACGTCACGTTCCGGACGGCGGCGGCCGAGGAGTCGGACCGGAAGCTTCCGGATGCCTCCCGCTTCGACTGGATCCTGTCGAACGACGTGCTGCACCACGTCTCGGACACGCGGCGCGTGCTCGATGCGGCGGCGGCGCTCTCGCACGGAAAGACGCGATGGCTCGCCATCGAGCCCAACGCCCGCAACCCGTACTCGTTCCTCTCGGCCGTCGTGCGCCGCGGCGAGCGGAACTTCTGGCCGCGGGAGTTTCTCGAGCAGGCGCGCGCGAGCGGCCGGGCGCAGGAGGACGCTGGCTTCCTCTTCCTCATCCCGCCGTTCGTCCGGCGCGCGCCGGAAGTCCTGGTGCGGCTGGAGCGCCGTCTCGAGGACATTCCGCTCCTGGCGGGCGGGATCGCGCTCACCCTGGCCCGGGTGTGACGCTCGCCGGGATGGGCATCACGTAACGCAGCTCGGCCGCCTCGTTGCCGAGATAATCCGGGTCGGTGTGCCGGGCGCCATCCGGGGACAGCCCGAGGCGCTCGTAGAAGCGCCTCGCGCTGCGGTTCCCCTCGAGGACCCAGAGGATCAGGGTGCCATATCCGGAAGCGCGCGCGATCTCGAGCGCCCGTTCCAGCAGCGCCCGGCCCGTTCCCCTGGCCTGGATCGCGGGATCCACGTACAGATGGGTCACCTCGGCGGCCGCCGCGGGCGGGTTTTCCAGGGGGCGTGCGGGACAGAGCCGGGTGAAGCCGACGATGCGTCCGTCGTCGTGGACGGCGACGAGCGCGTGGACTCCGGGCCCGGCGATCCAACCCCGCCAGAGCTGCTCCCTCTGCTCGACGCGAAGGGCGTCGAGCGTCTCGTCCGGCAGGATGCCCCGGTAGGCGGCCTGCCAGCAGGCCACGTGGATCCGCGCGATCGACCCGATGTCCTCCGCGGCCGCCGCCCGAATCTCCATGACCGTCGCTTTAGGGGGTCGGCGCCGGCGGTCCGGAGAACGCCTCGATCGCCTCGAGGGACGGATCCTCCTTCTCGACGAACTCCCGGAGGTCCTCGAAGTCCTCTTCGACGGGCCGCGCGCGCGCGAACATGATCGGCGTTCCGTTCGCGGACCACCGCGGCCCGAAGTGATACACGGCCGCGAACATGATCTTCGCCTTCTGCTCGCCGACTCCGCCGGCCCGGCTGGCTTCGTAGAACATCCGGTGGACGTCTTGCCAGGACCGGGTCCGCTCCTCACAGGCGACGTCGTGGACGACCGAGGCCGTGCGGTACTCCCCGGTGAAGGGCGAGCCCACCGCCGTCCAGAGAACCCGCGGAATCGAGGCGCCGTCGATCAGGGAGCCTTTCGGCGCCTTCCATTCGGTCCCTTTGGCGTCCACGTACGAGAAAGTCCTCCAGCATCCGCATCCGGCGGTCCGCCTCGACCCATTCGGTCTTGACCGATCCGACGAAGCGCCCGTACGTCCCGGGCTTCGGGCACGCGAGGACCACGAGCGCAGCGGCGACCGCGACCCACCGCCTGCGAAGCATCCGCGCTATTTCAGGTTCGTCGCGGGGAGATCGAAGGAAGCGTCGAGACTCAACTTGTGGTCTCCCGCCTCCATCGGAGAGGTCGCCGTCCGGACCTTCCCGACCACGCGCGGCGAGATCGATTTGACCTCCGCGACGAAGTCGGAGCCCATGAGGTCGAACATTCCTTCCTGTCCGCCCACGAGGACAGCGGCGCCCATCGGCTTCTGGTCGGGGTAGAAGCTGATCGCTACGCCCTGGAGCCCTCCTTCCATGTGGATGGTCTTCCAGACGCCTTCGAAGAGGCCGGGCACGAGGGGCTCACCCGGGCGCCAGAAGAAGTTCTCCTGAAACGCCTTCTCACTCACCGGTTTGTCGGACAGGAGGATCGAAACGTTCTTCTTCCCGGGGGCCACGACGCTGTCGTACGTGTAAGCGGCGGCGTGCTTCAGCTCGATCTTCTTTCCGTCGAGGGTCAGCGTTCCCCTGACCGTCCCTTTCGGCGGGGCCGGAGGAGCGGCGAACGCCGCCGCGGCGAAGGCGAGAAGCGCGGTGAGCAGACCCGTGCGGCGGAAAGCGGAGGCAGACATTCCGATTCTCCTTTCAGCGCGGGGGCGCGGCCCCGCGGATTCTTTCGGGTCTGCCCCGTGGTGTCCAGCGATATGCGCCGGCTGGCGGCTCCTTAACGCCCCGCGATGCCGTCGACCATGTCGGCGGGCATGGCGGAGCGAAACCGCAGGATCGTCTTGCTGCCCGGAGCCTCGATCTCGAGCGCCTCTTCGGCGCCCGCATCCGTGCTCAGGACCCACAGGCGGGTCGGGTCTGCCACGAAGTGCGTGAGCGTGCCGTCCGGCTCCGCTCGCAGGAAGATTTCGATCGCGTCCCCGCCGCTCCCCTTGGAAGCCGCGGTGATCCCTTCGAGCGGCAGGTCCTCGGCCTCGACCTGAGCTCCGATCGCCTCGTCGAGCACTTCCAAGGTGGCCAGCCAGCCTTCGTGCTCCCGGCTGAAGCGGTCACAGAACGCCTTCCATTCTTCGCGGGGTATCTCGAGCGTCGGCATGTTCACACCCCCGAAGGGAAGGTCTCCGGGACCTCCCCGTGTTCCCAACCCGCCGTCCGCTCGAGAGGCTCGACGGCCCGGCTATGGTCGAAGTGCAGAACGGCATCGGTCGTAGTCACCCGGTCCCTCCTCGAGCGGAACGGCCGCGCTCCGGATCGTCTCGACGAGCGATCCTGCAGAGGCGACCCCGACGGCGTCTCTCACTGTCCGACCCGCGCGGGCTCGTCGCTACCCGAGCGCGCGAGCAGCGAGCGGACCTCCTCGTCGCTCGTCTCGGAGAAGTCCTGGTACCACTGCCCGACCGCGTAGAACGGCCGCGGCGTCACCGCGCAGACGACGTCATCCACGAGGCTCTCGAGCTCCCGGCACGTCTCCGGAGCCGCGACCGGAACGCCCACGACGATCCGGGCCGGGCCGAGGCGGCGGAGCGCTTCCGCGGCCGCCCGCATCGTGGAGCCGGTCGCCAGGCCGTCGTCCACGAGGATGACGGTCCGGCCGGTCACGTCCGGAGGCGGGCTGGAGCCCCGATAAGCCGCCTCGCGTCGCTCGAGCTCGCGTTGCTCCCGCGCGGCCACCTCCTCGACGGCGGCGGGGCTGATCTCGAGCTGGCGCACGAGATCCGCGCTGAGGACACGGACGCCGCCCGTCGCGATCGCTCCCATCGCGACCTCTTCGTGGCCGGGCACGCCGAGCTTGCGCACGAGGAATACGTCGAGCGGAGCGCCGAGCAATTTCGCGACCTCGTAGGCGACCGGCACACCGCCGCGCGGCAGACCGAGCACGAGCAGGTTGGGACGTCCGGCATAGCGGCCGAGCTGGCTCGCCAGGAGCCGGCCCGCCTCCGTCCGGTCACGGAAGAGCATCGGGGCTCCCCGCTTTTTCCTTGCTCAAGTGGCGCTCGAACCAGCCAGCGGCGAGCGCGGCGACCGCTTCGAGCGCGCCGGGCTCTCCGAAGAGGTGAGTGGCCCCGGGAACGACCTGGAGCGACTTCTCGCAGCGCAAGCGTTCGTAGGCCTCCTCGTTCAGCTCGATGACGCCCTCGTCCCGGCCGCCGACGATGAGAAGCGTCGGCGCCTTCACGCGGCTGAGCGCCTCGCCCGCCAGGTCCGGTCGGCCTCCGCGTGAAACGACGGCCCCGACGGCCCCGGGGACTTCGGCTGCGGCGATCAGCGCCGCGGCGGCCCCCGTGCTCGCGCCGAAGTAGCCCACGCGCAGGGATGCCATGTCCGCGCTCTCCCGCACCCACGCGGTCGCCGCCACCAGCCGGCGGGCGAGCAAACCGACGTCGAACCGCAGGTGGCCCGTCATGGCGTCCACCGTCTCCTCCTCCCGGCTCAGCAGGTCGAAGAGGAGAGTCCCCAGACCCGCCTGACGAATGCGGGCGGCGACCGCCTGGTTGCGGGGGCTGTGGCGGCTGCTCCCGCTGCCGTGGGCGAAGAGGACGAGCCCGGCGGCCCGAGGTGGTGCCACGATTTCGCCTTCGAGGCGCAAGCCGTCCGCTCGGATCATGACCTCGCGGGATCGAGTCTCTGAGGCGCCGTTTCCCGGCGATCGCCTCTGCCGGGTGGCGTCTGGCTGGCTATGCGGAACTTCTTGCGCGGCCATGAAGGTCTCGGAACAGCCGGCCGTGACCTTTCTGAATCGACAGCGGCCAGCGGCCGATACCGTCACCCTGGGTGATGCAACGGGGGTGCCGCCGACAGGACCCGCCGGACACGGCCCGACTATGCCTGGAAGTCGCGGATGTCCCGGAAGGGCGTTTGCCGGTCGGTGAAGTCGGGGCGGTAATACTTGTTGGCCGTTTCGAGCTCCTGCTGGAATCCTTCCTCCATGCCGTTCGCGTCCAGCGCCGCGAGCGCCTCCTGCCACTCGGCGGCGGTGATCGAGCGTCCGAGCGCGGAGTACTTCTCGCTCGAGGCGGCCCGGTGGATCGGGTAGTACTGCGCCATGAGGGAGACCGCCACGCGGGGCGAGAGGGTCTCCGCGATCCAGGAGAGGGAGTCGGCGACCCCGGCCACCGCGTTGGGAAGGACGAGGATCCGGACGAGGAGGCCGCTCCGGAGGAGGCCGTCGGCGCCGAGCTCGAGGCGCGCCCCCTTCTGCCGGTACATCTCGATGAGCGCTTCGCGGGCGCGGTCGGCGTAGTCGGGCACCTTCGAGTACGTCGAGCCCTCCGTGTTCCCGGCGTACTTGAGGTCGGGCAGGTACACGTCCACGACGCCTTCGAGCAGACGGAGGACCTCGACGGAGTCGTAAGCATTCGTGTTGTACACGATCGGAAGGCGCAGACCGGCCCGCGCGGCCAAAAGGACGGCCCGGGCCATCTGCGGAGCGAAGTGCGTCGGCGACACGAACCCGATGTTGTGGCATCCGCGCGCCTGGAGCTCCAGCATCATCTCCGCCAGCCGTTCGACGGTCACCTCGTTCTCGCGCTGCCTCGGATAGTCCTGGCTGATCTGGAAGTTCTGGCAGTACACGCACCGCAGGTTGCAGTTGCCGAAGAAGATGTTGCCCGCGCCGCGAGTGCCCGAGAGACACGGCTCTTCGCCGAAGTGGGGCGTGAAGGAGGAGACGACGGGGTTCAACCCGGACGCGCAGGAGGCGAGGAGGTCCCGCAGGCGGTCGTTGCCGCAGAGGCGCGGGCAGACGGTGCAGGCCGACAGCAGCCCGTAGAGGCGCTCGACGCGTGCTTCGAGCTCGCCCGTTTCGAGGAGCGCCATGTAGCCGGGCGGGCGCATGCGCGAAGAGCTTAGCATTCGGTCCCGTGCCCGAGTCGCTCCAGACGCGCGGGATGCGCTGGTGGTGGAACTTCTTTCCGGCCTACCGCGGCACCGGCGCCAGAGTCGAATACATCGCCGCGGATTACCGGGAAATCCGCGTCCGGCTGCCGCTCAGCTGGCGCACTCGCAATTACGTCGGCACGATCTTCGGAGGAAGCCTCTACGGCGCCGTGGACCCGATCTACATGATCATGCTGATCAAGATCCTCGGACCGGATTACGTCGTGTGGGACAAGGCCGCGACGATCCGGTTCCTCCGGCCGGGGCGCGCGACGCTCCGCGCGCGGTTCGTGATCGGCGAGGAGGAGGACCGGACGATCCGGCAGCTCCTGGAGAGCGAGCCTTCGGTGGACCGCGTCTATCGCGTGGAGCTCACGGATGCGGCCGGGAGGGTCTGTGCCGAGGTGGACAAGACCATCTACGTGCGGAGGAAACGGCCGGAGGAGGCCGGGCTTCCTACTCGAAGTAGCCGGTGACGTCGAGGATGAAGTGGACGGTCGCGGGAGCGTCGTTGGCCACGAAGACCGCGGCGGCCCCGTCGCCGGAAAGGCGCAGGATGGCGTTGTTGGCCCGGGTCTGTCCGGGCCGGAAGTTGATCGCGCTGGCCAGCGGCGGTCCGGCATCTCCCGGATAGAAGCGCAGGTTCCCCGACGCCGCAGGGCCCGTCACGGTGACGTTGGCCGAAACCGAGCGCGCGCTCGCGGGGACCCCGCAGACTCCCGCCATGCCGAACAATCGCGCCGAGGAGCCGGCCAGCGCGGGACCTCCCCGAGGCCCGGCGGGGTTGCGGGTATCGAGGACCCGGCAGGGCGCGAGAGTGTGGAAGCGCAAGGGACCGACGGCGGAGGGAGAGATTTCGTAAGCGCCGATGTCCGGTGAAGCGAAGCGCGTGCGCCCGAGGATGTCGTCGAACGGCGACTGGGATGGATTGGCTGCGTCCCGAGTCGGGCTGTCGACGGCGGGCGCGCCGTGACCGGTGACCAACCGGACGAAGACCTCACGGATCGATCCGGATCCATCGGCGAAGACTCCCGTTCCCGGAACCCAGCGGGGCAGCACCATGCCGGAAGCGCCCGGCAGCGCGGGGTTTGCCACGATCCGGGTGGCGTCGTCGGTGAAGTTCACGAGCTCGGCCCCGTCCTGCGGGACCGCGGCTCCGCCGTTCCAATAAACGTTCCGGGCCAGGGTCCACATCGCCGTGTCGCCCGGCGGGGTGTCCGAGAAGTCCTCCATGGTGCCGGTGGGGTCGGACCAGACGTTGTTGTGGAGCTGGATGTTCTCGTTGGCGAGGTTCGCCCCCTCCCGGTTCAGCCGGAAAGCAAAGGCGAGCGAGGGCAGGTTTCCCGAGACCGTGTTGTGGCGGAACACGACGTCGCGCGATCCCTTCACGCCGAAGGCGGCCCGCATCGTGTGGCCCGAGTCTCCGAGCATCAGGTTGTTCTCGACGAGGACGTCGCGGGCCTCGTGGAAAGGCTGGCCATCCTCACCGATCAGTACGAAGTAGCTTCCCGTCGACCCCTCCCAGTGGAGGAACACGTTGCGTCGCACGGTGATGTAACGGCTTCCGATGTTGCCGTCGGACCCGGCGTTGCTGTCCTTGATGACGATGTAGCTCGAGGTGTCGTTGCCGTTTGTCCGCCCGCTTCCGGCGAAGTCGTTGAAGAAGACGTTGTCCTGGACGACGACGTTCATGACGCTGTTGACGTCGATGTGCTCGTCGCTGCCGGTCTGGTTGTAGAAGACGTTCCCCTCGACGGTGATGTCGCCGGCTCCGTTGTTGATCTTGAGGATGTCGTTGTTATAGCTGTCGTGGAGCACGTTGTTGCGCAGCACGATGCGGCTGACGTAGTCCGCCCCGCCGGCGGGGCCGATGAGGTCCTGGATCTGGATGACGAGCGCTCCCGCGCCTGGGCCCGTATGCGCCACGTCGAAGCCTTCGAGGGTGATGCCCTTCCCGTAGAAGCTCCGCACGACCGTTCCCGTATGGCGCAGGCGCGCCTGATACGGAACCTGCGAGCGGACGGTGATGCCCTGAGCGAAGACGCGGTCGAGGGCGACGACACCGTCGTAGGTCCCCGGGAGCACGAGCACGAGGGACCCGTCGGGCACCGTGTTGACGGCGTGGGTGATCGTGGCCCACGGGATGCCCGCGGAGCCGTTGCCGGTTGCATTGCTGCCGTTCGTCGCGACGTAGTACGCCGGCTGAGCAATGGCCGGCACGGCGGCGCAAAGGGATACCAGGACGAGCCAGACGGCGCGGTGCATGGAGAGGATCGCCGCGAATTGTACCGCGCGCCCCGGGCTCAGACCGGAAACTCGTAGGTGTCGGAGTCTTCGGGGTCGTACGGAAGCGTCTTGAGCATGACGAACTCGGACTCGGCGAGGAAGCGGATCGCGTGCGACTCGTTCGGCTCGAGGAAGACCCCCTGGTTCTCGCCGAGCGCGACCTCATCTCGCGCGCCCGTTTCCACGTGGATCGTGCGGACGGAGGCTCCACCGCGTGTCAGGTAGAAGAAAACCCGGGTCTTCCGATGGTAATGGTTCCCCATGACCGCCCCGTGACGCATCGTTCCCGTCACGAGGGTCTGCGCGGCGAAGCCGTTCAAGACCTCGCGGAAGACTCCACGGTCGTCGCGGCGCTCGAATCCGGGGGTGACGACCCGATGGGACACGCGCTCAGTCGCGCTGACGCAAGCGCGCGACGAAGATGCGCGTCACGTATTGCAGGCCCGTCCGGAGGAACCGCAAGAGGCTCGGAGCGGACTTGGAAATGCCCTTCTGGCGATCGCGAAAGACGTACGGGACCTCCTCGACCGTGAGGCCCTTCCGGCGACACGCATAGAGGAATTCCATGAAGTACGCGCCGTAGCCGGTCGGGATGAGGGAAACCTTGTCGAAGACGCTCCGGCGCAGCACGACGAACCCGCTGTCGTAGTCCCGGATGCCCTGGCCCAGCACGACGGAGGCCAGCCCGTTGATGAGGCGGCTCGAGAAGACCCGCACCCAGTGCCGGTCGTCCCCGCCTCCCGGCGCGTAACGCGAACCGACGACGACGTCGTGCTCGGAAAGGAGCGCGATCATCCGGGGCAGCATGGCGGGAGGCATGCACATGTCCGCGTCCATCCACCCGACGACCGCGCCGCGGCTCTCCAGGATCCCCCGGTTGAAGGCGGAGGCGAGCCCACGCGTCCCGATACGGCGGATCACCTTGACCCGGGGATGGCGGAGGCCCTGCGCGAGCCGCCAGGTCTCGTCGGGCGAGTCGTCGTCCACGACGATCACCTCGGCGGAGTCGCCCAGGTGCTGGAAGATGCTCTGGATCGTGTCCACGATGTTCTCGCGCTCGTTGAAGGTCGCGAGCACGATGGAGATCCGTGGATCCGGCTCCGCCCGGGGCTTGACGCTCACGGCCGGCACTCGAGGATCCGCGCGGCGACCTCCTCGACCTGGAGCCGCGTGATGCCGAGCCCCGACGGGAGGTACAGGCCTCGCTTCCAGAGGTCCTCCGACACAGGGAAGGCCCCGCGCGTGTCCGGCAGCCTCGGGTCGGAAGCGTTCTGGAAAACCGGCTGCATGTGCATCGGGCAGAAGAACGCGCGCGTGTCCACGCCTTTCTCCTTGAGCTGCGCCATGACCGAGTCCCGTCCCTGGACGTAGCGGTCGCCGAGCCGGACGCCGTACATCCAGTACACGTTCTTCGCCCCGGGCGCTTCGATCGGCCGTCCGACATCGGGGTTGTCCGCGAAAGCCTCGTCGTACCAGCGCGCGATCTCCCGCTTCCTCTCGACTTTCTCGGTGACTTTCTCGGTCTGCGCGAGGCCGATCGCGGCCTGGACGTTAGTCAGGCGGTAGTTGAACCCCATCACGCGGTGGACGAAACGGGGCCGCTCGAAGCCCTGGTCCCGCAGCACGCGGAGCCTGCGCGCGAGCTCCCCATCGCTACAGAGGACCATGCCACCCTCGCCGGTCGTCAGGATTTTGTTGCCGTAGAAGCTGAAACAGGCGGCATCGCCGAAGCTGCCGACCTTTCGCCCCGCGATCTCCGCGCCGTGCGCCTCGGCGCAGTCTTCGATGACGAGCAGGCTTCGTTTGCGCGCGATCGCACCAATCGCCCGCATGTCGCACGGATGGCCGTACATGTGGACGGCCATGATGGCCTTCGTCCGCGCCGTGACCTTCTCCTCGATGCGCGCCGCGTCGATGCACCAGGTCTTCGGATCCGCGTCCACGAGGACCGGGCGGGCGCCCGTCTGGATCACCGTGTTCGCCGAGACGATCAAGGTGAAATCCGGGATGATGACCTCGTCCCCCGGGCCGATCCCGAGGGCGACCATGGCCATGTGGAGCCCGGTCGTGCAGCTCGAGCACGCGACGCCGTGGGCCACGCCGCAGTACATGGCGAAGAGTTCCTCGAAGCGAGGGATGTACTCGCCGAGCGAGGAGATCCAGTTCGTTTCGAGACAGTCGAGGACGTAGCGCTCTTCGTTGCCGTCCAGGACCGGCTCCCAGACGGGAATCATCCGGGGCCCCTTTCGTATGCGTTCGGTCGGCCGATCCTATCTTCCCGACGCGCCACGCAGAACACGGAAAGGCCGAACGGAAGCCCGAGCCCGGCGCGACGGAGGAAGGCGTCCAGCTCGAGGATCCCGTAGAGAGCGGCGTTGATCGGGGCGGCGACCGCGGACACGTCGGAGCGTGGCTCGCCCGCCGAGGCGCGCCTGGCGAGGAGCCGCAGCATCGCCGCGACCGGAAAGAGCAGGGAATTCCGGTAGAAGATCTCGTGCACCCCGAAGCCGGAGGAGCGGAGCATCTCCGAGACCTCCCGCTTCCTGTGCCGCCGCGTGGTCCAGACCGCGTCGTCATGGCGGCCCCGCAGGGCCTCGAAGGCCGGGAGCTGGAGGACCAGGAGCCCTCCCGGCCGCAGGCAGCGAAAATGCTCCCGCAGCGCCTGCGGCGCATCGGCTTCGGTGTGCGCGAGGACGTCCACGCTCGTGATGACGGCGAAGACCTCGTCGGCGAAGGGCAGGGAGGAGACCGAGGCCCGCGCCAGCCGGGTCAGGCCCCGCGAGCGCGCCAGACGGAGGCCGATCGGAGAAGTGTCGATGCCCGTTCCGGGCGCGATCATCGCGAGATTCGCGAGCAGGCCCCCCGTGCCGCAGCCCGCATCGAGCCACGGGCCCTGGAGGGGAGCGAAGCGCCGGACCGCGCGCTCGATCTCGTTGCGCAACCCCCGGTACCACCAGTGGCGGTCCTCCACCGCGAACATCGCATCGAATTCACGCGGCTCCACGAGCGAATCAGCCTAAGTCAGATCGTGCCTGTGCGCGGCGCGAGGAGTCTCCTCGGGGGACGGTGGTTCGTTTCGCTCGCGGCGCAAGGAGTCTCCGCGAAGTAACCGAGCGGAGGAGCCTTGCGCCGCGGGAGGCCGAGCGCTGCGAGGCGCAGCCGAGCAAGCGAAGCCGACGGTCATGCCACCCAATGCCAGTTGACGAAACGCGCCGCCGCGGCGAGCAGCAGCGCACCGGACACGATCCACCAGACCCGGCGCGCCAGGGGCTTGCCCCGGGATCCTGCCGCCAGCGCGAAATACACCGGATACACGACCATGAGGAAACGGGGCATCCCGCCCGAGACGCCGGTCGTCATCGGCAGGGCGAGCGAGGATCCCGTCCAGGCGGCATCGGCCCAGCGCCGGCGCAAGAGCTGGTACGCCCCGATGACCGCGAAGAGAAGAGCGCAACCGTAATCGAGGACGAGCGTGGGGTCTTCGCGCCAGTCCTGATCCACCGCACGGACTTTCATCGACAGGAACCAGTCGGAGATCCCGGCGAGAGAGCTCGCCGGGCGCCGCCATCCCTCCATCACGCGAAAGAAGAGTCCCGGCTCGCCGTTCACGGCGCCCACACCGTAGATCCAGGCGAAAACCGTCGCCGCGGGGAGCGCGCCGAGCAGGATCGCCCGCCCCCAGCGCCGGCCGGCCGGCGTAGCGCCTCCCGGACCTCGACGCTCCAGAGCGGCCAGAAAGAGCGCGGGGGCCAGAGCGAGGGCCGAGGGGCGCGTCAGCCCGGCCAGGACTCCCCAGAGCGCCGCGCGGCCGGTCGGGCCGGCCCGGGCGTCGCGGAAGGCGAGCAGGGCGAAGAGCAGGAACATGGACTCCGCATACATCGACGCCAGGAAGAACGACGCGGGAAAAAGAAGAAAGAAAACGACCGCGCGCCAGGCGTCGGATTCTCCCAGCCGCTCCACCGCCTCTTCGAAGAAACGCGCCATCGCGAGGAAGAGGCAGACGTAAGCCACGACGAAGCCCGCGTGGAAACCGTCCATCGCGAAGGCGTCGCGGAGGACTCCGGCGACGCTCGGGTACAGCGGAAAGAACGCGTGCGCGGAGGGTCTTCCCTCCCGCGGCGGCGGGCCGTATCCCCGTTCGATGATCGAGAGGTACCAGCCCGCGTCGAACTTCGCGTAAAGGGGGGCGCGCCGCTCGGTCTGAGCGTCCCAGCGCGACCGGTGCTCGATCGGGAGATGGTGGCGCGCCACCCAACCCCAGGCGCCGAGCAGCAGGATCCAGGCCGCGACGAGGAGAGCGAGGCGGGGAGGCCCGAAGAGCCTCCGCAGCAACCGCGCAAGCTTCTCGAGCCCGTTCACGAGCGCCGAAAGTTAACTCAAGTCGGAAGGGGCAGGCGTCTCAGAGGCGCCGCAGGGCCTCCATGGCCGGTTTGAACGGCTGGCGGGAGCGAAAGAAGTCCTCCCACGGGTCCCTGCGGCGCAGCCGCTTCTCGAAGTTGCCCATGTTGAAATCCCCCGGGTCGAGGTCGGGCCGCACCTCCGACCAGTCGAGCGGAGTGGAGACCGGCGCGCGCGGGAACCGGCGCACGCAGTACGGCGAGACGACCGTTTGCGCGAAGCCGTTGCGGAAGGGGTCCAGGTACACCCGGCCCTTGCGGGCGGCGATCCGGTTCTCCATCGTCATTTCTCTGGGAAAGGCTTCCGCCAGGCGCCAGCCGAGGACCTCCGCGAACTCCTTCACCTCGTCGGCGTCGGGCCCGACCCGGATCGGCACGAAGATGTGGAGCCCCTTCTTGCCTGAGGTCTTCGCGAAGGAGACGAGGCCCAGCGCGTCGAGCGCCTCCTTCACTTTGAGCCCCGCACGGGCCGCGTCGGCAAAGAGACCCGAGTCCGGATCGAGGTCGAAACAGACCCAGTCCGGCTTCCGAGGCGCCGGGGCGCGGGCTCCCCAGACGTGCACCGCGATGCAGCCGAGGTTCGCCAGGGCGAGCTGGGTCTCCAGCTTCCCGCCCACGACGTAGTTGCGCACGCCGTTCTCGTGGACGATCCGTTTCGTCGGCGTGTCGGCCGGCATCGAATCGGGCTTCTCTTTCTGGAAGAAACACTTTCCCAGCACGCCGTTGGGACAGCGCTTGAGGGAAAGGAGCCGCCCCTTCACCCAGGGCTGGAGCTTGGGAAAAATGAAGGCGTAGCAACGGACGAGGTCGAGCTTGGTGTATCCCTGCTCCGGCCAGAAGACCTTGTCGGGGTTCGAGACCGGGACCGGGAGCGCCTTGCCGGTCTTCGCCGCCGCGGCCTTCTTCACTGAGGCTCCCAGGGCAGTATGACCTCCGACGCCTTCTTGTCGTCCCGCAGCCCGAGGAACACGGGCTGCCGCAGCTTGCCTTCGTCGGTCCATTCCTGGAAGGCGGTCTGCGCGACGAGCTTCGGCCGGAGCCAGACCGCGCCCTTCTCGCGCGGCGGGTTGACGAAGCCCGGTGTCTTCTGCACGAGTGGCTGGAAGGTCTTGAAGAGGGAGGCGAGCGACTTCTGGTTGAAGCCGGTGCCGACCTTGCCGACGTAGTACAGCTTCGGGCCGCTGAAGGCGCCGAGTAATAGCGAGCCGAAGTGGGTCCGGGAGCCGCCGGGAGCCGTGTAGCCCGCGATCACGAACTCCTCCTCCTGCTTGACCTTCACCTTGAGCCACTTCGTCGAGCGGCCCTCGAAGTAGGGCGCGGCTTCCTCCTTTGCGACGAGTCCCTCCCAACCCTTCTTCATCGCCGTCTCGTAGGCCGTCTTGCCGTTGCGCGGCAGCCGGCGCGACGCAAAGAGCCGCTCGGTGTCGCCGATCGATTCCTCGACCGCTTTGCGCCGGACCGGGAGCGGCTCCTGGCGCAGATCGCGTCCGTTCCGGTAGAGGCAGTCGAAGACCGCGTAGACCGTCGGGACCTCGCCCTGCTGGAGGAGCTGGAAACGCGAGATGAGCTTGCGGTCGAAAGCGACGACCTCGCCGTCGAGCAGGAGGGTACGCCAGGGCAGTGCGGCCACGGCTTGCGCCACGTCTCGAAAGGTCTCCGTGCGCTCCTTGTCGTTGCGCGAGAGGAGCGTCACCCGCGATCCCTCTTTGTAGGCGAGGATGCGGTAGCCGTCGTACTTCTCCTCGTAGACCCAGCCCGGCTGGTGGAAGGGTCCTGGCACGACCGTCGCAAGCATCGGGCGCACGCGAAACGGGATCCGGTCTTTCAGCGGACGTCCTTCTCAGGAGCTGGGGGCTGTCCGAGTAAGGCCCGTCGCGAGCGCGGCGAGGCCGACGCGAGAGCGGGAGCGCAGGACCAACATGAGCGGGGGCTTGGGTGAGCCCCCGAACCCCCGCGCGCGGAGGCGTAGCAGACCTACGCCGCACAAGCGGCCAGGGGTCCAGGGGACCGCAAGGTCCCCTGCTGAAAGGTCGCACGAGCATTCCGCTCGCAGCGAGAGAATCGCCGGCGCGCAGCAGGGCATTACGAGGACGGTCCCCCGGCGCGGTTGGAATGCCAGACGGCCTTGCGCCCTTTCCGCGGGGGCGTCAGGAGCTTCGGGTTCTTCGCCAGCTTCTTCAGTAGGGCGGGAGGATCGCCCGTCGCGGCCTTCTCCATGTTGCCCCCCTCGTCCCGCGCGATCTCGATCAGGACCCGGTTCGAGACGACCGAGCGCGGCTGCGTCTCGGCGATGTCTTCCACGCTCGCGTACTCGTCGCGGTGCTTGATGAGGAGCCAGCCCGCGCGGCTCTCCGCCGAACGGGGCCGCAGCCGCACGAGGACCCAGGATCCCTTGAGCTTCTTCCCCTTCAGGCTGAACTTCAGGTCGCCCCGTTTGAGAGCCGCGTCCACGTCCTCGGACTCCGGCGTCCACGAGCCTTCGTCCCAGATCATCACTGTGCCGCCCCCGTACTCCCCTTCCGGGATGATGCCCTCGAATGCCGCGTAGGCGATCGGGTGATCCTCGGTCGGCATCGCCATCCGCTTGACCGAGGGGTCGAGAGACGGGCCCTTGGGAACTGCCCACGAAAGGAGCACGCCCTTCCATTCCAGGCGGAAGTCGTAATGGAGCGCCGTGGCGCGGTGCTTCTGGATGACGTACCGCAGCGCTTTGCGGCGCTTCGGCGCGGGGCGCTTCTCCTCGCCGGAAGGCTCCGGCGTCACGTCGAACCGTCTCTTGCGCTTGTATTCCTTCAGCCCCATGCGGATCACCCCGTGCAACGGGGGTGCCCGGGGATACTCTCGTCCCAACGGTCCCCCACAGGTCCCGTGCTGACCGGCAGGTTACACTTTCCGCAGTGCGTCATTTGCTCGCATGGGCGGCGGCGGTCGAGGTCCTCGGCCTCGCGTCCCTGCCGCTGCTGCGGGCCGTCTTCGGCAACCGCCGCGACGCGGCGTTGCTCTCACGTCCGGTGGGCCTGGCGCTCGTGTCGTACACGGCCTGGCTGCTGACCCTTCCCGGCCTCCCCCTCTCCCGCTTCACGGTCCTGGCGGCCCTCGGCCTCATCGTCCTCCTGTCCTACCGCCTCTACCGCAGCCGGACGGAGGGTGAGCCGCGATTCTGGGGACCCGAGGAGACCCGCGCCGCGGTTCTCTTCTGGGGCTGCGCCGCCGTTTTTCTGGTCATCCGCGCTTTCGGGCCCGAAGTCCTCGGCGCGGAGAAGTTCATGGACCTGGCCTTCCTGAACTCGATCGCCCGGGGCCAGGCGATGCCGCCGATGGACCCCTGGATGGCCGGCAAGACGATCAACTACTACTACTGGGGCTATCTGCTCGCGGCCGTTCCGGCCAAGCTCGGCGCGGTGATCCCGCACGTCGCCTACAACCTCGCCGTGGCGACCTTCGCGGCCTCCTCCTTCGTCACTGCGGCGTGTCTGGGCCTGCGGCTGTCGCGCGGCCGTCTCGCGGCAGGCCTGGGCGCGGGGGTCGCGACCGTCTTCGCCGGCAACCTCGTCGGGGCGCTCGACTCCTGGAAGAAGCCGTTCGATCCGGGATTCGACTACTGGCACGCCTCGCGGGTGATCGGGGCCGGCGATACGATCAACGAGTTCCCGTTCTTCACGTTCTTCCACGCGGACCTTCACCCGCACCTGCTCGCCTTCCCATACTTCATCGCGGCCTTCGCGCTGGCGCACCGCTTCATCGAGATTTCCCGCGCCGCGCCGGACGAGCGCGCCGCGTTGCCCGAGAGGATTCGCCGGCTGACGCCCGGCGCGCTTCTCGCCCTGATCGCCGGGACCGCGTTCGCGGCGAACAAGTGGAACATGCCCGCGATGGCGATCCTCCTCGTGACGGCCGGGGCGCTGCGCGCGGGCGAGGGGACCTGGCTGCCTCCCCCGAACCGGATGCTGCCCGGCGCTCTGCGCGGCGCGGGCCTCTTCGCCGTCAGCTTTTTTCTCTGGTGGCCCTATGAAGCGTCCTACGAGCTTCCCAACCGGGGCATCGCGCGGACTACGATGACCTCCGGACTCTTCGAGTTCCTCGGCGTCTGGGGGATCATTCTGGCTGTCGCCCTCGTGTCGGTCTGGCCGCGCGGGGAGGAAGAGCGCGGCCGGGGCTCTTCCCGCGGCGTGCTTCTCGCCGCCGTCGTGGCCGCCTGCTGGCTCCTCGCTCTCATGACCAAGGTCCTCGTCCTCGTGCTGCTGCTCCCGCTCATCTATCTCGCCGTGCGCGGCGCGCTCGCGGCGCGCGGCACGGAGGACTCCGGCGCCATGCTGTTCGTCGCGCTCCTCGTGCTGCTCGGGGCGGGAATGGTCCTGGGATGCGAGGTCATCCACTTCAAGGACAACTACGGCGAGAAGCTTCAGCGCATGAACACGATCTTCAAGTTCTACCACCAGGCCTGGCCGCTGCTGGCGATCGCCGCGGCCGTCCTTGCGGAGCGGGCATGGTCCGCCTGGGGGAAACGGAGCCGCGGCTTCCGCCTGCTGATCGCCAGCTCCCTCTTCCTCGCCCTGCTCTATCCGGTCAACGTCGCGGTGTCCCGGATCCGCCAGAGCCAGGGGCCGCTCTCCCTCGACGCGCGCGGGCCGCTGGCCCGCCGGGCCGCCGGAGACGCCGCGGCGATCGCGTGGCTCGAGGCCAACGCTCCGGCCGGATCGGTCGTGATGGAGGCCACGGGGAACCCCTACTCGGATTTCGCGCGGATCTCCTCGCACACCGGCATTCCAACGGTGCTCGGCTGGGCCAACCACGAAGGGCTCTGGCGCTCCAACGACCGTGAGGTCGGCGAACGCGAAGGCCTCGTGCGGCGCTTCTACGAGAGCGCCGACGCCGGCACGGCGCTGGCCATCCTGCGGAAGTACGGCGTGACGCACGTCGTCGTGGGGGACCTCGAGCGGCAGCAGTACCCGTCGGCGTCGCGGGTGGAGCAGCTCCCCTTTCTCGAGCCGGCGCACACCGGCCCGACCACGGTGTACCGGGTCGTGACCTCGTGAAAATCCTGATGGCCGTGGACTACTACCGGCCGAACATCTCCGGCCTGTCGCTCTACGTCGAGCGCCTGTCCGGGGCCCTGGCGGCCCGCGGCCACGCCGTCACCATCCTGACCCATCGCCATCTTCCGGACCTGCCGGAGGAGGAATGGCAAGGCGAGGTCCGTGTCCTGCGCAGGCCCGTTCTGGCCCGTATCGGTAAGGCATTGGTGTCACCGGCGCTGCTGCTCGCCGCCGCCCGCGAGATCTCGCAGAGCGACGTCTTTCACCTGCACGCGCCGCTCGTCGGCGCGGTTCCGCTCGCGCTCATTTCCCAGCACGCGGGTATTCCCCTGCTCGTGACCTACCACTGCGATCTCCGTCCGCCGGAAGGGGTGGTCCAGCGGGCGATCGAGGCGCTCGCCCGAGCCTCACAGAACTTCGCTCTCGATCGCGCGTGGAGGACCGTGACATATACCGAGGACTACGCGCGCCACACCTCCTCTCTTGCGGAACGACCGGAAGCGGTGAGTTGGATACTTCCGCCCGTTCCCGATGGAAGAGCCCCGCTCTCGGATGTCGAGGCGCGGGCGCGTTACGGGGTCAGCGGAAAGCCGGTCATCCTCTTTCTCGGACGCTTCGCGGAAGAGAAGGGGCTGCCGTATCTGATCGAGGCCTTTCCGGCGATCCGCCGGCGCTTCCCCGAAGCGCGCCTCGTCCTCGTAGGGGAACGTGCAGACGTTCCCGGCGAGACCGTGGGAGACCGTCTGGCCCCGCTCATCGACAGCCCGGACTCCGGGATGCTGGCCATCGGCAGCGTGCCGCCGGAGCAGACCGGCGACCTCCTGGCGCTGGCGGATCTGCTCGTCCTTCCCTCGACCAACTCTACGGAGTCCTTCGGTCTCGTCCAGGTCGAAGCGATGCTCCGAGGCGTCCCCGTGGTGGCGTCGGACCTTCCGGGCGTGCGGCAGCCCATCTTACTGACGGGGATGGGAGAGATCGCCCCCGTCGCGGACTCGACGGGCCTCGCGGCGGCCATGGGGCGCGTGCTCGAGTCACCCGAGAAATACCGCCGCGGTCGCGACGAGATCCGGAGGATCTTCTCGCTCGACCGGACCGTCTCCGAGTACGAGTCGCTGTATCGCGCCGCGGCGGGCGGATGAACCGCCAGGCCGCGAGCAATCCGGCGGCGGGCGCGGAAGCCGATCCCGCAGCGGAGGAGATCCTGCGCGCGCACCTGCGCGAGATGCCGCTCCACAGGGTCATCATGCGCTCGATCGAGGCGCGCATCCTCTCGCAGGTCGCCTATCCGCGGCCGGTGCTGGACGTCGGCTGCGGGGACGGTCACTTCGCCTCCGTCATCTTTCCTGAGGGAACGGACGTGGGGCTGGACCCGGGCCTGGCCGAGACGGTGGAGTCCCGCGCCCGGGGCGTGTATCGCCTCGTCGTCCGCGCTGACTCCGGCGCCATGCCTTTCGCGGACTCCTCCTTCGGCTCCGTGTTCTCCAACTGCGTTTTCGAGCACATCCCCGACATCGACCGCACGGTCGCCGAGATCGCGCGCGTTCTCAAGCCCGGCGGCACATTCGCCTGCACCGTCGTCGGCGAGTTGTTCACGGAGCTCCTCACAGACGAGCGGACCTGGAGGCGGTGGGGCCTTGCGCGTGCCCATCGCGCGTACGTGGAGTGGTTCAACCGCAAGTCGATCCACTATCGCTTCGATCCGCCGGAGGAGTGGCGGCGGCGGTTCGAGAGGGCGGGACTCGCCGTACGGCACTGGCGCTACTATCTCTCTCCCCGGGCCGCGCGCGCCTTCCACTGGGCCCACTACGTCAGCCTCCCTCACCTGGTGGCCCGGAAGCTCACGGGGCGCTGGGTCCCCTTCCCGGGCTGGATGGACCGAGCCTTCTGGAGGAACCGGCTCCGGGGCTTCATCGAAGAGCCTGAGCCGTCCCGAGGCTCCTGCATCGCCTACGTCTGCCAGAAGAGTCCTGTACAATGAACCGATCTAAAGCTCAGACATCATGAGGTTTCTGATCACGGGCGGGGCCGGGTTCATCGGCTCGAATGCGGTCCGCCGCTTTCGGGGG
>JBHENW010000167.1:0-5816 GCA_046261875.1 Thermoanaerobaculia bacterium | reverse complement strand
GCTCCCTGGAGGGCCTACCGCCGGGACTCGCAGCGGCGCGGTTTTGGTCCCGGCACCGCGCCTCCCCCTGCGGGCAACCTCCGGTACCACACGCTCACGCCGTGCCGCGCCGCGGACACGCGCATCCAGGGCTTTGCCCTGCCGGCGGGAAACCTCCGGCCGTTTCAGCTCGCCGCGCGCTGCGGCGTTCCGCCGACCGCCCGGGCCGTCGCCTTGAACGTCACCGTCACGCAGCCTTCGAGCATCGGCGACCTGCGGCTGTTCCCCGCGGGCGCGGCATCCCCTCTCGCGTCGGCCATAAACTTCCGCGCGGGCCAGACCCGCGCCAACCACGCGATCCTGCCGCTGTCCGCCAACGGCGACCTCTCGGCGCAGGTCGCGATGCCGGCCGGGTCGGTTCACGTCCTCATCGACGTCTTCGGATACTTTCAGTGACCGCAGGCGGCTAGGCCGCCGGGAGGAGGGGCTTCAGGGTGGGACGCCGGCGGAAGACTGCCCGCTCGCGCCGGGGGCGACCGAAAGCGGCGTCCCTCCATCCCGTCGAGCGGGAGGCCGCGCCGCCGGAGACCGCCTCGCGGGCCGGCCTCCGGCGTTTCGCGTTCCCCTTGATTCTTGCCGTGAGCGCCGCGGCGCAGGTCGCGACGATGGCGATGCACCGGATCCACTGGAACTCGGACCAGGCCATCGTCGCGCTCATGGCGAGACACATCCAGACCGGCCAGGCCCATCCGATCTTCTATTACGGTTCGCACTACGCCGGCACCCTCGAGTCCCACTATCTCGCCGCGGTCTTCACCCTTTTCGGAAGCTCCTTTGCGAGCTACCGGCTCGGCATGATGCTGCTGCTCCTCCTCCACTCCGTCCTCGTTTACGCCGTCGCGCGGCGGGCCTTCGGAGTGACGGCGGGGCTCGCCGCGGCGGCTTACCTGGCGATCCCTCCCTACTTCTACCTCTACAAGGGGCTCACCTCCGACGGCGCGTACACGAGCCTCGCGGTGCTCGGAGCGGGAATGCTCTACGCGGCGGTGAGGCTGGAGGACGCCCAGAGCAGCGGCGCGAAGCGCGCATCGCTCGGATGGGCCGCGCTGCTCGGAGTTCTCGCGGGGCTCGCCTGGTGGGTGCTCCCGCTCGCCGGCTATTTCTACGTCGCGATCCTCCTCTGGTTTCTCGCGGTCGCCCGGTCGGTGTTCCGGAGGCCGGGCAACTACCTGGTTTTCCTCGCCGCCGTTTTGCTCGGGAGCCTGCCATGGTGGCTCGGCAACCTGGGGCAGGGTTGGCCGAGCTTCACCGCACCGGGCATCTCCCTCATCCGGTCCGACCGGGTCTTCCTCGGCCTCGCGGACTTCTTCAGGCGGGGCGTGCCCGCGCTCTTCGGAGCGCACCCCGCTCCCGTGCACCCCGACATCTTTCCCGGCGCCTCCATAGTCGCCGCGCTGATCTGCGTCCTTCCGCTGGGCTTCTCGCTCCATGTCCTGCTCTCGCCGAAGCGGCGGAGAAAGGAGCCCGCGCGCCGCGCCCTGCTGCTCGCTGTCCTCATGTTCTTTTCGATCCCCCTCGTGGCCGGTCTGAACGAGGAGACGTACCTCTTCGACCCGCGTTACGTGTACCCGATCTACGCACCCTTCGCCCTGCTCCTGGGCTACGCGTCGACTCGGGGACCGCTCGGGCGCCGCGCGCTCCTGGGGCTCGCCGCGGGCGCGCTCGTTTTCAACACCGTGAGCATCCTGCGGGCGCCGCGGGTCCCCGTGTCCTTCGCTCAACCTTCGGGAGCCGCGCTCGACCGGGTCATCGACGCTCTGCGCGAGCGGGGATTCCGGGAGGCGTACGCGAGCTACTGGATGGCCTACTCCCTCGCCTTCCAGTCGCGGGAGGAGATCGCCGTCGCCTCGTTCGGGACGGGGACGCACGGGACCGCGCGCTGGCCGGGATACCTGGCTCGGGTGGCCGGATCCGACAACCCCGCCTTCGTCCTCTGGGGTGAGGAAGCCGCAAAGCTCGAGACGTATCTGAAGCGGCGCGGCGCCCGCGCGAAAACCGCCGAGGTCGAAGGCTATCGGATCTTCTGGGACGTGCCCGCGGAGGTGCGCCGGGAGCTGGCCGCGCTCCGCTACGTTCCCGACGCGGCGGGCGCGCCGTGAGCCGGCAACCCGTTCAGGGAGCCTCTTCCCGAGCCGCCGCGAAGTATCGCGAGGACACGACAGCGGGACCCGGCAGCTTCACGTCGGGGTCCCGCCGGTCCACGAGCCGGTAGCGGGGACCGGGGACGTCGGGCCGCCGCACCGGGCCGCCGGCGGCCTCGTACTCCATGGCGTTCTCGCCGAGGAAGTAACCGAACCACTCGCGGCGCGCGACGAGCGGCTCGTCCACCCGCAGAACGGCGGACCGGCCGAGCGTCCGCGCGAGGGCCGGAAGCACCCGCATCGCCGCATCGTAGGACGGCACGGCGCGCACCGCCCGTGACACCGCGTGCCGCACAGCGGGCAGGGCAAGGAGCAGCGTCAGCGCGAGGGCCGCGGCGGCGGCCATCCGCGCTCGCAACGGCGCGGGCTCACCGCGCCGGCCCAGAGCGGCGCCGGCGAAGAACAGCGTGAAGGCCACGGCCCAGAGCGGGATGGCGATCGGCAAAAATTTCGCGAAGCCGTACGGAAACCCCAGGCGGAAATTGGCGAAGAGGGCGAGCGCGGGCGGGACGAGCAGGACGGCGAGCGTCCTCCGGTCGGACCGGGGGAGCCCGCGCCAGCCCAGGACCGCCGTCGCGAGGATGAGCAGCCCCGTGGCCGGAATCAGCGCCCGGCGGAGGGCACCCGCGGGCGCGCGCGCGTCGTCCCGGTAGGCTTCGATCCCCGCGACGACGGTCAGGGGCGGAAAGTAATGCGTGTCGCCCGCGACCATACGGCTGTAGGGGGAGACCATCTCCCTGGACTGCTCGAAGTTGTAGAGCGCGAATCGAGCCGCCTTCGCGAGGCCGACCGGGTTGAGCGCGACGGCGAGCAGCGCGGCGAGCGCGAGCCGCTCGAGGACCATCCGGCGGCTCGCCGCTTCCGCGGCCGCCAGGAGGACGACGGCCGCGGCGGCCCAGGCCGCCATGCTCTCGGGATAGAGGGTCAGCCCGGCGGCCGCCGCGAGCGCCGCGGAGACCGGGGTGTGGGGCGTGGCGGCCGAACCCATGCGGAGCAGGAAGGCCGCGAACGCCGCCATCAGCGCCGCCGCGAAAAGGCTTCCGAGGTGCTGGCCGTACAGGGTGGCGAAGAGGACGGAATTCAGGGCGGCGAGAAGCGGCGCGAAGGGGGCCAGCCGCGACGCTCCCAGGGCGACCGTGGCGAGGTAGCCCGCCGCCAGAACGACGAAGCAACCGGCGGCGAGCATGGCGGTCGCGTGAACTTCATGCGCGGGCACGCGGAAGCGCTGGGCGAGCGCGGAGAGAAGGTAGGCGCCCCCTTCGCGCACCGAGACGGAGCGCCAGGCCGTGGGGATGACCGCGAAGTATCCCTTGACGTCCTCCGGGACGCTCCAGCCGAAACGCGTGATGGACTCGGCGAGACTGGCCTCGCGCACGGCGTCGTCGATGTCCCCGAGAACGGCCCCGTCGCCGTGCGACGCGAGCGGGATCACGCCCACGGCCGCGAAGATCAGCACGCAGAGGAGGGTCGGAGCCGATGCGCGGAGCTCCGGGCGCAGGCGCTGCCGGTCTTTCCGGAACAGAAGGGCGAGCGCCCCGATCGCCAGCAGGACGGCCGCGGCCGTGGCATGGAACGGCCGGACGCGCGCGGCGGCCCCCCACTCCGCGACGACCGGGAAAAGGCAGAAGCCCGTGAGAGGAGCGGCGAGCGCGAGGGGACGCAATCGGAGGACGGCCGCGGCCGCCCAGCCCAGGAGCGCGAACCCGAGCAGGACGCCGGCCGTGCGGAGGAGGATCTCGGCGGCCAGACGGCCCCGGGGCCTGTCCGGCGGATCTTCGATCGCGAGGACCGTGATCTCCGGCGGCGCTCCTTCGCACGGGACGCGTTCTCCCGAGGCGAGGACGGCAGCCGCCGAGAACGCGTGCTTCCCGGACGCTCTTCCCTCGAGCGAGATCGTTCCGCTCCAACCGGACCAGAGGAAGTCCTGGCGGGCGAAATGGGCCATCACGTCGGGCCGCAGGCCCCGCAGGCTCGCTTCGCCCGCCGGGGCGCCGTCCAGCAGCATCTCGATCTTGCGGACGGGCGCGCCCTGCACGAGATCCACGGCGAAGCCGGTCGCCGCGGCGTATCCCCCGGGGGCGAGCGGTCCGTCCACCCGGTTGATCGCGCAGTACCCCCGGCGCTCCGCGGGGGGAGCCTCTCCCCCCGCGGGCGCCGCGCCGAGAAAGAGGAGAAAGAGCGCGAGCAGGGTCGAGGCGCGCGCGGCGCGGCGGGAGCGTTCGATCATCGGCGGAGTCGCGCCATCGTACCGCTGGCGGCGGTGGCCCCGTGTCGGTCGATTGCCGTTACACTGGCCCGCCATGGGATCCGAGCCCAAGACGGACCTCGAGCGCATCGCGGCCCTCTGGGACAAGACGGCGAGCGACCGGACGGTCAGCCCCGTGCAGGGATGGCTCGACTCCCCGATCGTGCTCGAGCAGTACGTCCAGCCGAAGATCACCGGCTCGCCTAGCCTCAACTGGCTGGAGGGTTTCGCCAGGCGTATCGGCGTTCCGAGGACGAGCCGCTGGCTGAGCCTGGGATGCGGCGCGGGCGGCCTGGAGATCTTCGCCTGCAAGGCCGGCCTCTGCGGATCGATGCGCGCGCTCGACGTCTCGGAAGGGTCGCTCGAGGTCGCCCGTCAGACCGCGGCGACGGAGGGAGTCGGCAACATCGAGTTCGGCACCGTCGACATGAACGCCCTGCGCCTCGAAAAAGGACGCTGGGACGTCATCCTCATGGCGATGTCGCTCCACCACGTCAAGGAGCTCGGCGCGGTCCTCCGCGAGATCCACGACGCCCTCGCGCCGGGCGGGCTCTTCATCACCAACGAGTTCATCGGCCCGCGGCAGTTCCAGTACACCGACCTCCAGCTTTCTCTGGTCAAAGAGCTGCTCTCGACCCTGCCGGAGCTCTGGCGCCGCGACTCGGCGACCGGAGGGATCAAGGACGAATACGTCCGGATGTCCGTCGAGCACTGGAACGTGGCAGACCCCTCCGAGGCCATCCGGTCCGACCGGATCGTCGAAGAGATCGAGCGCCGCTTCGAGATCGTCGAGCGCGTGGATTACGGCGGGACCCTGATGAATCTATTGCTCGAGCACATCATGCACAACTTCGATCCCGCCGACCCGAAAGACGTCGCGCTGGTCAAGCTGCTCTGCCGGACCGAGGACATCCTCATCCGCCACGGCGTGATCCCGAGCGATTTCACGGTGATCGCCGCGCGCCCGAAAAGAATCCAAGCTACTCTGGAGCGACTGTTCCGACGACGGCTTTGATTTTAGCCAGCCTCCGCGAAGTCGCCGTCTCATAGGATGAAGGCATCTTCTTTAGCCACAGTTCACCTCCCCTTCCCTCTGGCATCGGGCTGGGCGGTCGTCTTGGGAACTGTGGTGCGCTTGGCCGTTACATACCCTGTCCACAAGTACCTTCCCGATGCAGATGCGGTACTGACTGGTCTGACGGCCTTCAAGATACTTGATGGGGACCTAGTGGTCTTCTTCTCGGGCGTTCGCCTAGGCGCATTCGAGAGCTATGTGCACGCAGTTAGCTTTCTCCTCCTAGGCCGGTCGCGGGCAGCCCTGGCTATAGCACCGCTTGCCTTCGGCATCCTAACCCTAATCGCATTCGCGCTGCTCGCCCATCGGGTGCTGC
>JBHENW010000166.1:0-4533 GCA_046261875.1 Thermoanaerobaculia bacterium | reverse complement strand
GGGAAGTCCATGCTCGTCGCCGTAACTGAAGCCGAACGCCTCGCGGTGGCGGCGGGACGGATAGCTCGCGATGCGCCTTCCCCGCTCGTCCGCCAGGAAGATGTCTTCGGGGTCGCCCGCGATCCGGGCGTACCGGACTTTCCCGTGGCGGCGGGTGTGGATGTCCGCGACGAAGTCCCCCACCGGCGGCAAAATCGAAAGCTGCGGAGCCGAGGGGCCCTCGCCTTCGACGGCGTACGACAGGCCGACCTGTTCCCGGAAGATTGCCTCCGCTCGGCGCAGGAGAGCGGCGCCGGGGCCGCCGCTCGGCGGCGGCCCCTCGAAGACCAGCTCGAAGTCGCGCGGGTGCAGGCGCAGGAAGGCGGCGTCGAAGTCGGCCACGAGCACGGCCGAGCCGGCGAAGAGCTCGAGCTGGCGTTGTTCGGATCGAACCGCCGGGGTGAAGGCCAACGACCCTTTGCCCACCATCACGAGCGCGGTCGGCCCCCCGAGGGCCTGCGCGACAAAAGCGCCACCCTCCGACAAATCCAGAACGAGATCTTCGGCCTTCACCCGCAGCGGCGCGGGAAAGTACCGATCGCGCTCCAGGGCGAGGGAATGCAAGGCGGACCGGGACTCTGGCACCGGAGCGCCGCCCTGCTGCACGGCCAGGAGAAGCCAGAAGAGCAGGCCCAGCAACTCAGGCTCGATGCTAGGGAGCTCCGCGCGCGACCGCCAGGCGAGCCGATGCGAGCTCGAGCCGGGTCCGGATCTCTTCCATGGTCTCCGCCGAGGCCGTCTTCAGCTCCTCTTCGGCCCGGGCGCGCTCGCGTTCCGCGGCCGCGGCGTCGATCTGCGCTCGGCCTTCGGCGAGATCGGCGAGAACCGAAACGGTGTCGGCCGAGATCTCCGCAAAGCCGGAGGAGACCGCCAGGGACTTTTCGACGCCGCCGTTGCGGTACGTCAGCACGCCCGTCTTGAGCAGGGTGATCAACGGAGTGTGTCCCGGCAGGATGCCGAGGTATCCCAGCTCGCCGGGGAGCTGGACTTCATCCGCTTCCTCCTCGACGACCTTCCTCTCGGGGGTCACCACGACGAGGTTCAATTTCGCCACTCCGCCGCCTCCGCTTAGAAAGTGCTCTGGATCACTCCGCCGTCCACCTGCAAAGAAACGCCCGTGACGTAGCTCGCGCGCTCACTGCAGAGGAACGCGACGACGTCTCCGATCTCCCGGGTCGATCCATACCGGCGGAGGGGAATCGACTTCTGGACGCGCTCGGCGTACTCCTCGACGGACACGCCCTCTTCCTTCGAGCGGATCTCGTTCAAGTGGACCTGCCGGTCGGTCAGGACGTGGCCGGGGAGAAGCGCGTTGACCAGAACGCCGTCGGCGGCGAGCTGATTCGCCATCGTCCGTGTCAGGCCCGAGAGGCCGGCCCGCAGGGTGCTCGAGATCGTCAGGAGATCGACCGGCTGCTTGGCGACCAGGGAAGTCAGATGGACGATGCGGCCCCACTTCCTCTCGCGCATTCCGGGCAGAACGAGCCGGCAGAGCCGCACGACGTTCAGGAGGGTCGATTCGATGCCGGCGCGCCACTGCGCCTCCGAAAGGTCCAGAAAACGCGCCGCGGGGGGTCCGCCGGTATTCGTCACGAGGATGTCTACCGGGCCCAGCCGGCGCTCCGTCTCCCGGTGCCACTGCGCCAGATCGTCCTCCCGCGACACGTCGCAAGGCCATGCGAAGACCTCACCGCCTCGCGCGGCCGAGGCGAGCTCCCGCCCGGCCGCTTCGAGCGACTCGGGGCTGCGCGCGCAGATCGACACGCGGGCTCCCTCTTCGATGAGCGCTTGCGCGACTCCCTTGCCGATCCCCTTGCTCGCGGCGGCGACCATGGCGACGCGGCCGCGGATCTCCAGATCCATGAGGGCGCGGATTATGTCTTAATCTTCCGTTCCCGAGAGGAGGCGAACATGAAGCGGATCCTCATCGCCGCGGCGGTCCTGACGGCGATCTCCCGGACGGCGACGGCGGCCGGCGGGGCCGAAGAGCTCGAGGCCGTCGTGGCCCGCCTGGCGAAGATCGGGAGCTGCTCTTCGCCGGCGTTCTCGCCGGACGGACGGCAGATCGCGTTCGTGTCGAACCTGAGCGGCCTGCCGCAGATCTGGAAGGTCGCGTCCTCCGGCGGGTGGCCAGAGATGGTCACGGCGCTCGAGGATCCAGTCGGTTCCGTGACGTGGTCTCCCGACGGCGCGTGGCTGGCGTTCAACCTGGCGCCGGGCGGTGGGATGAACGAGCAGATCTATCTCGTGCGCCCGGACGGGACGGGGCTTCGGCGGCTGACCCCGGGCGGCAAGGACAACAACCGGCTGGGGATCTGGAGCCGCGACGGCAAGCTCCTGACGATCGGCTCGAGCCGGCGCACGCCGGCGGCCATCGACTCCTACCTCGTCGACGTCGCAACGGGCGACCTGCGACTCGTCACCGAGAACCCCGGCGTCGGAGGCTTCTCCGATCTCACTCCGGACCGGCGCTTCGCGCTGCTCAACCGGCTCGTCGCGCGCGGCGACAACAATCTCTACCTCGTCGAAGTCGCCTCGGGCCGGGAGACGCTCCTCACGCCGCATGAGGGGCCCGGGAGCTTCTTCGGGTCGTTCTCGGCCGACGGGAAGTCCGTTTACCTCGCGACGAACAAAGATCGTGACCTGAGGGCGTTCGGGCGCATCCCGCTCACTGCCGGTGCGCCCGGCGCGATGGAGCTCGTCGCTTCGCGGGCCGACGCCGAGCTCGACGGCTTCGAGATCGACGACCAGGGCCGCCGCGCCGCGCTCGTCTGGAACGTCGCGGGCAAAAACGAGCTCGAGCTCATCGACCTGCGCAACGGAAAAGCCGAGAGCCGGCCGAAACTGCCGGCCGAGCTGGCGGGCGGGATGGAGTTCTCGGCCGATGGGAAGCGTCTGGCCGTGACCGTGTCCGGATCCACCATGCCTGCGGACATCTGGACCCTCGACGTCGGAAGCGGCCTATGGACCCGGATCACCTCCAGCCCCCATCCCGGCGTGGACCTCACCCGGCTCGTGCGGCCCGAGCTCGTCCGGTACCGCGCGCACGACGGGCTCGAGCTCTCCGGATGGCTCTACCGCCCCGCATCCGGGACCGGCCCCTTTCCGACGGTGCTCTCCTTCCACGGGGGACCGGAATCGCAGGAGCGGCCGGGCTTCAGTAGCAACCACCAGGCCCTGGTCGCGCGGGGGATCGCCGTCTTCGCCCCCAACGTGCGCGGCTCATCCGGCTTCGGGAAGCGTTTCGTGAATCTGGACAACGGCGCGCTGCGCTTCGACGGCATCAAGGACATCCGCGCTAGCGTGGACGCCGTCGTCGCATCCGGAGTGGCGGATGCGCGCCGCATCGGGATCATGGGCGGCTCGTACGGCGGCTACATGGTCATGGCCGGACTGACCGAATACCCCGAGCTCTTCGCCGCCGGCGCCAACCTCTTCGGCGTCGTCAACTTCGACACCTTCTTCAAGCACACCGAAGGCTGGATGGCCGCGATCTCCAAGGTCGAGTACGGCGATCCCGAGAAGGAGGCGGACCTGCTGCGCCGCCTCTCCCCCATCCACCGGGTGGACCGCGTCCGCGCGGCGGCCATCGTGTTGCACGGCGCCAACGACACGAACGTCCCCGTCGTGGAAGCGGATCAGGTCGTGAAAAGCCTCAAGAAGCGCAACGTCCCCGTCGAGTACGTCCTCTTCCCCGACGAAGGTCACGGCTGGCGCAAGACGGTCAACCGGGTGCGCTCCACCGTCGCGATCGTGCAGTGGTTCGAAAGGCACCTCAAGGGGGGCGGGAAGTCGTAAGGGCACGGGGATGCATCCCTTCTTTCGCTGGTGGCACGTAGCGACCGCGGGCGTTCTGGGCCTGGCGTTTCTCGGCTGTTCGGGCATCGCGCTGGCCGCGACCCTGAGCCCCGCCGTGCTCGTCTCCGGGCCGACGGATCCCGCCTTCGTCGCGCTCTTTGCGGCGAAAGCCTTGCTCACGTTCCTGCTGGCGTATCGGATCTTCGTGGCGAAACGGAGAACGCATTGAACGGAAGCGTGAAACGTTACGCCCTCGCGGGCCCGAAAGCCCACAGGGCGCGTTTCGCTGAGCTGCAGGCGCTGATACGGCGCCTCTATCCGAAAACCGAAGCCGTCATTTCCTACGGCATCCCGACAGACCGGGCCAGGGCGGGATGGGTCGGGCTGGGATACTGGAAGGACGGCGTCTCTCTGTACACGAACGGACCGCAGCACATCGCCGATTTCAAAGCGGCCTATCCGAAGATCAAGACGGGGAAAGGGAGCATCAACTTCCGGGTGACCGACGAGGTTCCGTTTGCCGGGGTCAAGAGGGTCATCCGGCACGCGATGGAGGACCGGAAGAGCTAGCGCCTCCCCTGCGCGATCTGCGCCGCCTCGGGCAGCGCGCGCAGCCGCAGCATCGCGAGCGTCCCGAGCGCCGGGCCCGGGGCCAGCACCGCGAAAGCCGATTGCCAGCCGAACCGTTCGACGGCG
>JBHENW010000165.1:0-8756 GCA_046261875.1 Thermoanaerobaculia bacterium | reverse complement strand
ACGCCTTGGCCTGCGCCAACCCCTTCTTCGACAACACCAGCGTAATCGCCGACGTCAACGTCGTCTTCCCGTGATCCACGTGACCAATCGTCCCGATGTTCACGTGCGGCTTGGTCCGGTCAAACTTCTCTTTACCCATCTGCTCCCCTCAGCCTACTTGCTTCCCACCTTCGCGATGATCTCTTCACTGACCGACTTCGGCACTTCGTCGTACACGGCGAACTGCATCGTGTAGTTGCCGCGGCCCTGCGTCATGGAGCGCAGGTTCGTCGAGTACCCGAACATCTCCGACAGCGGCACCCGCGCCTGGATGACCTGGGCGCCCGCGCGCGCTTCCATGTGCTTGATGTGGCCGCGGCGCGAGTTCAGGTCGCCGATGACGTCGCCCATGTAGTCCTCGGGCACGACGACCTCGACGTCCATGATCGGCTCTTTGATGATCGGCCGGGCTTTCCGGGCCGCGTCCTGGTACGCCATGGAGCCGGCGATCTTGAACGCCATCTCCGAGGAATCCACGTCATGGTATGAGCCCTCGTAGAGCTCGACGTGCACGCCCGTCGTCGGGTAGCCCGCGAGCACGCCGGTCTCCAGCGCCTCCTTGACCCCCTGCTCGATCGGCTTTATGAACTCCTTGGGGATCTTGCCGCCGTAGATGTTGTTCTCGAAGACGAAGGCGTGCCCTTCTTCGGCCGGCTTGATGCGGATCTTCGCGTGGCCGTACTGGCCGCGGCCGCCGGACTGCCGGACGAAGCGTCCCTCGCCCTCCGACTCGCGGGTGATCGCCTCGCGGTAGGCGACCTGCGGCTTGCCGATGTTCGCGCCGACGTTGAACTCGCGGACCATGCGGTCCGTGATGATCTCCAGGTGAAGCTCCCCCATCCCGCGGATGATCGTCTGGCCCGTCTCCTTGTCCGTGTGGACCTTGAAGGTCGGGTCTTCCTGCATGAGCTTGGCGAGGGCCATCCCCATCTTTTCCTGATCCGCCTTCGTCTTCGGCTCGATGGCGACGGCGATGACCGGCTCGGGGAAATTCATCGCCTCGAGGATGACCGGGTCGTTTTTGTCGCAGATCGTGTCGCCGGTCGAGACGTGCCGCAGGCCGACCGCCGCCGCGATGTCCCCCGCCCAGACTTCCTTGATCTCCTCGCGCTTGTTCGCGTGCATCTTGAGGAGGCGCCCGATGCGCTCGTTGGCCTGGCGCATCGAGTTGTACACGGAGGATCCGGCGTCGAGGTGGCCCGAATAGACGCGGAAGAAGGCGAGCTGGCCGACGAAGGGGTCGGTCATGATCTTGAAGACCAGCGCGGAGAAGGGCGCGTCGTCCTTCGGCTCGCGGACGAGCTCCGCACCGACCTCGTCGTGTCCGACGATCGGGGGGACGTCGAGCGGCGAAGGGAGATAGTCGACGACGGCGTCGAGGAGCTGCTGGATCCCCTTGTTCTTGAAGGCCGAGCCGCACACGACCGGCTGGACGTCGCCGGAGATCGTGGCGCGGCGCAGCGCGGCCTTGATCTCCTCGATCTCGACCTTGCCTCCGTGGATGTACTTCTCCAGCAGCGCGTCGTCGGTCTCCGAGACCCGCTCGATCAACTGCTCGCGGTAGCGCTCGGCCTCCTCGCGCATGTCCTCGGGGATCTCGACGACCTCGAACTGCGCTCCGAGCGTCTCGTCCTTGAAGTCGATCGCTTTCATGGTCACCAGGTCGATGACGCCGCGGTGCGCTCCCTCCGTCCCCCACGGGATCTGGATCGGGGCCGGCTTCGCCTGGAGCTTGGTCTTCATCATCTCGACGCAGCGGCCGAAGTCCGCGCCGACGCGGTCCATCTTGTTGACGAACGCGATGCGCGGGACCTTGTAGCGGTTGGCCTGGCGCCAGACCGTCTCGGACTGCGGCTCGACCCCGGCGACCGCGTCGAAGACGGCGATCGCCCCGTCGAGGACGCGCAGCGACCGCTCGACCTCGGCCGTGAAGTCCACGTGTCCCGGGGTGTCGATGATGTTGATGCGGACGAGCGGGCCGTCCCCCGAGCTCGGCTTCCAGTAACAGGTCGTCGCGGCGGAGGTGATCGTGATCCCGCGCTCCTGCTCCTGGACCATCCAGTCCATGGTCGCCGTGCCTTCGTGCACCTCGCCGAGCTTGTAGTTGACGCCCGTGTAGTAGAGGACGCGCTCGGTCGTCGTCGTCTTACCGGCATCGATGTGGGCCATGATGCCGATGTTGCGGGTGTCCTTGAGCGGGTGGGAGCGGGGCATGGTGGTCGGGAGTCGAAAGTCGGTAGTCGTTAGTCGAAGCGGTTACCAGCGGTAGTGCGCGAAGGCCTTGTTCGCCTCCGCCATCTTGTGGGTGTCGTCCTTCTTCTTGACCGCTCCCCCGCGCAGGTTGGCCGCGTCGAGGAGCTCGGCCGCGAGCTTTTCGCGCATCGTCTTCTCCCCGCGCTGGCCCGCGTAGTCGATCAGCCAGCGGATCGCGAGCGAGGTCCGCCGGTTCGGGCGCACTTCGACGGGGACCTGGTAGGTCGAGCCCCCGACGCGGCGGGACTTGACCTCGAGAGCCGGCTTGACGTTCTCGATCGCCTTCTTGAAGGTCTTCATCGGATCGTCCTGGGACTTCTCGGCGACCTTGTTGAGGGCCCCATAGAGGATCCCCTCGGCGACCGACTTCTTTCCTTCCGTCATCACCGAGTTGATGAACTTGGTGACGAGCTGGGAGTTGTAGAGGGGGTCGGGAAGGATCTCGCGTTTGGCGATGACTCGGCGTCTCGGCATGGTCAGGCCTTCGGGCGCTTGGCCCCGTACTTGGAGCGGCCCTGCTTGCGGTTGGCGACGCCGACCGCGTCCAGAGTCCCGCGGATGATGTGGTATCGGACTCCGGGGAGGTCCTTGACGCGGCCTCCGCGGATCATGACGATCGAGTGCTCCTGCAGGTTGTGTCCCACGCCGGGGATGTAGGTCGTCACCTCGATGCCGTTGGTCAGACGCACACGGGCCACCTTCCGCAGCGCGGAGTTCGGCTTCTTCGGCGTCGTCGTGTACACGCGGGTACAGACCCCGCGCTTCTGGGGGGAGGAAGCGAGCGCCGGCGAGGCGGTCTTCACCCGCACGCGCTCGCGGCCCTTCCGCACCAGCTGAGAAATTGTCGGCATCGACTCTCCTGTGTCTCCCCAAAGCCCCCCGGAGCCGTGGAAGGGCCCGAGATCGACCGTAACTGTTTGACTCGGAACCGCGGCGGAGCCCTGCCGACCTACCGCAGGGATCCAGAGGAAAAACCCGCGAATGGTACACGTCGGAGGACAGCGTGTCAAGCGAAATCCGGGCTCCAGGAGTGCGGAAGCTCTCAGGAGCCCCCGCGCCCGCCCCCCGGGAGCGCTCCCGCGGGGGGCGACGGAAGATGCGTTATTGCCCGCGTTCTGGAAGCGAGGTATCGTCCCGGCCACCGATACCTCAGAGCTTCGATTTGCGGCGAAAGGAAGGAAGGTGTGGCATGGCTCGTACCAGGCTCGCGTGGGCCTCTGCGGTCCTCCCGGCAATCATCGGCGTGCTGCTGCCGGCGGCAGCCTCTGCTCAGGCCATCATCGGAACGACAGACGGCGGCAACCAGGCCGTCGTCTTTCCCAGCCCCGCCGTCGGGCTCCCCAACCCGGCGCGGACACCGGTCCCCGGCCTGCCCGCCGGCGCTCGGCCGCACGGGGTGGCCTACTACGGCAGCGACAACGCGCTCGTCTCGGACTTCAGCGGCGCCCGCGTTTTCGTCATCCAGATCTCCTCGGCCACCCTGCTCGGCACCATCGTCACGACCCCGTGCGACGGCACCGGGTCGATCGCGGTCGCGCCCGGGCTCAACTTTGCGCTCATGCAGGGCTCGGGCACGACCCTCTGCCGCATCTCGGCGCCGTTCGGGCCGGGTTCCACGATCACCCCCGTGACGATGCCTGCTGCGATCGCCGGTTATCAGACCCAGGCGATCGTATTCAACGCCGCCGGCCGGGCGTTCGTCTATCACACGGCCGGGATCTCCGTTCTGGATCCCCCGTACACGAGCATCGCCTTCACGATCCCGGTCACAGGAAACGGCGCGAGCGGCGCGATCGCCATCACGCCCGACGGCAACAACCTCCTGGTGACCGACTTGAGCAGCGGAGACGTGCGGATCTTCACGGCTCCCTACTCGGCGGGCTCGACCCCGGTGACCCTCACGATCACGGGCGCCAGCACCCTGGACGGCATCATGGCCAACCCGACCGGGGCCAACGTCCTGGTGATTTCCGCGGCGCTGCCAACCCTCTGGGCGATCTCGCCGCCCTACAACGCCACCTCCACCGTGGACGCCATTACGATCTCGGCCGCGGTCGGCAGCCACGAAGATGTCGGAATCAGCGCCGACGGCCAGCTCGCAATTCTCGCGGGCAACGGCGGCGCCGATCCCGACACCGCCTTCGTCCAGGCGCCGTTCACGACGGCGGGCGCAGTCGTCTCGATCGTGACCATCACCGGCGGCCGCGGAAACGGCGCCGTCCGGTTTCTCCCCCCCGGCCTCGCGCCGGGCCTGACGATCAGCAAGAGCGGCCCGTCCACGGCGACGACCGGATCCAACATCACCTACACGATCACCTACGGAAACACCGGCGCGGCCGCGGCCAACGGCGTCGTGATCCGCGATCCGGTGCCTGCCGGCACGACCTTCGTGTCGGCCACTGGCGGCGGCACCAACGTCGCCGGGGTCGTGACGTGGAACATCGGTACGGTGAACGCCGGGGTCACGGGTCAGACTGTCTCGTTCACCGTGAACGTGACGGCGGCGTCCGGCACCGTGGACAACATCAACTACACGATCGAGGGGACCGGGATCGCTCCCATCCCGGGGCCGCCCGTCTTCACGCAGATCGGCGGCGTCGCGCCGACGGCCACGCCCACGGCCACGGCCACGGCCACGGCCACGCCTACGGTCACCCCGGGGATCCCGGTCAACGTCCCGACCCTCTCCTTCCCGATGCTCGCGTTGCTCGCGGCCGCATTGGGGATCGCGGCGCTCCTGCTGATCTCGCGGAAGATGTAGAGTCCGGCCCTCCGGAAGACGCAAGGCCCGCGCGCGAGCGCGGGCCTTTTCGTCCGGAGCGAGGACCGCGAGCGGCGTCTTAGAATCGCCGCCGCCACATGGATTTCCGCGGACGCATTGTTTCGCATTACGCGATCGAGGCCCGGCTCGGCGCGGGCGGGATGGGCGAGGTCTTCCTGGCGCGGGACATCGCGCTCGAGCGCCCCGCGGCCCTCAAGCTGCTGCCCGCTGGCTTTGGCCCGGAGCTGCGGGTGCGCCTCGTGCGGGAAGCCGAAGCGTGCGCGCACCTCCAGCACCCGGCGATCGCGACGTTCTACGAAGCCGGCGAAGCGGATGGAACGACCTTCCTGGCGATGGAGTACGTCCACGGCGAGACTCTCCGCATGCGCCTCCACGGCGGTCCGATCGCCGGCGAGGACGCTTTAGCGATCGCGGGGTGTCTGCTCGAAGCGCTCGCCCACGCGCACGCGGCCGGCGTCCTGCACCGGGACCTCAAGCCCGAGAACGTGATGCTGACCGGGGCCCGCTCCGCCAAGCTGCTCGATTTCGGTCTCGCCAAGGAGATCTCCGGCGCCTCCGCCGAGGCGGACGCCACCGCCACGGCCCTGACCGGGGTCGGCGGCGTCGTGGGGACGGCTGGCTACATGTCCCCGGAACAGCTGCGCGGGGATCCCGTCGACGCCCGATCGGACATCTTCCAGCTCGGGGCGCTCCTCTACGAGGCGCTGACCGGCGAACGGGCGTTCCCGGGCGCGACCGCGACGGAGCGGCTCGCCAATACGCTGTCGCGGGATCCGGACTGGAGCCGCGTCGCGCGGCCGGACGTGCCGGCGGGGCTGCGAGCCGTCCTCACGCGCGCCCTCGCCCGGGAGCCCGCCCTGCGCTACGGCTCGGCTGCGGAGCTCCTCTCGGAGCTGCAGCGCATCCACGAGGGCCGGCTCGTCGTGGATCTGCCAGATACCGTCGCGGTGCTCGACCTGCAGAACCTTACCGGCGATCCCGCCGACGACTGGCTGGGCAGCGGCATTGCGGAGACCCTGGGAGCCGAGCTTTCTCGGGTCGAGGGACTCACCGTCATCGCCAGAGAGCGCGTGCTCAAGGCCCGCTCCGCGCTGGGAAGCTCGGGAGGGGCGGCCGATGCGCTCGACGTGGGGCTGTCCCTCGGCTGCCGGTGGGCCTTCTCCGGAAGCTTTCAGAAGGTCGGCCCTCACCTGCGCATCACGACGCGTCTGACGGAGGTGCCGACCGTCCGCATCGTCTCGGCCGAGAAACTGGACGGGACGCTCGAATCGGTCTTCGAGATGCAGGACCGGCTGGCCGGCTCCGTCGCCGGGGCGTTGAACGTCGTCAGACCCCAGGCCGCGGCCGCTCCGGTCGGGGAATCGCGCCTGGAGGTCTTCGAGAACTACGCCCGGGGCCGGCGTCTCTGGCTCCGGCTGGAGAAGGGCTCGTTCGAGAAGGCGCGCGAGCACTACCAAACGGCGATCGGGCTCGACCCCGGTCACGCGCCGGCGCTCGCGGGACTGGCCGGGGTCCACGGCATGCGGTTCACCTTCACGACGGATCCCCGGGAGCTCTCCCTGGCGCTGCAATACGCGGATCAGGCCCTGGCGATCGATCCGGAGAACGCGGAAGCGCTCGTCTGGCGCGGCTACGCGCTGCTCCGGCAGGAGCGCTTCGACGAGGGGGTCGCGTGCGAGGTTCGGGCGATGGGTCTCGACCCGACCAACCTCTACCCGCCCTACTTCGCGGGCGCGACCCTGATGTTCGCCGGGCGTCTGGACGAAGCCGTCTCCTATCTCAGGCGGGCGGCGGAGATCGGCTCGAAGGCCGCCATTACCTGGCTCGCGCTCGGCTGCTGCTACCTGCAGCTCGGGGAGCTCCCGGAAGCCCGCTCGAGCCTCGAGCGCGCGGTCGCGATGGAGCGGACCGGCGCCGGCGAGCATTCCTTCCCGGGCACGGCCGGGTTCCTCGCCGAATGCCTGCGCCGGCAGGGCGAGCTCGTCGCCGCCCGCGCCCGGGCGCTCGAGGGGCTCGAAGCCATCGAGAGGTCCGACCACATGTACCGCGACACGCTCCGCGCGACCTGCCTCCTCGCGATCGGTCGCACGGCGCTCGACCAGGAGGACCGCGGGGCCGCCACTGCGGCTTTTCGGCAGGCGCTCCTCCAGCTGCGCGGGCGCCCGCAGGCGCTGGGCTCCGGGCACCTGGCCGTGCAGGCGCTCGCGGGCCTCGCCCTCGCCGGAGGAGGCCCCGCCCCGCTCGAGGAAGCGCGGAACCTTTTTCGCGGGCGCTCGGGCTTTGATTTTCACGGCTTCTACGGGTGCTCCGACGAGGTCACCGGGGCGCAGCTCGCGGCCGCCGAGCGGGCTCTCGGCGGGCGCGGCTGAAAAGGGCGCTCTCCTACTGGTAGTAGTAGCCGGTCACGTCCAGGATGAAGTGGACGGAGCCGGAGAGCAGCGCCCCAACGGCTTTCACGTCCCCGTTGGTCCCCAGCGGCAAGGTCGCGTTGTTCGCCCGCGTCTGTCCCGCGCTGAAGTTCATGACGCTCGATCCAGGCATCGGGCCTCCGACCGGGCCGATCTGGACGTGGCCGAGTGACGTCGGCTGGGTCACCGTGAGGTTCGCCGCCACGGCCTTCGCGCCCGCCGGGATCCCGCACTGGCCGGCGAGGACGAAGTTCCGCTCCACGCCGGACGCGAGCGCCGGACCGCCGTAGGGCCCGGGCGCGTTCCGGGTGTCCAGCACCCGGCAGGGCGGGAGCGTGTGGAATGAGGAGGCCCCGATTCCCGTCTCGTTGACCTTGATCGTCGGCCCGAACATCTCGCAGCCCGTCGGAACGCCATTGAGCTCGCCGACGTGAAGCCCCGCTCCGCGCACCCACAGCACGATGTCGGCCCCGTCGACGTTCTGGACGTTGAGGAAGCTGTCGAGCGCCGCCGCGTTGCTGGACCGGACGAACTGATCGGAAAGCTCGTTGGCGGCGTAGGCGAGGACCCACCCGTCGGCGATCGGGAAGTCGTTGACGACGGGAAACGGATCGCCGGCCGCCTGGTCGCCGGCGTTGCGGATGACCTGCACTTTGTAGCTCGTCGAGGCGCTGCCGACCTGCCAGCGCCGCCGCAGAGGCGACGTGTCGGTGTAGTTGCGCTCGACGGTCGCCCGCTGGGATCCGGCCGGGGCCGTCAGGTCGTCCACGTAATCGCCCGCCGCTCCCCCGAGATCGAAGTCGAGACGGAAGTAGGCGTGGTGGTTGTGCGTGAACTGAACGCACCCGTGGGTGACCGCGGTCGCCTCCATCCGGGGCTGGATCGTTCCGTCCGGCCAGAACTCCCACACGGCGATGTACCGATACCAGCCGGCCTCGCTCTGCGAGGTCAGCTTCAAGTGAGTCCCCTTGTCCTCGATGGCCAGCCCCATGAAGCTCCCGAAGTCGGCCCCGGGTTGCTCGCACACGGTGCGGGCGGGGGTCGTCGTGCCCGAACAGACGCCGGGCGAGACGACAGGGGCGCACTCGAAGATGCGCTCCTGCCACCACCAGTCGCGGTAGGAGGGGCCGCACCCGTTCTGGTACTTGACGTTCAGGATCGGGATGGATGCGCGCTTCAAGACGAGCACGCCTTTGTATTTGACGTCGCTGAGCGTGATGCCTTCCCCGTCCAGCGCGTTGGGGTCGGTCACGGCGGGGCGGGCCGCGCAGAAG
>JBHENW010000164.1:0-7959 GCA_046261875.1 Thermoanaerobaculia bacterium | reverse complement strand
CACGCGGTCCTTTACTGTCCTGCAACGCCCGGCTAACCTGCTGCCCGATGGCTGGGTTCCATCCGGTCTAACGCTGGGGACAGGAGGACGTGACGATGGGTCGCATCAACTGGGGGCGGGTCCTACTCGGGGGACTGGTGGCGGGCCTCGTGATCAACCTCGGTGAGTTCGTGCTCAACGGCATCTTGCTGCGCGACGACTTCGCCACGGTGATGCAGGATCTCGGCCTCGACCCCGAGGGCGCTTCGATCGCGGTCTGGGTGTTCTACGCGTTCCTCTTCGGGATCACGGCGGTCTGGATGTATGCGGCGATCCGGCCGCGGTTCGGTGCCGGCCCGAAGACCGCCGTTCTCGCCGGCCTCACCGTCTGGTTCATCCAGACGTTCTTCTCGACAGTGGCCATGCTGAACATGGGCCTCTTCCCGCGGAGCATGCTGCTCCTGGGACTGATCTGGGGCCTCGTCGAGATCGTTCTCGCCACGCTCCTGGGGGCGAGTCTCTACAAGGAGTCGGAGGCGTAGGAGCGGCAGGACCCGCGGAGTCGCTCTGGCGAGCTCTTCCCCGCGTTGCGGCTGGGCTACCTCCTGGTCCCACCGCAGCTCGTCGACGCCTTACACGCGGCGGTGGTGCAATCCGACCGGTTCGCGCCCGCGGTGGCGCCCCGCCGCTGTGCTTCAGCCCTCCAGGCTCCCCGAGAACGTGTCGCACGCCTCCAGGCTGCCGGTCTGAAGCCCACGGCGAAACCAGGCCGTCCGCTGCGCGGAAGAGCCGTGGGTGAACGCATCCGGCGTGACCTGGCCCGTCGTCGCGCCCTGGAGCCGGTCGTCCCCCACGGCGGCCGCAGCCCCGAGCCCCTCCTCGACGTCGCCCGTCTCGAGCAGATCACGCTGCGCGGTGGAGTTTCCCCAGATCCCGGCGTAGCAGTCCGCCTGCAGCTCCAGACGCACGGAGAGCTCGTTGCGGAGATCGGGACGGGCGCCCTGGGCGCGCCGGACCTCCTGCTCCGTGCCGAGCAGGTGCTGTACGTGATGGCCGATCTCGTGCGCCAGAACGTAGGCTTGCGCGAAGTCTCCGGGTGCTCCGAACCGAGCCTGCAGGTCCTCGAAGAAGCCCAGGTCGATGTAGACCCTCTCGTCGCCCGGGCAGTAGAAGGGGCCGACCGCCGACTGCGCGGTGCCGCAGGCGGATCGCACCGCGTCGCGGAAGAGGACCAGGCGGGCCTCGCGGTATCCTCCGGGAAGCACCCGCGTCCACGTCTGCTGCGCGTCGTCCAGCACGAAGGAGACGAACTGGACCATCCGCTCCTCCTCGGGTGTCGAGCTGACGGGAGGAGCCTCGCCCGCGGGCGCCGCCCCGCCGCCGGCGCCGATCAGGCTGAAGAAGTCCTGCTTGAAGACGACGCTCAAAAGGAGCAGCAGCAGCATGCCGCCCAGGCCGAGCCCGCCGATACCGCGCACGCGCGAGCCACGGCGGTCCTCCAGGTTCCTGCTCCGCCTACCCGGAGTCCAGCGCATCGTCGTCTCCTCTCGTGTGGGAAGGATCCGCGACCGCGCTGGACCACGACCCGCCAACCGTGACCCTCGACCTCGCAGCCGATCCCTCGAGCGTTCAAGATGGATTCGGAGGCCGCCAACGTACAGCCGGCGATCTCGACTCCCGGCTCGGCGCGCGAGGTCGAGTTGCCCGGCAGGGCCTGAACGGTGAGCTTCGGCGCATGCCCGTTTTCAGGAGCGAATCTTCGCTGGCCGGCCCGGTTCGCCGATTGACGGCGGCCCGTGATCCGGCGCTGGCGGCCACCATCGCCAGCTGTACTCCGTTGCTCTATGCCGAGGGCGCCGATCCGAAGCTGGATCGGCCGGCACACGTCCGGGCCGGCTCCAGCCTGGCACGGATCGGGGGCAGGCTCGTCGTGATCCAGGACGACGCGAACTTCCTGGCCGTGACCGACCCGGCGAGCGCTCGGGTGGACTCCGTGTCCCTACCCCGCGGCGTCCGCGGTGCGCGTCAGTTCGACGACCGTCGCGAAAACAAGGCCGCCAAGCTCGACCTCGAGGCCGCCGCGGTCGTTTCCCGCGACGGCGAGGAATGGCTGCTCGCCTTCGGGTCCGGCTCCACGCCGGCGCGCCAGAGCATCGCGCTCGTGCGCGGCTGGAGCCTCCCCGCGCCGCACGTCACCCTCGTCGAGGCGGCCGCTCTCTACGCAGAGCTGCGCCGGACGCCGGACTTCGCCGGCAGCGAGCTGAACGTCGAGGGCGCCGTGTTCGTGGACGGACGGATCCGGCTCTTCGGCCGCGGCAACGGCCGCCCGCGGGACGGGCTTCGACCCGTGGATGCGACTTGCGACCTCGACTGGCTGCAGCTCCTCTCTCACCTGGAGGATCCCGAGCACGTGGCGCCGCCTCGGCCCTCCCGCATCGTGCAGGTCCACTTGGGGACGCTCGGAGGGCTGCGGCTGGGCTTCACGGATGCGACACTCGGCGCAGGACGGGTGCTCTTCTCCGCCGTGGCCGAGGCCTCGCCCGACGTCACACGGGACGGCCCCGTCACCGGCTCGGTGCTTGGCGTGTTCGATGGAGCCGGCCGGGTGCGGTGGACGTCCGTGATGGACTCACATGGAGAGCTGTTCGACGGAAAGATCGAAGGCCTGCAGCTGGCGGACGTGACGCGCGGCCGTCTTCACGTCGTCGTGGACCGCGACGACTGCGACCGAGCGACGGAGCTGTGCGAGGTGGAGCTGACCGGGTCTTGGTTCGACTCTTGACGGACGCCGCACCCGACGCCGGCCACGCCGTGCCCCTGCGGCTCGCTGAGATCGTCGAGACCTCGGAGCACGTGGCCGCGACGCGCGCGCGCAACGAGAAGATCGCGTGCCTGGCGGCGCTGCTCCGTCGGCTCGAGCCCGGCGAGATCGACGCCGCAGTGGCCTGTCTTTCCGGCGAGCTCCGCCAGGGGCGCATCGGTCTGGGTTGGGCAACCGTGCGCGAGCTCGAGCGGACGCCGCCCGCCGGCGCCCCCACCCTCACGCTCCCGGAGGTCGATGCGGCGTTCGAGCGGATCGCGCGCACGAGCGGGCGCGGCTCGGCGGCCGCGCGACATCGTCTGCTCGCCGATCTCTTCCGCAGAGCCACCGCCGCCGAGCGGGACTTTCTTGGCCGGCTGGTGCTGGGAGAGCTGCGGCAGGGCGCTCTCGCGGGCGTCATGACCGAGGCTCTGGCGTCCGCCGCCGGGATCGGAGCCGGCGAGGTGCGCCGCGCGCTGCTCCTCTCCGGCGACCTGCGCGAGGTCGCCAGAGCGGTGCTCGTCCACGGGAGCCACGGCCTCGCGGGTTTTTCGGTGCAACTGCTCCGCCCGTTGCAGCCGATGCTGGCTCAATCCGCCGGAAGCCTGACGGAGGCGCTGGAAGGGCTGGAGGAAGCCGCCGTCGAATGGAAGATCGACGGGGCGCGCGTGCAGGTGCACAAGCAGGGCGGCGAGGTGCGCGCGTTCTCGCGCCGGCTGAACGACGTCACGGCGGCGGTGCCGGAGGTGGTCGAGTGCATGGCCTCGCTCTCGGCCCGCAGCCTGGTCCTGGACGGTGAGGTGATCGCGCTGCGGGAGGACGGCTCCCCGAGGCCGTTCCAGTCCACGATGCAGCGTTTCGGTCGCAGGCTCGAGGTCGACGCCGCGCGCCGCGAGCTACCGCTCTCGCCCTTCTTCTTCGACGTGCTGCATCTCGACGGAGAGGACCTGCTGGACCGGCCCGCGGCCGATCGCTTCACCGCGCTGGCCGGCGCGCTTCCCGTCCAGATGATCGTGCCGCGTCTCCTCGCGCCGGGGCCGGCGGCCGCGGCGGAGTTCCTGGACGCGGCGCTGCGCAAGGGCCACGAAGGCGTGATGGTGAAGGACCTGCGCTCCAGCTACGAGGCCGGCCACCGGGGCTCGGGATGGATCAAGGTGAAGGCCGCCCATACGCTCGACCTGGTGATCCTGGCCGCCGAGTGGGGTCACGGCCGGCGGCAGGGCTTCCTCAGCAATCTCCACCTCGGCGCGCGCGACGCCTCCAGCGGCGGGTTCGTGATGCTCGGGAAGACCTTCAAGGGACTGACCGACGAGATGCTCGCCTGGCAGACGCGCGAGCTGCTCGCCCGCGAGGCGTCACGGGAGGACTGGATCGTGCGCGTGCGGCCGGAGCTGGTCGTGGAGATCGCCTTCGACGGCATCCAGGCCAGCCCGCGTTACCCGGGCGGCATGGCGCTGCGTTTCGCCCGCGTGAAGGGCTACCGCCCCGACAAGGCACCGGCGGACGCGGACACGGTCGATACGGTGCGCGGCATCTTCGACCGCTCGTCGTCCGGGGCCCTCGGGAGGCGATCGGCGGGCTAGCGCGCCGGCTTGGCCCGCCCCGGTGCCGACGACGAGCGCGTCCCCACGCGGGCCTCAGCGCGGCCACAGCCAGCCGAACGTGCCGGCCGTCAGCAGGCCGTAGACGACGCCGTCCATCACGTCCCGGATCACGTTTCCCCACGGCCTGCCGAACCAGATCGCACCCGGGATCACGGCTCCGGAGTAGGCGAGGACCGCCACGGTCCCGACGACGCGGAAGACCTGCAGGTAATCCGTCGCCGCCGGAAGCGTGCGGCTCGCCAGGTAGGCGAGGAAGAAGGAGATCACGAGGACGTACACGAGCCAGCTGCCCAGGGACTTGGCCATGTTCGGCGCTCCGGGCTCGACCAGGGTGAGGAATCCCGCCGGTCCCTGCTTCATGCGTCTCATGAACTCGGGGTCCTTCCTCGCGGCCCGATCGGCGGCCCAGGGGATGTGGTACTGGCCCGGTCCGGCGTCCTGCCGCCGCAGGGCTTCGGCGACGCTCGCCTCGTCCGGCAGCCCCCGATAGTCCCGCCGGTGGAACGGGAGCACCATCCACAAGAGGAAGCTCGCCAGGAACACGAGCACGGTGGAGATCAGGATCGGAGCCCAGAGCATCGGAATCGTCACCATCGTCACTCCTCCTGCCCCGAGTGTGAGGTCCCGCCGTCCGCGACCTCGTCGTACCCGCGTCCCCTGAACTCCAGCAGGCAGAAGCCGTGACCGAACGGGTCCGCCAGGTTGGCCATGCGCCCCCAGGCCTGCGTCCGAATCTCGCCCTCGAGCGCAGCTCCCGCGAGCTCCGCGCGTCGGACCGCCGACTCGAGGTCCGTGACGACGAAGTCGAGGTGCACGGGCGTCCAGTGGCGGCGGTAATCGCGCACGGGGCCGCCTTCCACACCGGCCGGGCTGCCCTGCGGCTTGACGAGCAGGTAGAGGGGACACGAAGCCCCGAGCATCTCGACCGCCCCCGTCCCGAACCGGCGGCCGACCGTCAGCCCGAGCCCGCGGCCGTAGAACGCAACGGCCTTCTCGAGATCGTCGACGTCCACGTTGGCGAGCAGATCCGTCATCGCGACCTCCCCGGCGTCCTGTCGGGTCCGGCGGCGCCCTTGAGCAGCGGCGACTCGCGTGCGGACCGGCTACCGCGACCCAGGGGCGAGGCGGCCGTACTTCGCCAGCGCCTCGCGCAGGCGCTCGTGCGGGAGAGCATGGACGCGAAGCCCATCGGCACCCGTCATCGTCTCGGCAGCCACCATGGCGTTCGTGATCGCCTCTTCGGTCGCCTGAACCGTGGCGAGAAAGAGCGGGTCCAGCCTCTCGTTCGGGAGCATCGTCAGAGCGACCGTGCCCGAGTCGGCGGCCGCTCCCGGGTTGGCGGTGGAGAAGGCGACGAAGATGTCGCCGGAGCCGTTGCTGGCGATGCCTCCTTCGCGCCCGATGCCGAGCGCCGCCCGCTTCACCACGCGCTCCAGCTGGTGCGGCAGGAGCGGGGCATCGGTGGCGACCACGATGATGATCGAGCCCAGCTCGGCGCGCGGCGGCTCCGGAGCCGACGCGCCCTGGGCGGAGCATCTCGGAAGCCCTCGCAGGAACTCCTGCGAAGGCGGCTCCGCGGTCTCGAAGCAGAGCCCGAGGTCCTGGATCTCCTGCCCCACCGGCACGCCCGCGATGCGCAGCCCGCGCTGGCTGCCGTAGTTGCACTGGACGATCACTCCGACGGTGTATCCGCCCGCCTGCGCCGCGAGCTTGCGCGACGCGGTGCCGATCCCGCCCTTGAAGCCGTTGCAGATCATGCCCGTGCCGCCGCCGACGCTCCCCTCCGCCACCGGACCCGACGCGGCACCGTCGAGCGCGCCGAAGACGTGCTCGGGCTTGACGTGAAAGCCGTTGATGTCGTTGAGCGGTCCGTCGTAGGTCTCCGCGACCACGGGCAGCGCCCAGAGGAAGTCTGGGTGGTGCTCGGCCTGCCAGGCGATCGTCGCGTCGCGGACGACGCCGACGCTGTGCGTGTTCGTGATCAGCACAGGCCCCTCCAGGAACCCGGACTCGTCGATCCAGGTCGTACCGGTCATCTCCCCGTTGCCGTTCAGCGCGAACCATGCGCCCATCACCGGGTCCGACGACTGCTTCCCCCGCGGGTGAATCGCCGTGACGCCGGTCCGCACCGGCCCCTCGCCGACCACGAGCCTGCCGTTGCCCGAGACGAGCGTCGTGTGGCCGACCTCGACGCCCGCCACGTCGGTGATGGCATTGAAGCGTCCCGGGTCGCCGTCGAAGGGCACGCCGAGATCGCGCGCGCGGGCCTGCTGCTGAGCCGCCACCGGGCCGATGTCGGCGGCGCCGGCCAGGGCGACCAGCGCCAGCAGCGGGATGCCTGCGGCGCTACGCACGCTCGGCGCGCTCGCACGCGCGGCCCAGACGCGCGAGCCCTTCGGCGACCTGCTCCTCCGTGACCAGCATGGACGGCCCGAGGCGGATCACCTGCCCGTGCAGCCCCCCGAGACCCACCAGCAGCCCCTCCTCCCTCGCGGCTTCCAGTACGGCTTCCGCCCGGCCGGGGCTCGGCTCCTTCGTGCGGCGATCCTCCACGAGCTCGAGCGCCTGCATCAGCCCCATGCCGCGGACCTCGCCGATCCATTCATGTCGCGCGGAGAGCTCGTCGAGCCCTTCTCGCAGCTGTCTCCCCCTGACCGTCGAGCGGGCGGGGGTGTCCTCCTCCACCATGACCTCCAGCGTAGCCTCGGCCGCGGCCATGGAGACGGGGTTTCCGCCGAAGGTGGAGATCGTCTTCGCCGACCACGTCGCTGCCACCTCGTCGCCGGCGATCGCCACGCCGACCGGGAAGCCGTTCGCGATCCCCTTCGCCATCACCATCAGATCGGGCTGCACCTCCCAGTGCTCGATGCCGAACCACCGCCCGCCCGTCCGGCCGAAGCCGGTCTGGACCTCGTCGGCGATGAAGAGTCCGCCGTGACCGCGGATGATCTCGGCGGCGCGCTGGAAGTAGCCTCGAGGAGGCACGATGAAGCCGCCGACGCCCAGGATCGGCTCCGCAATGAAAGCCGCCGGCTTCCCGCTGGTCGTCGTGGCGATGACCTCCTCGAGATCGCGCGCGAAGGCCTCCGCGGCCTCCTCTTCCGACTGCTCGCCGAAGGGCGAGCGGTAGGGGTACGGCGCCAGCGCGTGCTTGATGCCGGCCACCGCGCTGGCCAGGGGCCGCCACGTCCCATGCGCCGTGATGTTCGACGTCAGCATGCTGCGGCCGGAGTAGGCGTGGCGCAGGGCGACGACCTCGCTCCGCCCGGTGTACACGCACGCCATCATGACCGCCGTCTCGACGGCCTCGGTGCCGCTGTTCACGAAGAAGGACTTTCGGAGACGGCCCGGGGCGAGCTCCGCCAGCCTCCGCGCGACCTCTACCTGGCCTTCCGTGAGGTAGAGCGTGGACGTGTGCCCGAGGCGTCCCACCTGCTCGCGGACGCGCTGGACGACCTGCGGATGGCAATGGCCGATCGAGGTCGTGAGGATGCCGCCGAAGAAGTCCAGGTAGGCACGGCCGTCGGCGTCGACGACCTCGTCGCCGCTCGCCTCCGTCAGGACGATCGGCTCGCG
>JBHENW010000163.1:0-13782 GCA_046261875.1 Thermoanaerobaculia bacterium | reverse complement strand
GGGGGAGAGGGCTCTGCGAGCCAGCGCCGAAGCTCCCGGCGACCCGCCGCGGTCACCCGGTAGAGGTTGCGCGGCGGACCGCGGCGGGGCCCGAGGACCCTCAACACGACGAACCCCGCCCGCCGCAGGCGGGCGAGGGCGGGATAGATCTGGGAGAACTCGGCGTGCCACAGGGGGTCGAGCTCCTCCCGCAGCGCCCGGGCCAGGTCGTATCCGGTGCGAGGCGAATCGGCGAGAAGACCGAGGAGGACGTGCGGCAGCGACACGGGAACACTATATAAAAAGTGATATAGCTGGGTGTCCGCTGTCCAGGACAGGAGTCGAGAAACTTGACAAGATCGCCCGGAAAAAAAATTGGGGGGCTTTGGAAAGCCCCCCGTCAGATTGGCGTATCGTACTTGTAAAGTACTGATTTACTTCTTCTTCTTGCTCCCGCCCTTTCGGGAACCGCCCGAAGAGGACTTTTTGGAGCCGCCCTTCTTCTTCGTTGCCATCGTGTCACCTCCCTCCCGACAGCTGATTGACAGCCTTTGGGCGAGGTGCTAATTTTGCCGCCCCTGTCCGGGGGCGTATCGCCTTCAGTCTGTCGCTGCCGAACGATTGATCGGTCATACGTTCCCAATCGCCGGATGGTTACAGCCATCCGGCGATTTCATTTTAGGAGTTTCCCTCCCGGATACAAGATTTTTCTTGCAATTCGTGTTGCCCTGATTCTCCGTGATCCGCGCGCGCGAAGTCAAGCGGTTCGCACCCTCGCGCGCGGCTGATCGGTCGGCGGCGGCGCGAGGAAGGGCGCGCGCGGACGCGGGTCGTAGAATCCCGCGAGTGAACGAGCGCGATTCGATCGAAGGAGCGCGACTCCGGCGCGGGCCGCGCCTTCGCGATCGCGCGATGAAGCTCCGAGCAGATCCCCCGGCCGCGCGCGGGGGCCTCACGCTGGCCGGCACAGGCGGCGCGGCGCCCGTCCTGATGGTCCACCTGGCCGCGCTCGCTCTCGCTCTGGGCCCGCCGGTTTTCTTCGCGGCCGTCGTCGCCCCGGTCAGCTTCCGCGTCCTACCGACGCGCGACATGGCGGCGCAGCTCGTCAGCCCCATCCTCCTGAAAGGCAGCCTGCTCGCCGAGGTGGCGTTCGGCGTGCTCCTGCTGACGTCCTGGTTCCTCACGCGGCGGGACACGCCCCGTCTCACCCGCGTCCTGATGACGCGGATCAGCGTCATCGGCTTCTTCGCGGCGCTCGTGATCCGTCAGCTCATCGTGCCGGCCATGGACAAGATCCGTTCGGAGGCGGCGGGCTTGATCGACAATCTCCCGGCCGCCGATCCCGACCGCCTGCTCATGTCGCGCTACCACCGGCTGGCGACGGGGTTTTTCACCGCGGAGATCCTCGCCGGTCTCGTGATCCTGGTGCTCACGGCGCGGCTTCTCGTGGCCCGCCGGCAGGCCCCGCCGCCTGCGTCCGCCGCCCCGCCGCCGGTTCCCAAGCTCCTCGACCTCAGCGACCTCTAGAGCCGGTGCGGCGGCAGGTCCCGCGCGAGCGAGAGCCACGATCAGGCGCTACGTCTTCGCAGTGCGGTCACGACCAGGGCTACGCCGGCCAGAACGAGCGCCCACGGCCAGAGCTCGGCCAGCCTCGCGAGGGGCTCGGTCAGATCTACCTGCTGCGCGATCGCGGCGAAGACCGCGACGCCCACGAGAACCAGGCCGGGCACGAGCGGGGGAGGCCGCCGTTCCCGGTCCGCCGCACGGTCGATCGCCGCCACGAGGAGAAAGCCGGAGCCGATGCCGAGCAGCAGCGTCGCCCACCGCGGCAGCATCGCGGCGAGGGAATCCTGGAGGAGAAAACCGGTCCCCAGGCCGAGCAGGATGCCGGCGGGCAGGAGCGGGCCCCGCCAGCGGCGCAGCGCGGACAGGGTGAAGAAGACCGCCCCGATGAGGATCAGGATCGCGCCGGGCCCGCTGAACCGAAACGATCTCCAGAGCAGGAAGTAGACGCCCACGAAGAGCAGAACGAGGCCGAGAGTCAGCGAGCGCCGATCCGTCATCCTTCGCCTCCTTCGGACGCGCCCCGCTCCGCCGTCAGCGGAACGGGCTTCTCCCTGTCCCAGGCGTAGAACCCCCGGCCCGCTTTCTTGCCTGTCCGGCCTTCATCCACCATCCGCCGCAGCAGCGCCGGGGGCTCGAAACGCCGCGCGTCCAGCTCGGCCGCCAGCGTCTCGGCGATGGCGAGCCGAACGTCCAGGCCGACCAGATCGCTCGTCTTGAGAGGGCCCATCCGGTGGCCATAGCCCAGCTCCATCGCGCGATCGATGTCGGCCGCTTCTGCGACCCCTTCCTCCACCATACGCATGGCCTCCAGTCCGAGCGCCACCCCCAGCCGGGACGTCGCGAAGCCAGGCGCGTCCCGAACGCGGACGACCTGTTTGCCGAGGGCCTCGGCGAAGGCGACGGCGCGCCGCTCCGCCTCGGGAGCGGTCTCGGACGTCCGGACGACCTCCACGAGAGGCACCGTCGTCACGGGGTTGAAGAAATGCAGCCCGAGGACTCTTTCGGGATGCTCGAGGCCCTCCGCGATCCGGCCAATCGGCAGCGAGGACGTGTTCGAAGTGAGGAGGGCAGGAGGCGGACACGTGACGTCCAGGACCCGGAAAATCTCCTGCTTCAACGCGAGGTTTTCGGTAACGGCCTCGACCACCACCGCGCTCCCCGCCGCCCCCGCGAGGGTCGAGGCGATCGAGAGCCGTTCTCCGGCGGATCGGACGTCGTCGGCCGACAGCTTCCCTCGCGCCCCGGCGCGGCTCCACGAGGCCTCGATCGCCTGGCGCAGCCCGGCGCGGGTTCCGCTGTCGGCTTCGAACACCGCCGTCGGAAAGCCGCGCAGAGCGCAGATGGCGGCGATTCCGCGGCCCATCGTGCCGCCTCCCACCACGAAGACCGGTTCCTGCGCCACGGCGCGGGATTATGTCCCGGGTGTCGGATGACGGCTACTTGAGCAACGCCGCCGCGTTGTCGAAGAGGATCCGCGTTCGCGCCTCCTCCGACAGCGGGAGCGAGAGAAACTCCTCGACGTTCTCCCGCATCGAGAGGACGCCGGGACTCGGAAAATCGGTTCCCCAAAGGCATTTTCCCGACATCTCCTCCAGCCGCGGCAGGTATTCGAGCAGCTTGCGCGGGGGGATGCCGGAGAGGTCGAGGTGGACGTTGGGATGGCGCCGCGCCAGGAACACGGCCGTTTCCATGTAGAGGGGGCGGCCGGCGTGCGCGAGGATGATCGTCAGCCGCGGAAAGTCCACCGCGACGTCGTCGGCCGGCATCGGGTCCGCGTACCGGTTGCGCGCGCCCGGAAACACCGAAGTCCCCGTGTGGATCATGACCGGAACCCCGAGGCTCTCTGCGGTCGCATAGATCGCGCGGAGGGCGTCGTCGCCTTCGAGGTAGGCGTTGGCGCGCACGAGCTGGTGCGGAGGGTGGATCTTGATCAGACCGATCCCGAGACTCTCGACGAGCCGCCGGGTCTCCGCCCCCGTGTCTCCCGGCCACCGCGGGTGGACCGAGCCGACCGGCACGAGCCGGTCCCGGTGGCCGGATGCGAAGCGGGCGCTCCATTCGTTGACGGAGTGATCGAAGCCCATCACGTCCGGCGCCGGGTAGTTGATGAGCGCGACCCGCTCGACGCCTTCCTCGTCCATGAGCCGAAGCAGACCGTCGGGCCCCGCCAGCGCGCGCCGCAGCCGTTCCGGATCCTTCCAGTGCCTCGAGAACGTCTCCCGGATCGGGCCCTTCATGTCGTCCCAGGGGGGAACGTGGACGTGGCAGTCGAAAACACGCGGGGAACGCATCGCGGCAAGGGTAGCGCATGGACGCTGTCCCTTCGGACAGCGACGGTCTCCGGCGAATCTGGTACATTGGAAAAAAAGACATGAATACAGGCGCCCCGAAGGGACGCGTGCCCCTCGCGCTCTCCGTCTCGCTGCTCCTGGCGGGACTCGCGGCCGCGCCCCGAGCCACACCCTCTCCCCGGTCCGGACCCGCCGCCGGGGCCCGCCGCGCGGCCTCGCCGACGCCGACCGCTCGACCCACTCCGGTCCCGCCGCCGCGCGAGCGCGCGGTCCGCAAGGGAGGCCCCCCGACGCAGCGCGTGGCGCGCTTCGCCAACCGGCACGTGACCTTCACGCGGCTGCAGCGCGTCGAGGAGATCGACCTGGACCGGGACGGGACGTTCGAGTCCATCGTGGAGGGAATCGGCACCGTGCGCAGCATCCCTCCCGGAGCGCCGACGCTGGGTCTCGTCTCGGCCAGCCGCCTCCCGTTCGAGAGCCAGCTCCTCACCGTGCTGGATCCGCGGGGGAACGACTGGGCCGTTCTTTTCCTCGGCCACCTGCCTCTCCGCTGCGGACAGGCCGACGACCTCGCGCGCTGCGACCAGCTCGTCGCGTACCGCAGCGTGCGGTTCCGCTTCGACGACCGACCGCAGGTCCTCGTGCAGATCCTCCACGCGGGAGAAGGGGGGCTGCACGAGACCCACACCTACCGCTCCAACGGGGCGGTGCTCGCGCCGACGTTCAGTATCACGCTGCCCCGCGAGTCCGTGGACGTGTCCGTGGATCCGACCGGGATTCGCCGCCGGCTCGCCGTGGACACGTTCGTCAACCGGGAGCTGCCTCTCCGTTACCGAAGCTTCACCCTCAACAGCTCCTTCATCTTCGGGGAGCGGCGCTTCCGCGTGCACTCGGAGACCGTCGAAGAGGAATGGAGCGAGAAGGGTGACGTCGAGCTGACGTACTGGGGCCTCGTCCACCAGCCCTCCTTCGCCGGTGATTTGGAGCGGCTGCGCGAGCGGAGCCGCAAAGGGGGGACGGAGGCGGCGTCGAGCGCCGACCCCGCCGAAATCGTTCGCCGGCGTTACGGCGACGCGACGGAGGTGCGGGTCGCCGCGCGGCAGACGGGGCTCGCGCTCGTGTACTTCCGGCGTCCGGGTTGCCTCGCGCGCGCGGTGGTCTATCAGCCCTTGCGGGAATGGGAAGGGGATCGCAGCCCGTGGGAGATGGCCGTCATCCGCGGCCGGCGGGAAACGCCTTACGAGTGTCTCGACGAACCGCCCCTCGGCGGAGGACCCCCCTAACAGGAGGCGGAGACTCCTCGCGCCGCGAACTCAAGCCGCATTCACTCAAAAAAAATGACTGACGCCCGCGCGGATGCGGGCTTTCGCGCGATCCCCTTCCCCCGTCAGCTGCGACCCGACGCCGGCGAAGAGAACCGATCGAGAGCCGATCCGCCGGCGCGCTCCGATCTCCGCTTCGAGGATGGTCTGCCCCTCCACGAGGGGGCTCGAGCGCACCTGCACGCCGGCGAGGAGGATCATGTCGGTCGACCCGCGCCGGCTCGGCAGGAAATCCACGCCGAGCGCGCCTTCCAGCCGGTCCGCCCGCTCGGTCGGGATCTTGTCTCCCAGCCGCACCCAGCGCGCGTTGCCGTGGAGCCGGAAGGCGTCGAAGGATCGCGTCACCAGCGCCCCGACGAGAAGGTCGGTGCCCCGCGAGTCGAGCCCCGTGGGGAAGAGCAGACCCACGCGCACGGCGACGGCGGGCACCCGCGCGGACTCGCTCGTCAGAGCGTAGAGGGCGTGGATTTCCAGGTCGCCGGAGGTGATGCCTCGGAGCGCATTGCGGTCCGGGCTCGTCACGTAACGGAGCGCGGCGCCGACCTCCAGCCCCCGCGCGGCCCCGTAGAGGACCGAGAGGCCGGGGCCCATGTCGTCCGATCCCTGCCGCTCGTTGTACGTCCAGTCCACGGCCGCGAGGATTCCGCGGTAGGGGATGGCGCGCGCGTCCTCGATTCCGATGGGCCGTTCCGCCTCGAGATCCGAGACGATCTGGGCGGCCGCCGGTGATCCCGCCGCCGCGAGCGCCATGCCGATCGCCAGGGCGATTCGAGGGCGATGGTCGGCGCGAAACGGAACGCCTCTAGTTTTCACCGATTCCTTCCTCGGACAGCCCGTAGCGCCGTGCGAGCTCCCGCAACCCGGCGTCGCGCTGCCGCCGCGCCTCGGGAGAAACGCCACCGGGGATGAGGCTCTCGAAAACCTCGCCGCGAAACCGGGACAGCCGGTCGAGCCGGTCCGCAAGCACCGGCGAAATCTCCATGACGACGGGAGCCGACGTGCGGTAGCTCACGGGCCGCAGCGAAGCGGCGTCTTGGGAAGCGGGTTCGGGCGGCTCCGGCTCCGGGGAGGACGTCTGTCCGAACTCCCCGGCGAAGCTGCGGTCGAACAGCGCGATCGTGTCCATGACGCGCCACCGCTGCTCGCCGAAGTTCGTCCCGGCGAGCGCCTCCGCGGAGCGGATGAAGAGGGCGGTCCCCGACGTCAGGATGCGCGCCGACACGGGAGCGGCGCGGGCGGCCTCACTCACGAGGACCGGCGCCTCGGCGGTCTCGCTTCCGGCGCCCGGAGCGGGATCCCGCAGGGCATGGGGCTCGCGCTCATAAGCCGCGAGGGCGCGAGCCAGCCGCTGCTGGGTCAGCTCCGGAGTCGCGTCCGGCGCGGCGAGGGCGTCGGTCAGCTGCTGCTCGAGCACCTGCCCCCACGCGAGCGCTTCGAACACGGGCCGCGCCCCCCGCGAGAAACGCGGGGCGACGAGGTTCGGCTCGGGGGGATACCTCGGAGGGTCTCCGAGCAGGGTCAGGAGGTAGGAAGAGAACTCGCGGTCCAGGTCCGGGTTGATCCCGACGGTCCACGCGATCTCCAGCGCGCGCCAGCGGCCATAGCGCACGGCGTTGAAACGGGAGTTCAGGTCGGGGAAGTAGCGGTGAACGGAGTCGTTGTGGAAGCCGCGGGGCCGAAAGGGCTGATCGCTTCCCGTTGCTGCTCCGCCCGCGAGGACTGAAATCAGGAGAGCGCAGGCGAAGAGCCGTCTCATCGCGGACCGGGAATCATAGCAGCGGCCGCGGCGGCCGGCGCATCAGGCCGCGCTCGCGCGGACCGGCCGGAGCAGCTGAACGAGCAGCGTCGTCATCGCGATTCCGGCGGCGCCCGCCCAGAGCGACATGGCCGCCCCGTATCGCTCGGCGACGGCGCCGGCGAGGAGATTCCCGAAGGGAACGAGGCCGAGCCACGCGAGCACGTAGAGCGCGATCACGCGGCCGCGCATCCGGTCGGGCGCCCGCTTCTGCATCAGCGTATTGATCAGCGAGGAGCTCGACATCATCGCGGCGCCGAGGAGCGCCAGCGCGGCGAGCGACAGGACGTACCACCGCGACGCCGCCAGGGCGGCGAGTGAGACGGCGAAGGCCACCGCCGCGACGACGACGGCGCGCCCTTTGTGCGGGAAGTCGCCCCGCGACGCGAGGGCGAGAGCCGTCACGACCGCGCCGATCCCGACGGCCGACAGCATCCCGCCGAGCCCCTCGGGTCCCACGCCGAGCAGCTCACGCGCCAGGACGGGTGCCAGAGTGACCGCCGGCGTGCCGAAGATGGCCATGGCCGCGCACATCACGAGCAGCGACGGGAGCAGCGCGTCCCGTTGCGCGAAGCGCAGGCCGGCTCGCAGCTCCACCCACGCGCCGCGTGAGCGCGCGTGGGCCGCGGCCGGGAGCGGGGCGAGCGTGGCGAGCGGAACGAGGATCCCGACGTAGGAGACCGCGTTGACGAGAAAGCAGGCCGTCTCCCCCAGCGAGGCGATCGTGAAGCCGGCGAGCGCCGGCCCGACGATGCGCGAGAGGTTGAACTGCATCGAGTTGAGCGCGATCGCGTTCATGAGGTCCCGTCGGCCGACGAGATCGAGGAAAAGCGACTGGTGCGAGGGGGTCGTCAGGGCATTGGCGATGCCGTTGGAGAGGGCGACCGCGGCAATCAACGGCACGGTCACGAAACCGAAGCCCGTCGCGGCCGCGAGCACGAGCGCTCCGGTGGCGAGCACGATCTGGGTGCTGATGAGGATGCGGCGCCGGTCTCCCCGGTCGGCGATGACCCCCGCGACCGGCGCGAGGAGCAGGCTCGGTATGGACCCGGCGAAGGCGATGGCGCCGAGCAGGAATGCCGAGTGGGAGAGCCGGAGCACGAGCCAGCCCTGGGCGACGGTCTGCATCCAGCTTCCGACGTTGGAGAAGAAGAGCCCGATCCAGTAGCGGCGGAAGTCGCGGTGGGAAAGCGACGCGAACATCCCCGGGCGCGGCCCTTCGGCCCCGCGCGGCGGAGCCATCCCGAGGTGGGGGCCCCCCTGCTTCAGGAACTCCGGATGCGTTCCGGAGGATTCGCCGGATGGCTTCGGAGGGCTCAGACCGCCGCCTCCCGCCGGCCCGGTTCCGGCCGCCTCGGGAGGAGAAATGACGCGAGCAGCAGGGCGAGGTTGACCGCGGTCCCCGCGAGCACCGGGTCCCGCCCCCGGACGATCTCGGGAAGGAAGCGTCCGATCGCCGCGACCGTCCCACCGCCGATCATGGCCGCGATCGCTCCGGCCGGCTGCGGCCGGAACCGCCCGGGAAGCAGAGCGAAAAGGACCGGCAGAATGAGGCCCGCCGCGAAGATCGAGTACCCGAGCTTGAGCACGTCCACGATTTTCCGATCGAGCGCCAGCGCCACGAGGAGACCCAGGGCGCCGTAGATCGGGGCGAGCAGGCGCGCCGTTCGGATCGCCGCGTCCGGTCTGCCCGGGGGTGCGAGGTCCCGCACCGTCACCGCGGCCGCCGAGAGCAGCACGGTGTCGGCCGAGGTCTGCATGGTCGCGACGAGCGACACGACGACGAGCGCCGCGAGGGCGGGAGGCGCGAAAGCCAGGATCGCTTCCGGCAGCGCCCGTTCAGGGTCCAGGGGAGCGAGCGCTTTGCGCGCGGCGAGCGCGATCGCGGCGACGGCGCCCCCGAAAGCGACCTTGGAGACGGCGGCCAGGAGGGCCGCGCGGCGGGCCGTCCCTTCGTCGCGGCAGGAGAGGAGCTTCAAGGTGATGTCGCTGCCGATCAGGTGCGGCAGGCCGACGAGCACGAGCAGCGCCGCGACGTCACCGGCCCCGAGTGTCGGCGCCGTCGGGAATCTCCAGGCTTCCGGCGGCAGGCCGTCGAGCCCCCCGGAACCCGTCAGCGCGGAGACGAGCGCGACGCCGAGGATGCCGACGACCATCAACCCGTACTGGAGAAGGTCCGTGCGGACGACCGCGAAGTGGCCGCCCAGAGAGGTGTAAGCCACGAACACCGCGGTCGCCCCCACGATCGCCGGCAGCGCCGAGACGCCGAGCGCGGAGGTGAGCACGAGCTGGGTCGCCGTCACGAGCAGCGCGAACCAGGCGATCTCCGACGCGAGGACGAGAAGCGCCGCCGCGCGCCTCGCGATCCGCCCGTAATAGCGGCCGATGATCTCCGGCAGCGTGATGGCCCCTTCCCTTCGGATCCGGGCGGCGAGAAAGAGGCCGAGTAACAGGAGCCCGAGTGCCCCGGCCAGATCCAGCCAGATCCCCGCGAGCCCGTGGGTGTAGACGAAGGCCGCGAGGGCGATCGTCGTGGACCCCCCGGTCGTTAGCGAGGCGAGCCCCACGAAGCCCCAGAACGTCGTCAGGGAGCGGTCGGCCGCGAAGTACGACGCCTCGTCGCGTCCCGCCCGGCGGCGCCAGAAGAAGCCGATGGCGAGGACGGCGGCGAGATACGCGCCGAGAAAGAGAAGCGTGAGCAGCGCCACGGGAAGCGGTGCGCCGTCTCAGAGCTGCGAGGCCGCTTCCCGAGCGACAGCCTCGAGCAGGGCGGTTCCCACGGCGAGCGCCCGTTCGTCGATGTCGAAGACGGGCGAATGATGCGGGCGATGCTCACCGTCGGGCGCGGAACCCACGAAGAAGAAGCAGCCGGGCACCTGGTCGAGATACACGGACATGTCTTCCCCGCCCAGCGTCCGGGTGTCCGTCTCGACGTTCTCCTCGCCGAGCAGCTCTCGGGCGACTGCGATCACGATCTCCGCCATCCCGGGGTCGTTCACGGTCGCGCGGTTGACCCGGCGGTAATCGAGTCGGGCGCGTACGCCCGAGGCCGCCGCGGTGCCGGACACGATCCGCTCCATCTTCTCGGGAAGGGCGCGGCCCGTGGCCTCCGTGAAGGACCGGGCCGTGCCGGTCAAGCGCACCGAGCTCGGGATGATGTTGAAGGCGCTGCCGCCGTGGATGCTCCCGACGGTGACGACGGCGGAGTCCAGGGGTGAGATCTCGCGGGCCACGAGGCTCTGGAGCGCTTCGACGATCCGCGCGGCGGCGAGGATGGGGTCGGCGGTCTCGTGCGGCGCCGCGCCGTGTCCCCCGCGGCTCTCCACGTCGATCGTGAAATCGTCCACCGCCGCCATCAGGGCTCCGCGGTTGACGCCGACCTTGCCGAGCGGCATCTGGTTCCAGAGGTGCAGGCCGAAAGCCGCTTGGACCCCCTCGAGCACGCCGTCGCGCACGCATTCCTGGGCGCCGCCCGCGCCTTCCTCGGCCGGCTGAAAGAGGAAGCGGACTGGCGCCGCCGCCGGCGCCCGGACGAGCCGGTCGGCGGCCTGCAGGCCGATCGCGACGTGACCGTCGTGCCCGCACGCGTGCATGCGGCCGCCGTTCTCCGAGGCGTAAGGCGCTCCCGTGGCTTCCTCGAGCGGGAGGCCGTCCATGTCGGCCCGGAGGAGCAGCCGCGTCCTTCCGGTCCCGTGGTCGGCCGTCACGCCCGTCCGGCCGACCCCTTCCCGCGGGGAGAGGCCGGCCACCCGCAGCCGGTCCGCGGCGCGCCCCGCCGTCCGGCGCTCCTCGAAGGCCAGCTCGGGGAACCGGTGCAGGTCCCTCCGGGTCTCCACGAGCCGTGACAGCTCGTCCGCCGGAAATGCCTCGAGCAGCCGGGAGAGACGGGAGGGCGGAAGAGGCACGCCCGGATTATAAGAACCGTGCGGAAGCGCTCCTCCCGGCGCGTTCATAGAATAGGAGCTCCGTGGTTCCGCTGGTGTCTCCCGAGCTCGACCGGTACGTCCTCGACCTGATCCCTCCCCGCGACGCCGTGCTCCGGGAGATGGAGCACGAAGCCGAACGCCGCGGCATCCCGATCGTCGGACCCGCCGTCGCGGCCCTGCTCGGGATGCTCGCTTCCTCCATCGGGGCGCAGCGCGTCTTCGAGCTCGGGAGCGCCATCGGCTATTCGACCGTTTCCTTCGCCCGCGCCGTCGGACCCGGCGGGGTGGTCTTCTACACGGACGGCAGCGCGGAGAACGCCCGGGAAGCCGCGGGGTATCTCGAGCGGTTGAACCTGACGGATCGCGTCGAAATGCGGGTCGGGGAAGCGGTGGCGGCGCTGGAGGCCTCCGAAGGCGACTTCGACGTCATCTTCGTGGACATCGACAAGCACGACTACCCGCGGGCCCTGGCCGCGGCCGCCCCGCGGGTCCGGCCGGGCGGATATCTCCTGGCCGACAACGTGCTCTGGTCCGGAAAAGTCGTCGATCCCGGTCAGAACGACCGGGCGACGGAAGGGATCCGGGAGTTCAACCGGCGGCTCTTCGGGCGGTCCGATTTCCGCAGCGTGATCGTTCCCCTGCGCGACGGGGTCGCCATCGCGCGCCGGGAGGCTTGACGCTGGCGGGGGGGGACGACCTTCGGGAACGGTTCCGCGCTTTCGCCCGGGGCGGCGCGCACGACGTCTTCGAAGGCGCGCTCTTCGTCGCCGAGCTGATCGACCCCGCCGAGGACCTGAACGCCGCGAGGAAAAAGGTCGAGGAGCTCGCCGCCCGCGTCCGCCGGGCGTCGGCAGGCGGCGGGGACCGCCTGACGGCCTTGCGGACGGTGCTCTTCGAGGAGGAAGGCCTGCGGGGGGACACGGAGAGCTATGACGATCCATCCAACTCGTCCGTCGCCCGGGTGCTCGCGACCCGGCGCGGCCTCCCGATCACGCTCTCGGTCGTCACCGTCGAGGTCGCCCTGCGCTCCGGCCTGCGCCTGCTGGGGGTCGGGCTGCCCGGGCACTTCGTCGTCGGCGGACCGGACCTTCCGGAGGACCAGTTCCTCGATCCGTTCGACGGAGGAATCCTGACCGACTCGGATTCGCTCGCGCAGCGCGTCAGCTCCCTCTTCGGCTCCGCCGTGGAGCTGCCCGAGGAAGCCTTCCTTCCCGACGCGCCGCGCTCGATCCTGACGCGGATGCTCTTCAACCTGCGCCGCTCCTACGAGCGGCGCAACCGCTACGCCGACTCTCTGGCCGCCCTCGAGCTCGCCGAGATGCTCGATCCCGAGGAGAAAGGCTTTCTGCGCGAGCGCGGCCTCGTCCTGCTCAAGGCGGGACGGCCTCAGGAAGCGCTCGCCGCGCTGGAGGAGTACGTGACGTCGGCGACTGGCGAGGACGTCGAAGCCGTGGAGAAGCTCATCGGCGTCCTGCGGGAGCAGTCCCTTCCCTCCGGGGGCGCCGAGCTGGTGCGCCCGGCGGAGAAGAAAGTCTTCACGCTGGACGAAGCGCGCACGGTGCTTCCGCGGGTCAAGGAGCTCACCTCCGACGCCGTGTTCCGTTACGCCCGCCTCGGCGACGCGATCGGAGCGGAAGAGCAGCGCCAGGTCGTCGTACGCGACTGGGCCAAGGAGGTCCTGTCGCTCGGCGCGGAGATCAAAGGGCTCTGGCTGGTGGACTTCGATTCCGGAGCCGGGTACTACTGCTGGAAGTATCCGGAGACCTCGCTCGAGTACTTCCACGGATACGAAGAGGGCTTCGCCGGCCGCCTTCCGCTCCAGTAGGCGTCAGCTCACCACGCGGAAGCTGTATCCCCCCGCCGCGGGACGGTACTCTGCCGATTCCGGGTCCCTCGAAAGAAAGGCAGGCGGCCGTTCTCCGCGCCGCAGGGCCGGCACCTCGCTCGGGCCGGCCATCGGTTCCTTGTGCCGGACATGCTCGTAGCGGATGCGGATCACGCTGCCGACCCGGAGCCCGGAAGCCGAACGGTGGACGCGCTCCACCTTCGCCTCCGCGCGCACCGCGCTCCGAACCCCCCCGGCTCTTCGGTTGCGCGAGGCGTGACCGAGAGGACCTGGATCTCGAGGTGCTCGGGGGCGCGCGCCTGTTGCTCCCTGTAGGCGGACGGGGGCAGCTCCCCGCGCAGGGGGAGGGCGAAAAGGGTGCCCGCCAGCATCCGCAGAACGCTCTCACGGATCGAGCCCTCTCAGTTCGTGCTCGGCGAGCTGCGTCTCCTCCGGCGCGTCGGTCAGGCTTTCGAAGTCGAGCCGGTAACCGTCGGGATCCCGGAGCGAGGTCACCCACATCCCGTTTCCGACGAAGGGCCGGCCCGCGTCGATCGCGCGCGATCTCAACCTGGCGATAGAAGGCGAGCGCGTCCTCGCAGATGAAGCAGATCGAGACGCCCTCGCCGACTTTTCCCGGGGGGACCCAGGGGGCGTGCCCTTCCCGACGGAATTCCTGCATGATGGCCGCTTGCCCCAGCTCGAGCCAGCACCAGCGGAGCTTGCCTCGTCCACCCATCTTCTCGTCATCCGGAACCCGAGGCCGTCGACGTAGAAACGAAGAGACCTTTCCAGGTCCGAGACGGCGAAGAAAGGGGGTTCATCCGGGAATCGGGCGAGTCGGATAGAGGGATAGGCCGCCGCAGTGGAACAGGACGGCGGTCCGGAAGTTCTCGAAGCTGCGGTAGCCGAAGGCTCGCTTCTTGAGCATCCGGATGACCGAGTTGAGGCCGCCCGGCTCCGGACCATCCTCGCGAGAAAGCCTGGCCTCTTGAAGATCCGTGCCACGGCGACCCCCGACCGGTCCGGCCCGAACGTGAAGAAGAAGGTCGCCCGGATCCCGCGGGCGGCAAGGATT
>JBHENW010000162.1:0-4988 GCA_046261875.1 Thermoanaerobaculia bacterium | reverse complement strand
GCTCTTGTCGATTCCGATCGACCCGTCTTCCGACGTCGGCTTCACGATGAGCGGGAAGCTGATGTCGTGTGAATGGTCGAGCTTTCCCCGGTACGACGTCGCGAAGTACGGCGTCTTGATGCCGTGAAAGGCGAAGATCTTCTTGGCCAGGGCCTTGTCCTGCGCCAGGTAGAGCGCGTGGGGACCGGCTCCGGTGTAGGCGCAGCCGAGCAGGTCGAGGTACGCCGCGAGGTTCATGTCCTTGGTGTCGTCGCCCGCGTACGACTCGGTCAGATTGAAGACGAGGTCGGAATCGCAGCGAGCCACGGAGAGGAGGGACTGGTTTCGTCCGTCGATGAGCTGGTACGCCGGCTCGTGGCCCAGCTTGACGAGGGCGTCGAAGATCTCCTCCCGGTCCTCTTTTGGCTTCTTCTTCTTGCGCGGCTTCTTGGCGCCCGGCTTCTCCGGCGGAGGATCCGGCTCGTTCTCCTCCCACTGCTCCCAGAGGATCGTGACCTTGAGCTTCGTGGAAGCCACTAGCCGGGCTGCCTCAAGATGGAGCGGATTTCGCGCGGGCGAGATAGCTCATCGCCAGAGCGGTGGCGTACGCGGTGAGCTCCGTCAGGTGCTCCCGCTCGCACCGGATATCGGCGTTGAGCTTCAGCTCGGCGGCGCGCGTCTGGATCGACTCCACCAGTTTCTTGACGAGAGGGCGTTGTACGCCCGTCCAGTATGCCACCTTGTCGATGATCGTTTTGCGATTTTCCCTCACGAGGTCGGCGGCCGGGCGAATTCCCTTCTTGCGCCGGCGCGACACGAAGATGTCTTCGAGGTCGGTTTCGAGGGCCAGTCCCTCGGGCGCCGGCTCGAGCTCGAGCATCTTCTGGTAGAAGTCCGCGACCGTCGTCTCCATCTCTTCCACCGTGACGTCGGTGTGTCCCTGCGGGCGCATCGGATCCACGTCGCGGTACCTGCGCGCCATCCGGTCCACGTAGCGCAGCTTCGCGAGCGCTCCCCAGCCGCGGTACTTCCTCCGCCAGTTCGACCGCGGCGTCAGCCACACGGCGAACGTCTCGGCGAAGTCCTCGTCCGGGTGCTTCTGCGCGTACCACCCTTCGATGTGCCGCACGTATCCGCGCGAGAAGGGGACGGGTTTGTAATCCTCCCGGTACGGACGCCGGAAGGGGCCGAAGAGGTCGCGCCATTCGCGTGTTTTGTAGAGCTCGTAGGCGTAATTGAACGCGTGCCCGGCTTCGTGCCGGAGGTACATCCTGATCTCGTGCTCGTCCTCGAGATCGTTCATCTCCTTTTCGAGCCGGGCGAGCTTCGGGTTGGCCAGATAGAACGGGATACCGATGACGGGCTCGCCCGAGGGGCAGCCCCATTCGTCGGTGAGGTAGCAGATCGGCCGGAATTTGCGCAGCCCCTTGCGCTCGAGCTCCCGGTAGAGCTTCTGCACGAAGCGTTCGATCGGCGACCCCTCGAGCTTCAAGCCGAGCTCGCGGATCGGCTTGCTCAGGATGTCCTGGACGTCCGGGGGGGCTTTTTCGAAGGCGCGCACCGCCGGAGCGTACAATGGACGCCGCCGCGCGAAGCCATGGCCGAAACGACGATTCGAGTGATTCCCAACGGACCTTACCGCCTGACGGGGCCGGCGAAGATCACCGACCCCGAGGGCAACGAGATCGTGATCGAAGAGGGGCGGAGCGTCTCGCTCTGCCGCTGCGGGGCCTCGGTGACCAAGCCCTTCTGCGACCGGACCCACACCCGTATCGGCTTCCAGGCCGCGGAGGCCGCGGTGCGGAAGACCGAAACCCCCTGACGAGACGCTCGGCGGCGGCGGGCTTCCTCGCGGTCCTCCTCGTGGCCGCGGCGCCCGCGCCTCGGACGGCCCTGTCGGTGGATCTCGACGGCGACGGAAGACTCGAAACGGTCGAGGCGGAGAAAGTCCGCGTGCGGGTGCGGGTCCTGGTCCGCGACGCCCGCGGCAGGCGCGTCGCGAGCGCCGCCGCTCCCGCCCCCTCCGACGGCCAGGCCGCCGTGAGCGTGACGGCCGGGGAGCTCGGCAGCGCGGGGGCGCTCCTGGAAGTCACGGCGTCGTCGCCGTCTCAGGTCTGCCGCAGTTTCTGGAGGATGCGCTCCGGGAAGCTCCAGGCCTTGCCGATCCGGTCCCCCGCCGGACCCCTTTCCTCCTGCGAGGCGCGGAGCGAGTGGACGACGCGGTTCGAGCGCGACGCGGCGGACACCCCGGCCCGCTACCTCCGGGAGAGGACGCGCGTGACTTCCCGCGGGGAACACAAGGAGACGCAGGTCTTCCGGTTCGCCGGGTTTCACCTCGAGCTCGTCGAGTCCCGCGGAGAGATCGCCGGCGTCTCGATTCCGGACTGGTACGACGCGCTCTTCTACCCGCAGGCGGCGATCGAAGCCCTCTTCGAACGGTTCGATTTGACTCCGCTGCGACAGCTTCCGCGGCTCTCCGTCCACGCCGACCTCTCCGACGGCGCCTTCTCGCTCCGGTTCTACGACGGCGGCGCGGAGATCGAGCTCCCGGTGCGCTCGTCCTCTCCGGGCCCGGAAGGGTCCACGCTGCTTCGGGTGGACGGTCCGGGCGAGCCCGTCGAGGTCGCCGTGCGGCTGGCCGGGGACGTGCCGTACGAGATCGTCGTGCGCGGTTTGTCGGAGCGGCTCGACGGACTGTACGCTCCCGTCTCGCGCATCCAGAAGGGCGCCTTCCGTGTCTACCCCAACGCCGCCGCGGAGCTCACCGCCAACGGACTTCCGGGAACGTGGTCCACCGAGGCGCGGCAGACCGTCACGATCGCCGCCGCCCCCGGAGCGCTCGACCGGATCCAGGTGGACCGCCAGTCCTTCGCCGTGGACTTGGACCGGGCGCCGGCCGGCCTCGACGTGCTGCTCGTTCCGGAGCGCGAGCAGGCACCTTCGTGGGCTCTCGACCTGCGGGGGCCGCACGCGGTGCTTCGCGTGCCCGTGCGCTGTCCAGCGTGGCCGTCCCGGGGGGAACCGAGCAAAGCCCGGTGTGAAGGAACCGGGCCGGGCGAGACTCTGCGCCGTCTCGGAGCACGCATCGACCTGCGTTAGCCGCCGCTTCCGCGGGGCGTCCGCCGCGGCGAGGGCTTCCCGCCCCCGAATGCGACCCGACAGGTGTAATCTTGTTCGGATCCAAACCATGTATTTCCAGAGACCTCTCCAGCCCCCGCACCGGCGTGCCGGGGGGCCGCTGAACCTCCCGAGGTAGCCCGGTGGAACTGTCGGTCCTCGGCCTGCTCGCGCAGACGGTAGGCGCCGCGCTGCTCGCCTCCGTGCTGCTCCACCTCTCGCGGGGCGACCGCCACCCCGCCCTGAAGGCGGCGGGCTATGCCTGGGTCTTTCTCTTCCTGTCGCTCGCGTCGCTGCTGATGTCCTTCGACGTCGTACTCCCCTACGAGAACGTCCCGTATCAATACTTCAAACAACTCTTCCTGGTTCTCCTGATCGTCGCGGTGCTGCGGATGAGCCGGGAGGTCCGCCCCGCCAAACCGCTCGTCCTCGCCCTCGTGCTCGGTCTGCCCGTGGCCGCCGGGGTCTCGTACCTGACCGGACAGGGCTCGCTCTTCTACTCCGTCCACATGGCCATGCTCGCGTTCGGCTGGCTCGCCATCACGGTCCTCGTTCACCGGAGCCGCGGTCTCGGCCTCGGCAAGTCGTTCGCGCAGGGCCTGGCGGCGCTCACGACCCTGACGCAGGTCGTTTACACGGTCTTCTTCGGAATCTCCGCCGTGCGCGGGGATCAGGCGTTTCCTTTCCTCGCGTTCACCGGCTTCTACGACCTCTTTCTCCAGATGTTCTTCGGGCTTGGCCTGATCGTTTGGGGGATGGAGGACCTGGAGTCCCGTCTCTCCCTGATCCACGCACGCGCTTTGGATGACACACAGCGCTCCCGCCGCCGGGTGCAGATCGATCCGCTGACCGAGACGTACAACCGGTTTTTCCTGGAGGAGATCCGGCCGACCCTCGCGCGCACGGAAAACGGCGGCTCGATCGTGCTGATCGACGTGGATGGCTTGAAGACGATCAACGACCAGGAGGGACACGAAGAGGGTGACAAGGCGATCTGGACCGTGGCAGCCGCGATCAAGAAGCTCATCCGCGGCGACGACTACCTGATCCGATGGGGCGGCGACGAGTTCCTCGTCATCCTTCCCGGCATGGACGAGGAGCTCGCCAAGAAGCGCTTCTACATGCTGCCGGCGAAGATCGAAGAGATCCGGCAGTCCCCGAACCTGACGAAGGCCTACCGCCGCTTCCTCGCCGCGTCGGTCGGCGTCACGCCGTACTCCTCGCGTCTCCCCTTCGACTTCGCCATCGAGAGCGCCGACCGCGTCATGTATGAGCGCAAGAAGGCCCACAAGGAGATGCGGGGGGCCACGGACACGGCGATGCGGCGCGCGGCGACCGGGTCGATGCGCCGCGTCACGACGGGCGACAAGCCGAGCTGAAAGAGGATCGGATGGATTATTACTGGACCGACTGCCCGAAGTGCGGCTGCCAGGTCGCCGTGAACTACAGCATCCACCCGGACCGGGTCTCCGGATCCGTGCGGCGGTGGTCCTCCGACCGCTCGGTCAACGACGGACGACTCTTCGAGGTCCCGGCGGGGGCCCTCGGGCCGGGCGGCGTGTTTCCCGTGGCGTGCGTCTGCGGCCAGGAGCTCCAGGCCGTCTCGCAGGCGCGCGGGGAAGAGCGACTCGGCGGACTGCGCGTGAATCTGGGAGAGCGCGGCTAGCGGAAATTCGCCCTCGTGCGCCGGCTTCCGATTCAGGATTCCTTCGACCTCCACTCCTTCCGCCCGGAGGATGTGCTCTCCGCCCTCGGCGAGTACCTTCGCGAAGCCGCGGAGCGCGGCCTCCGCGAAGTGCGCGTGATCCACGGCAAAGGCCGCGGCGTGCGCCGGGCGCAGGTCGTCCGCTGGCTGCGGGATCAGGACATCGTGGAGGACATCTCCGAGGCCA
>JBHENW010000161.1:0-35314 GCA_046261875.1 Thermoanaerobaculia bacterium | reverse complement strand
GTACGCGAGGGCCGCGACCGCGGCGACCATCCGGTCCAGCGAGCGCGGCTCGATCTTGTCGAAGGTGTCGTTGTCCGTGTGGTGGAGGTCGAAGTAGCGCAGCATGTCCTGCTCAAAAGAGAAGAGCGGCACGCCGTCCTGCTTGAGAGCATAGATGTCGGCGCCGCCGGAGCTGTCCGGCTCCAGTGTCGAGACGCCGACCGGCTCGAGCAGCGTCGCGATCTCCCGGACGACCGCTTCGGACGCATCCCCGGCGTTCCAGCTCATTCCCAGAGGCGCTCCGGTCCCGGAGTCCGCTTCGAGCGCCGCGACGTGCTGCGCCAGCTCACCCGCATGGTCCTTCCGGTACGCCTTGCCCCCGTCGAGGCCATGCTCCTCGTTGGCGAAGAGCACGACCCGGACCGTCCGCCGCGGCGGTCGCGGCAGCTGGCCGATGAGGCGCGCGGCCTCGATGACGATGCCGCAGCCGGCGCCGTCATCCAGCGCTCCGGTCCCCATGTCCCAGGAGTCCAGGTGCGCGCCGAGCAGGACGATCTCCCGCGGCGCGTCGCGCCCGCGGATCTCGCCGATGACGTTGGCGGACTCGCCCGGCGGCGCGTCCCCGCACGTCAGCTCGAAGCGGACGCGGACCGGCTTTCCTTCGCCTCCGAGCCGCTCGAGCAGGTCCGCATCGGGCGCGGAAAGGGCGGCGGCGGGGATCTTCCGCGCCTCGGCTTCGTAGCTCGTACCGCCGGTGTGCGGGAGGCGGTTGTCATCGGTGCCGATCGATCGGATCAGAACTCCCACGGCGCCGTGCCTGGCCGCCCGGGACGGCCCCCGGCTTCGGACGTCCACAGCCTTCACGTAGCCAGCGCCGTCGGAGCGGCGTTCCATGCGCTTGTTGAAGAAGACGATCTTTCCGCGCGCCTTGTCTCCCACGCCGTCGAGGGCTTCGAGGTCGGGCAGCTCGAGGATCTCCGCCTCCAGGCCCCCTTCCGGCGTCGGAACGCTTCCGCCGAGCGCGGTCAGAACGAGCTCGTGGCGGTGGGGCGCCGTGACCTCTCCGGTCTCGATCCCGCGGCGCCAGACCTTCACGGTGACCTTCTCCGCCCGGACGTTGGAGAAACCCTGGGCCCGCAGGGTAGCGGCCGCCCAATCGACCGCGATGCGGTCTCCACGGGAGCCGGGCATCCGGTGGCCGGCCGTGTCCGTGAGGGCGCGCACCCACTCGGCCGCGCGCGTCCCTCCGAGGGCCCGGTCACGCAGCTCCTCGGCCGTCCTGCGGACTTCCGCCGGGAGCGCGGCCGGAGCGGTGGCCGCCAGGAGGAGGGCCAGCCCGGCGCCCGCGACGAGGGACATGAACAGCGGTCCCCGCGCGGAAAGGAGTCGGGGAAGCATGGGCGCGGCGCGATCCTACCAGCAGAGTCGCGCGTCGCCGGCTTCGAGCCCGGCGGCGCCGCTGCCATAAAATCGCCGCGCATGGCGACGGAGCGAACGCCGACACCGGGAATCGACCTCGCCGAGGAGCTCGCCGCGGAATTCGGCGACAATGCCCTCTACGTCTCCGACCTCCTCGCCCGCTACCGCGCCGATCCGGCCTCGGTGGACGAAGAGTGGCGCGAGTTCTTCCGGAACCGGATCGGCGAGCCGGACCCGCCTCGTCCCGAGCCTCCCCTGACGACGGCGCCGCCGTCGGCGGGCGCCCCGGACGCCGCGCGGGAGAGCCTGCGCGGCGCGCCCTTGCGGATCGCCGAGAACATGGAGAAGAGCCTCGGCGTCCCGACGGCCACTTCCCAGCGCGTCGTCGCCATCAAGCTGCTCGACGAGAACCGCCGGCTCGTCAACGACTACCGCGCGGTCACCGACCAGCCGAAGATCTCGTTCACGCATCTCGTCGCGTGGGCCGTCGTCACCGCTCTCAAGAAGTTCCCGCGCCTGAACGACGCCTACGACGATACGGAAGGTCAGCCCGCGCGCCTGCGCCGCGAAACGATCGCGCTGGGCCTGGCGGTCGACGTCGAGCGTCCGGACGGAAACCGGCTGCTGCTCGTCCCCAACGTCAAGGGCGTCGAGCGGATGCGCTTCTCGGAGTTCGCCTCCGCGACGGAGGACGTCGTCCAGCGCGCGCGCCGCGGAAAGCTGCAGCTCGCCGAGCTCGAAGGGACGACCGTCTCGCTGACGAACCCGGGGACGCTGGGGACCACGGCCTCCGTGCCGCGCCTCATGGCCGGCCAGGGCCTCATCGTCGCCACGGGCGCGATCGACTATCCCGCGGAGTTCGCCGCGATGGCTCCGGAGACCCTCTCGCGCCTGGCCGTGAGCAAGGTCGTGACGTTCACCTCGACCTACGACCACCGCATCATCCAGGGCGCCGAGTCCGGGGCCTTCCTCGGCTACATCGAAGAGCTGCTCCTGGGGCAGCACGAGTTCTATGAGACGGTCTTTTCCGACCTTGCCATCCCGCACCAACCCCTGCGCTGGTCGGTGGACAAGAAGCCCGCGCTCTTCGGCGACACGCGGACGGAAGAGATCGAGAAGCAGGCGCGGGTCCTCGAGCTCATCAACGCCTATCGCGTGCGGGGACACCTCATCGCCGACATCGATCCCCTGCGCCTCAAGGCCGTCCCCCACCATCCCGAGCTGGACCTGGAGACCTACGGCCTGACGATCTGGGACCTCGACCGCCCCTTCTGGACCGGCGGCCTGGGAGGGGCCGAGCAGCTGCCGCTGCGCGAGATCATCGCGATCCTGCGGAGGGCCTACTGCGGCAAGGTCGGCATCGAGTACCGGTTCATCTCCAGCCCGGAGGAAAAGGAGTGGATCCGGCGGCGCGTAGGGGCCGTCCCGCAGCCCCTGGCCCCCGAAGTCCGCAAGCAGATCCTGGCCAAGCTCATCGCCGCCGAGACGTTCGAGAGGTTCCTCGGCACGAAGTACCTCGGCCAGCGCCGGTACTCCATCGAAGGCTGCGAGACGGCGATCGCGCTGCTCGATCAGCTCCTCGAAGGCGCGGCGGCCCGCGAGGTCCGCGAGGTGACGCTCGGCCTGACGCACCGGGGCCGGCTCAACATCCTCGCTAACGTCGTCGGCAACTCGACGGAGCGGATCTTCGCAGGTTTCGAGGGAACCGTGCACCCGGACTTTCCCGCCGACGAAGGGGACGTGAAATACCACCAGGGGGCGCGGGGCAGCCGTCCGACCGCGGCCGGGCGGGAGATCGAGATCAGCGTCCCTTCCAACCCGTCGCACCTCGAGGCGGTCGATCCGGTCGTGGAAGGAAAGGTCCGCGCCAAGCAGGACCGCCTCGGGCGCGGCCCCGAGGCGTGGAAGAAGATCATGCCGGTCCTGCTCCACGGCGACGCGGCGTTCGCGGGGCAGGGAATGGTCGCCGAGGTCTTCAACCTGGCTCAGCTCCGCGGCTTCCGGACGGGCGGTACGCTGCATGTCGTGGTGAACAACCAGATCGGTTTCACGACGGCGCCGACGTCGGGCCGGTCCTCCGTCTATTCCACGGACGTCGCCAAGATCAATCAGGTCCCGATCTTCCACGTCAACGGGGACGACCCGGAAGCGGCGTACCGCGTCCTCCAGATCGCGCTCGACTACCGCCACGAGTTCCACAAGGACCTCGTCATCGACCTGATCGGATTTCGCCGCCACGGCCACAACGAAGGCGACGAGCCGAGCTACACCCAGCCGCTCATGTACAAGCGCATCCAGGAGCATCCGGGCGTCCGCACGCTCTATGCGCGCCGGCTGGTGCGCGAAGGCGTCCTGACGGAAGCGGAGGTCACGGAGATGGAGGAGCGGCAGCGGGCGCTCTACGAGCAGGCCCATGCCGCCGCGAAAGAGATCGCCGCGCGGCGCAAGGAGCGGCAGAAGGAGGCGCCGGCTGGGGCGCCCGCGCCGGAGACCGGCGTTGTGGAGGCCATCGAGACCGGCGTCGCCGCCGAGGTGCTGGCCCGAATCGGGCACACGATCACGACCCTTCCGCCCGGCTTTCACCTCAATCCCAAGATCGTCAGCCAGCTCGCGCGGCGCGCCCGGATGGCGGAGGGCGCCGTGCCTCTCGACTGGGCGACGGCGGAAGGGCTCGCGTTCGGGACGCTGCTCATCGAGGGGACGCCGGTGCGGCTGACCGGACAGGACACGAGCCGTGGAACGTTCTCCCAGCGGCACATCGTGTACCACGACGCGACGACGGGACAGACCTGGACGCCGCACGCGCAGATCGATCCGGCCCAGGCGCCCGTCTACGTGTTCGACAGCCCCCTCTCGGAAGAGAGCGTGCTCGGCTTCGAGTACGGCTACAGCGTCGAATCGCCGGACACCCTCGTCCTCTGGGAGGCGCAGTACGGGGATTTCGCCAACGGCGCCCAGGTGATAATCGACCAGTTCGTCACGTCGGCGGAGGACAAGTGGCGGGAAGCGTCCCGGCTCTCCCTCCTCCTCCCGCACGGGTACGAAGGGCAGGGCCCGGAGCACTCGAGCGCCCGCATCGAGCGTTACCTGCAGCTCTGCGCGGAGGACAACATCCAGGTCTGCAACGTGACGACCCCCGCTCAGTACTTCCACCTCATCCGGCGCCAGATGCGGCAGGGGCGGGCTAAGCCCCTGGTCCTCTTCACGCCCAAGAGCCTTCTGCGGCTGCCCGCTTCGTTCTCGCGCCTCGAGGAGCTGACCAGCGGCGGCTTCCAGCCGGTGCTCGACGATCCCGCGGTTTCCGGAAAGGGGAGCGTCGCGCGGATCGTGTTCTGCAGCGGCAAGGTCTATTACGACCTGCACGCGGCCCGCGACGAGCGCAACCTTTCGGACACCGCGATCGTGCGGCTGGAGCAGCTCTATCCGTTCCCCGCGGAGATCCTCCGAAAGATGCTGGCCGACTACCGCGGTCTGCGCGACGCCGTCTGGGCGCAGGAAGAGCCGCGGAACATGGGCGGGTGGAACTTCGTTCGCGAGCGGTTCGAAGAGCTCCTCCCCGCGAGCTCGAGCCTCCGATACGCCGGGCGGACACCCTCCGCGTCGCCGGCGACCGGCTCGGCCGCTGTCCACAAGCGGGAGCTCGGGCAGCTGCTCGGGGACGCTTTCGCCAGCCGCGAGCCGGTCGAGACGCCGAACACCCTCGTCACCCCGCGCGTCGGCGATGCCGACTGAGGGGGCGCCGCTCGGCGGGCCCTTCGCTGCGGATCGTGTTAACCGATGCCGCCTTCGGCTGGCCGGCGACGCCGTCGGAGCGAAGCTCGACGGCATCCTGAGCTGCAACTTTTTGCGGACTCTCGGGTCACGGTCGATTACCCCCATCTCTTCGTCCGGCTGGACTGAACGGCTCGAAGGGGCCTCTCTCCGTGTCCATCCGTTTTCCGGCCCTCAACCGTCTTAGCGGAAGGGAGGGCGCGCCATGTGCGGAGACGATGCGAGACGAGTCCGCCCGGACTGGGTTCCTCAGAGCCTCTACCCGTTCGAGAGCCGTTACATGGACCTTCTCGGACACCGGATGCACTACGTGGACGAGGGGGAGGGCCCGACCCTGCTGCTCCTGCATGGCAACCCCACCTGGTCGTTCCTCTATCGCCACCTGATCATCGGCCTCCGAAGCCGCTTCCGCTGCGTGGCTCCCGACTATCCGGGGTTCGGCCTTTCGCGGGCGCGTCCCGGCTACGACTTCCGGGCCGCGAGCCAGGCGGATGCCGTCGGCGCCTTCATCCAGAGACTCGACCTGCGTGGCGTGATCGCTTTCGGGCAGGACTGGGGCGGGCCGATCATGCTCCACGCTGCCTCGCGGGACCCGGCGCGCTTCGAGGGTTTCGTCATCGGCAACACGTGGGGCTGGCCTCTGGATGGCGATCCGCATTTCGAGCGGTTTGCGCGGCTCCTGGGGGGGCCGGTCGGCGGATGGGCGATCCGGTGGTTCAATGCCTTCGTGAACTGGATGATCCCGCTCGGCCTGCACAGGGCGAGGCTCTCCCGGGTGGAGATGGACGCCTACCGCGGCCCCTTTGCAACGGGCACCGCCCGCGAAGCCACGCACGTCTTTCCCGGGGAGCTGATCGCAGCACGTCAATTTCTCATCGAGGTCGAGTCGGGACTGACCCGGCTGCGCCACGTCCCGGCGCTCATCGTCTGGGGTACACGCGACTTCGCGCTGCGCCGGCGGGAGCGGGAGCGCTTCGAGAGGGAGTTTCCGAACCACGAGACGGTATTGCTCGATCACGCCGCGCACTTCATCCAGGAGGATGCGCCGGGTGAGATCGCGCGCGCCATCCTGCGGCGCTGGCCAGGCAGGGCCGCGGGATCCACTGCCCCGCTGCGGCCGGCCGTCGGGGAGGGTCGGTAGGTGACGGCTCTCGACCTCCAACGCCGCGAACGCCTGACGGCCGTTTGGGAAGCCTCGCGCGACGAGCTCGTGACGTACGCGAGCCGTCTCGTAGTGCGCGGGGACGTGGCCGAGGAGATCGTGCAGGACGCCGCTCTGCGCATGCTCGAGACGGCTGGAACTCCCGAGGAGCCTCGCGCCATGCGCGCATGGCTCTTCCGCGTCGTCTCCAACCTGGGTATCGACCACCTGCGGCGGCACTCGACCTGGCGAGAAACCGTTCTGACGGAAACCCGCGAGCGGGCCGAGGCCGACCGCGCCTTTATGGCGGAGTCGTGGCGCCTGCGGGAGTCGCCCGAGACGAAAGCGATCGCTCGGGAGCACCTGGCCGTGTGTTTCTCCTGCACGTCGCGCAACCTCCAGCCCGAAGAGGCCGCAGCGCTCCTGCTCAAGGAGGTTTACGACTTCACCAACGGGGAGGTGGCTGACATGCTGGAAGCGACCTTCGGGCAGGCGAAGTCCTGGGTCCAGTCGGCGCGCGCGAAGCTTTCCGTTCGGTATGGGACAACGTGCGCTCTGGTGACCCAGACCGGGGTCTGCTACCAGTGCGTCGAGCTGGACCAGTTCTTCGCCGCAAATCGCGGGGACCCTCTCGAGGGAAGCGACCGGTCCGTGGATGCGCGGCTGGCGATCCTCCGGGCGCTGAAGGCAACACCCATGGGCCCCTGGCATCGCCGGATGATGCAGCTCGTGGACCAGCTCCTGAGCGAAGCCTGAGCGATCGGTTACGCTCGGACCTCGAAAAGAGGTCCACGATGAGAAAGGGATGTCGCAGATCGCGTGAGCGCGGGGATTCTATGGCCGTCGGAGGCATTGGATTCGATGCTCGGCGCGGGAATCGGGAAGCGCCTTGAACGCGTATAACCTCTCAGAAGGAGGTTTCGATGGCCAAGGCGACGTTCGGTGCAGGCTGCTTCTGGGGGGTCGAGGTCGCGTTCCGCAACGTCCCCGGCGTGCAGGTCGCCGTGGTCGGATATTCGGGCGGCCATACGGAGAACCCGACCTACAAGGACGTCTGCTCGGGCCGGACAGGCCACGCGGAAGCCGTGGAGGTCGAATACGACCCGTCCGCGGTCTCGTACGACGACCTCCTGAAGGTTTTCTGGGAGAACCACGACCCGACGCAGGTCAACCGGCAGGGCCCGGACGTCGGAGAGCAGTACCGGTCGGTCGTCTTCTTCCACACGCCGGAACAGCAGGCAGTCGCTCTCGCATCGAAGGCCGCCCTGGATCAGAGCGGCCGCTACCGCAAGCCGATCGCGACACAGATCGTCCCCGCGGCGCCTTTTTATCGCGCGGAGGACTACCACCAGCGCTACCTGGAGAAGCGGGGCCTGGCGACCTGTCGGGTGTGACCGGCTAGCCCTTCTTCGGCCGCATCGAAGAGAGCATGCTTCGGAACTGCTCCCGCGGGACCTTGCGGTAGTCCGAGAACTCTCCGGCCCCGGCGATCCACTCGCCGCCGTCCATCGTGACGCAGTCCCCGGTCTGGTAAGGACAGAGGTCCGAGAGCAGGAAGATCGCGAGGTTGGCGATCTCCTCTTTCGTCCCGAACCGCGCGAGCGGGATCCGGCCGAGCGCGTTGCGCTGCGCTTCGCCTCCCGCCATAAGTCGCGAGAAGGCCCCCTCCGTCGGGATCGGGCCCGGAGCGATCGCGTTGAGACGGATTCCGGCGTGCCCCCACTCCACGGCGAGCGACCGGGTCATCGCGAGGACCCCGGCCTTGGCGCACGCGGAGTGGAGCGCGAAAGCCGTCCCGGTCCAGGCGTAGGTCGTCACGATCGAGACGATCGCGCCGGGCGCCTGGCGCGCCAGGAGATGCCGTCCGACGGCGAGCGTGCAGTAGACCGAGCCGTGGAGGACGGTGCGGACGACGGCGTCGAACCCGTTGGGCGAGAGGTCCTCGGAGGTGACGAGGAAGTTGCCCGCCGCGTTGTTGACCAGGCCGTCCACCCGGCCGAAGCGCTCCGCCGCGGCCGCGACGAGCCGCTCGACCTGCTCGGGGTCCCGTACGTCGGCCGGGACCGAAGCGACTTCGCCTCCCTCGCGCGCCCCGCTCCGGATCTCCTCGACGGCGGCGGCGAGCTTGTCCGCCGTGCGTCCCGCGATCGTCACGCGGGCGCCGTGCGCGGCAAAGGCCTTCGCCATGGCGAGTCCGAGCCCGCTGCCGCCCCCGGTGACGATGATCGAGCGTTCGGAGAGAGTCCTCGGGTCGAACATGAGCGCCTCCGGCGGAAAGTTGCGTAGACTCGCGCTGGCGCAGGGAGGATACGCGATGACACAGCATCTCGATCGCCGGACGTGGCTGCGGCTGGGCACGATCCTTCCGGGGGCGGTCGCGCTCCTGGCGGCGCCCGCGTCCGCGGCGCCCGACGCCGCGTGCGAGCCGACGCGCCGCGACAACAAGGGCCCGTTCCACATCGCCGGCGCGCCCCGCCGGACCGTCATCGCGGCGGCGAACGAGCCGGGCGAGCGGCTGCGCATCCAGGGACGCGTCTTCGGGGCCGACTGCAAGACGCCGCTCGCGGGCGCGCTCGTGGACGTCTGGCAGGCGGACGCTTCGGGCGAGTACCACGGCCGCGGGGAGGATTTCCGACTCCGCGGCCAGATCCTGACCAACGCGAAGGGAGAGTACGAGCTCGAGACGGTCCGGCCGGGCCGTTACCAAATGGGAGGCGATCTCCGGCCGGCGCACATCCACTTCACGGTCTCGAGCCCCGAGCACGAGCCGATCACGACGCAGCTCTACTTCGCGGGGGACCCCAAGCTCGGGGCGAACGACCCCTGCGGGAGCGCGTGCGACTCCAACGACCCGCGGCGAATCATCCGGCCGGCGAAAGAAGGATCGGCGCTTCCCACCGGACGCTTCGACTTTATCCTCAAGCCGGCCCGTGAGACGTAAGCGTGGTTCGCACCGGATTCCTAATTCGGACCGCTTGCGCTGACGCGGACTTCCGGAGTGGCCTGCGCTTTCCTCACGAAGAACTTCTCGTGAACCGGTGCGTTGTCGCCGAGCGCGATTCGAACCGTATAAACCCCTTCTGTCGGAAGGAGCGCCGGCCCCACCACGATCGGCAGCCAGATCTCGTGGCCAATCTCCCCCTCGTAGTTCAGCTCGCCATTCGCGTCCATCAACGGGTTTCCGTTGGGATCGGCTACTGAAACGGAGAAGCTCATTTTGCCTGTCGAGAAGACTTTCGCTTTGACCGCGAGCCCAAGAGAGCGCATCTGGAGCGGAAGCTTTGCCACCTGGACCAGGTCCGAATAGACACCGACAAAAAGTAGCTTCCCATTGTTCTCATGGCGTATGTCGTCGCAGAGGACGAGCGACTCGAACGAGATGCTCTGATCTGCTCGGCTCACTTCGCAGCGGATCCCTGGGTTCAGCTAACAATCACCTGACGTCAGTGAGTTACGTCAGGTCCACCCAGATGCTCTTGACCTGGGTGTACTCCTCCAGCGCGTAGTGGCCGCGCTCGCGTCCGAACCCCGACTCCTTGTAGCCGCCGAAGGGCAGGCCCGGGTCGTAGAGGTTGTAGGCGTTGATCCAGACGGTCCCGGCCTTGAGCCGCTTGGCGGTGCGGAGGGCTTTCTTGATGTCGCGCGACCAGACGGCGGCGGCCAGGCCGTAGATCGTCGAGTTGCCGACGGCGACGGCCTCCTCCTCGTCCCGGAAGGTCATCGTGGCGAGGACGGGGCCGAAGATCTCCTCGCGCGCGATCGTCATCTGCGGGGTGACGCCGTCGAAGACCGTGGCCTCGAAGAAGGCGCCCTTCCCATCCACGGCGGCCCGGTGGCCTCCGGCGAGCAGGCGGGCTCCCTCGCGCACCCCGGCCTCGACGTACCGTTCGACGTTCTCTCGTTGCTTTTCGGAGACGAGCGCCCCGAGGCGCGTTTTGGGATGCAGCGGGTCGCCGGGGGCCATCTTCCTGGCCCGCTCGACGACGCGTTCCACGAGCTCGTCGTGGATGGAAGCCTCCACGAGCAGCCGCGACCCGGCCGAGCAGAGCTCGCCCTTGCCGTAGAAGATCCCGTTGATGGCGCCTTTGGCCGCCGCGTCGAGGTCGGCGTCGGCGAAGACCACGTTGGGCGACTTGCCGCCGAGCTCCATCGAGACCCGCTTGACCGTGCCGGCCGCGGCCCGGAGGATCGCTTTGCCCGTCTCCGTCTCGCCGGTGAAGGAGATCTTGTCGATGCCCGGGTGCTCGGCCATCGCGGCGCCCACCAGAGCGCCGGGACCGGGGATGACGTTGAAAACTCCTGGAGGCAGTCCCGCTTCGGCGAGCAGCTCCGCGAACAGGAGAGCCGTCAGCGGCGTCACGGACGCCGGCTTGAGCACCAGGGTGTTGCCGAGCGCCAGCGCGGGCGCGATCTTCCACATCGCCTGGAGCAGCGGGAAGTTCCACGGCGTGATCGCCCCGACGACGCCGACCGGCTCGCGCAGGGTCACGAGGAAGGCGTCGGGCCGGCCCGGGTAGGTGTCGCCATAGAGCTTGTCCGCGTACTCCCCGAAATAGGAGAGACACTCCGCCGCGGCCGGCATGTCGATCTTCGCGGACTCGAAGATCGGCTTGCCGTTGTCGAGCGTCTCGACGCGCCCGAGCGCGTCGGCGCGCGACCGCAGCATATCGGCGGCGTTTCTCAGGATGCGGCCCCGGTCGCGGGGCTTCATGTCGGCCCACGGGCCGGTCTCGAAGGCCCGGCGCGCGGCGTCCACCGCCCGGTCGAGGTCCTCGCGCCCGGCCTCCGCGATGTCGGCGAGCGTCTCGCCGGTCGCCGGGTTGCTCGTCGCGAAGCGCTTGCCGGAGGCCGAGGGAACGAACTCCCCTCCGATGAAGAGGTCGGTCCGCAGGTTCACAGCCGGCGCCGTCTGAGTCGCCACGGTGGGGGGAGCCGAAGTCGTCAGTTGCCCTTGAACCTCGGCACACGCTTCTCCTGGTTCGCGGCGATGCCTTCCTTGGCGTCGTCGCTCTGGAAGAGGAGCTGCTGGAGCTCCCGCTCGACGGCGAGCGCCGACTCGAGCGGCAGGTCCCATCCCGTCTGGACCGAGCGCTTGATGCGCCCGACGGCCTTCGCCGCCTTGTTGGGCGGCACGAACTGACGCGCGTAATCCATCACCTGCTCCCACCACTCCTCGGCGGTCGCGTCGATGACCTGGTTGACGATCCCCATGTCGTGGGCTTCCTCGAAAGAGAAGGTGTTGCCTGTGATCATCAGCTCGATCGCTTTCGACTTGCCGATCATCTTGGCCAGGCGCGTCGTGCCGCCCGTTCCCGGCAGGACGCCCAGCGTCACCTCCGGCAGACCGACCTTCCCGGAGTCCTTGCGGGCGATCCGGATGTCGGCGGCCATTGCGATCTCGAGGCCGCCCCCGACCGTGTGGCCGTTCAAGGCGGCGATCACGAGCTTGGGCGTGTGCTCCAGTCGCAGGAGCGTCTCGTTGGCGTGCAGGCAGAAGAAGTACTTGAAGCCGGGCGTCACGGCGTTCAACATCCCGATGTTCGCGCCGGCGGAAAAGAACCGGTCCCCGCGGCCGCGCAGGACGATGACGTGGACGGAGTCGTCGAACCGCGCGCGGAGCACGGCGTCGTCGAGCTGCCGCATCATGGCGTAGGTGTAAGTGTTGGCGGGTGGGTCGTCCATCTCGATGACGGCGATGCCGTTCTCGGCGCGGTACTGGATGACGGGGGTCTCGAGCTCCGGGCTCGTCCAGTCGCGGGTTTTCACGGGAGTACTCATGAATCCTCCTGGCCTGAAACGGCGAATGGTACCAGAGCCGTGGGGTCGACCCAGTCCGAGCTTCCGTCCGGGTGGAACTCCTTCTTCCAAATCGGGACGCGCGTCTTGATGCGGTCGATCGCCGCACGGCAAGCTGCGAAGGCATCCGCGCGGTGGGGGGCCGTCGCCGCGATCGCGACGGAGGGCTCGCCGACGCGCACCCGGCCGGTCCGGTGACGGATGCGCAAGCGGGACCCGGGCCACTCCCGGCAGATCTCCGCGGCGATGCGCGAAAGCTCTTCCTCGGCCATCGGCCCGTACGCCTCGTAGAGGATCTCGACCGTCTCCCGACCGGCGTTTTCGTCGCGAACGACGCCGAGAAAGAGACAGAGGGCGCCCTCTGAGGAGCGGACGTCCCGCAGCAGGGCATTCACGTCGATGGCTTCGGACGTCAAGTACATGAAGCGGAGCTAGCCGCCTGCAACGGGGGGGAGGAACGCGACCTCGTCGCCATCGGCCAGCCTCGTCGCGGCGTCCACGTGCGCTCGGTTGACCGCCGGGGGCGGTATGTGAGTGAAAGCGCGGAGGTAAGGGATCTCCCCCTGAAGGGCTCTCCAGAGATCCGCCACGGAGCTGCCATCGGGCACTTCCCGGGATTCCCGCTCCCTCCCGGCGGCGTCGCGAAACGACGCGAAATAAAGGACGTTCACCCGCACAAGTCGCAGTCTAAACGCCCGGCTGGGAACCGTCGCCATCCTTTGATTTTGACCGACCGGTCAGTTAAGGTCCTGTCGTGCCCCGAACCCCTCTCGCCCATGAAGCCGAGCGCCGGCTCGCTTTGCTGAAGGCCGCCTTCCGCGAAGTCTCGGAGAAGGGCTTCTCCGAGGTCCGGCTGGAGGACATCGCGCAACGGGCCGGCGTCTCCAAGGGCGTCACGCTCTACTACTTCGACTCGAAGGAAGACCTCTTCCGCGAGCTCTTCGGCTGGTTGATCGATTCGATCCACGCGCGGATGCGGGAGGCGGTCGGCGCGGTCGAGGATCCGGTGGAAAAGCTCCGCGCTCTCGTTGCGCTGATCTTCCCTTCGCCCTCGAAGAACCGCGCGTTTTTCCGGGCGTACGTGGACTTCTGCGGGCTGGCCGCCCGCCGCGAAAGCTTCCGGGAGATCGGGGAGCGCTTCTACGGGGGGTGCCGGGAGATCGATCGGGGCATCGTCGAAGAGGGGATGCGCCGGGGGGTGTTCCTCCTCCGCGACGCCCGCGAAGCCGCCTCGACGCTGCGCGCGATTTTCGACGGCCTGATGATGCAGTGGCTGACGGAAAAAGACCCGGAAGGGAGCTTCGCCGCCTACCGCGACCGCTGCGAGCGGGAACTGCTCGGTTATCTGGTCGGCGCGCAGCCGGCCCGGGAAAGGAGACGCCGGACATGAAGAGACACGAGGAAGAGCAACGGACTTGCGCCAACGCCAACGAGGGATGCACGCGGGAGCAGTCGGATGGGCGGCGGTTCTGCGACACGTGCGAGCTGGAATGGGCGCTCTACCGCCGCGATCTCCGGAGGGCCGCGCCCTCTCCCCGCCCCTGACGGGCGGAGGGAGGCCGCCGGGCGTTAGAATCGCCGTCCCGATGCAGTCCGTGAGCAAGGCCCCGGCCGCGACCCTCCGCACGGTCCTTCTCGCCGCTCCGCGCGGCTTTTGCGCGGGAGTCGTGCGCGCGATCGACATCGTAGACCTCGCGCTCGAGGCCTACGACGGGCCCCTCTACGTGCGCCGCGAGATCGTGCACAACCTCCACGTGGTGCGCGGCTTCGAGCGCCGCGGTGTCCGATTCGTTCAGGAGCTCGACGAGGTCCCCGACGGCGGACGCGTCGTTTTCTCCGCCCACGGCGTCGCCCCGCAGGTCCGTGAGGAGGCGGCGCGCCGGGGGCTCCGCGTCATCGACGCGACCTGCCCGCTCGTCACCAAAGTCCACCTCGAAGCGGTCCGGTTCGCCAGACTCGGCTACCAGATCATCCTCATCGGGCATCCCGGCCACGAGGAGGTCGAGGGCACGATGGGGGAAGCGGCTTCGCGCATGACGCTCGTCTCCAGCGTGCGGGACGCCGAGACCGTCGTCGTTTCGGATCCCGCGCGCGTCGCCGTCATCACGCAGACGACGCTGTCCATGGAGGACACGCGCCCGATCCTGGAAGCCCTCAAGCGCCGGTTTCCGCTCCTCCAGACGGCCGCCCGGGACGACATCTGTTACGCGACGCAGAACCGCCAGGTCGCCGTCCGCGCGCTCGCCCGGGAGGCGCCCGTCATCCTCGTGGTCGGCTCGAAGAACTCCTCCAACTCCAACCGGCTCGTCGAGGAGGCGCAATCGGCGGGGGCCCGCGCCTACCTCGTGGACGACGCCTCCGAGGTGGATCCCGCCTGGATCGCCGGCGTGGAAACCGTCGGGGTGACCTCCGGCGCCTCGGCGCCGGACTTCCTGGTGGAGGAGATCGTGCGCTGGCTCGGAGAGCGGGGCGCTACGGACGTGCGGGCGCTTCGCACGGTCGAGGAGGACGTCCACTTCCCGCTCCCCCCCGAGCTCGCGCCGATCGCGCGCGACCGCGGCGACGCGGAGCCCTCGACACCCACCGTGCGCTGACCCGCCGTGAGCCGGGATCCGATGGACGACACCTCCCCGCGGCGGCGGAAAGAGGACACCGCGTCGCTGGAGAAGCGACAGAGTCGTCGCCTCGCCGGGAAGGTCGCGTTCATCACCGGAGCGTCGCGCGGCATCGGGGAAGCGATCGCGCGCCGTTTCGCCGAGGAGGGCGCCCGCGTCGCGCTGGCCGCCCGGGACGAGGCGGCGTCCGAGCGCATCGCGTCGCAGCTGACGGAGCGCGGAGACGATGCCGTCGCCATCAGCTGCGACGTGACCATTCCGGTGTCCGTCTCCAACGCGATCGCGTCGATCGTCGCGCGCTGGGGCCGCATCGACATCCTCGTCAACAACGCCGGCCTCGGGGGCCCCACGCCGCTCGACGGATCGGAAGACTCGCGCTGGAACGCGATCATCGCGACCAACCTGACCGCGGTCTTCCGCGTGACGCGCGAGGCGGCCCCGTTCCTGCCGCAAGGCGGGCGAGTCATCAACATGTCCTCCGTCCTCGGCCGCTTCGGGGTCGCGGGGCAGGCGGCCTATTCCGCGTCGAAGCACGGGGTCATCGGGCTGACCCGGACCCTCGCGCTGGAGCTCGCCCCGCGGCAGATCACGGTCAACGCGATCTGCCCGGGCTGGGTGGAAACGGAGATGGGCCGCGACGGGATCCGCCGGATCGCCCATCGGGCGAAGATCTCGGAGGAGCAGGCGCACGACAAGGCGGCGCGGATGGCGGCCCTCGGACGGGTCCTGGATCCCGAGGAAGTGGCCGGCCTGGCGGCCTACCTCGCGTCGGATGAAGCACAATCGGTCACCGGACAGGCCCTCGTCATCGACGGCGGCCAGGTGATGCCCTGAGGTAAGGTAGTGGGTGGCGGGTCGAACAGGCGGTAGAAGGAGAAGATCATGACGCGTGAAGAGTTCCTGACGAAGCTCGATGCCCTCGTCGCCGAGAAGCACCTTCTCAAGCACCGCTTCTACTGCCTCTGGAGCGAGGGGAAGCTGACGAAGGAGCACATCCGCGAGTACGCGATCTCCTATTACCCCCACGTCGCCGCCTTTCCGACGTACGTCTCCGGCGTCCACTCGCATTGCGACGACGCGGCGCTGCGTCAGGAGCTGCTCGAGAACCTGATCGAGGAGGAGCGCGGCGAGAAGAACCATCCCTTCCTGTGGCGGCGGTTCGCGGCGTCCGTCGGCGCGACGGAATCCGATCTCTCGAGCTCGCCGCGGACGCCCGAGATCGCCGACGCGATCGCCGAGTTCCGCCGCTCGACCGCGACGGGCACCGTGCCGGAGGGGCTTGCGGCGCTCTACGCCTACGAGTCGCAGATCCCGGAGATCTCGAAGACCAAGCGGGAAGGCCTCGCGTCCTTCTACGGGATCGCCGACTCCGAGGCCGTGCGGTTCTTCACCCTCCACGAAGAGGCGGACGTGTGGCACCGCCAGGTGGAGCGCGAGGCTCTGGGCCGCGTGGCCGAGAACGGCGAAGAGCGGGAGAAGGCGCTCGCATCGGCCGACCGCTGCTTGACCGCGCTCAACCGCGCCCTCGACGGAATCCTGCGGGAGAACGGGCTGGCATAGCCGGATCGTCCCCGCGGGCCTAAGGCAGCTTCGCGAACTCCAGAGACTGCGCGCCGTATCGCACGGTGAAGCCGCAGATCTCGCCGGACGCGGCCCGCGCGAAACGGATGACCCCGATGTCGCGGTCGGAGAAGGCGTCCTCGAACCGGGCGGTGAGCTCGGACGGCGAGTGGCCGGGTCTCCGCAGCAACAAGCGGGACCCCTCCCAGACGATTTCGTAGACCACGCCGAGCTCCTCGTTGACGTAAGGGCCGCGGTAGGCGGCCAGCCGCGAGGCGCCCGGAGAAGCCGCGCGTATCGAGTCGAACAGGATCGGTGGCTCGTCGGGATACGTCAGGCGCAGCTCCCGGACCGCCCCTTCAGCGCGGAAGTCCACGTAGACCGGCGATGGCGCCCCCTCGAGGAGAAACCGGCCGGGCTGGGCCGACGGGACGAGAGCCGATTCGTTGCCGTCGCTGTCCTCGAAGGACAGGGACACGCATTTTGCGAATCGCCAACCGGACGTCCGCATGCACACCTCGTGTGACGTAACGTGATTTGTCGGCCGCCGCGGTCTTATCCCGCGTTCTTTTTGTTTCGCGCACCTCTCGAGTTTCTTTTCACCGATACACTTTCTTGGATGAGACTGCGGCGAACGGTCGCACGGATGATCGCGTGCGTTCCGCTGGCGCTCCTCCTGGCGCACTGCCGGAGCGTCACCGCGGCGCCGGAACAAGCCGACGTCCGGAAAGGCCACCTCCTCATCGTGGGCGGAGGACCGATCCCTCCGGAGGTGCTCCGGCGCTTCGTCGAGCTCGCCGGAGGATCCGGACGCGCGCGGATCGCGCTCTTCCCGATGGCGAGTCAGTCGGAGCAGGCCGGTATCGAGCTGGCCGGAGATTTCCGGAAGATGGGCGCCCGCGCCGAACGGCTGGTGTTCCGTCGCGAGGAGGCGGAAAGGCCGGAAACGGCCTCTCGCCTCGAGGGCGTCACGGGGGTCTGGTTCGGCGGCGGGGACCAGTCGCGCCTGACCGCGGCGATCGGCGGGACCCCCCTGGAAGAAGCGATCCGGAGGCGCTACCGGGAAGGGGCCGTCATCGGCGGATCTTCCGCGGGAGCCGCCGTCATGTCCGAGGTCATGATCACCGGGAGGAGCGGCGTCCGGGCGGCTCCCGGCCCCCTCGGATCCCGACGTCGGTTTCATCACGATCGAGCGCGGAAACATCGTGACCTCCCGGCGTCTGGGGCTGCTCGACGACGTCATCGTGGACCAGCACTTCGTCCGGCGTCGCCGGCACAACCGGCTGGTCAGCCTCGTGCTCGAGAAACCCGGCTGGTCGGAATCGGCATCGACGAATCGACCGCCGCCGAAGTCTCGCCGCAAGGCTGGTGGACGGTCCTCGGGGAGAGCGTCCTGGTGATCTACGATGCCCGCAAGGCGCGCGCGGCGGCCGGCGCGCCTTCGCTCGGCGCCTCGAGCGTCCTCATGCACGTCCTTCCGCGAGAGCGCCCCTACCATCCCGCCAGCGGCCAAGTCCGTTGAGACAGCCCGTCGATGCCGCGGCCGTCGTCCTGTGCGAAGGCCGGTTTCGGACGCCCTACGGCAAGACCGCGCATGGGCTCGTGCGCGGGAGCGACCGTTACCGCGTCGTTGGGGTCGTGGATTCCACGTGCGCCGGCCGCGATGCCGGGGAGCTCCTCGACGGGCAACTCCGGGGGATCCCGGTCTTTGCGAGCATCCCGGACGCTGTGGAGAAGGCCGCCGAGCGGCCGTACTTCGCCGTCGTGGGCGTCGCGACGTCCGGGGGCCGGTTCACCGAGGAACTGCGGGCCGCTCTGCTCGAGGCGGTCCGCGCCGGTCTGACGATCGTCAACGGCCTCCACCAGGCCGCCTCCGAGGACCCGGAGATCGCGGAGGAGGCGCGGCGCCGAGGTTTGCAGATCCTCGACATCCGCAAGCCACAGCCGACGGAGAAGCTGCGCTTCTGGACCGGCGAGGCGCTGGAGATCCCGGTGCCGCGGATCGCCGTCCTCGGGACGGACTGCGCCGTGGGCAAACGCACCACGACCCGGCTCCTTGCGCAGGCCGCGAACGAGGCGGGGATCCGCACCGAGTGGATCTCTACGGGCCAGACCGGATGGATGCAAGGCGCGCCGTACGGGATCTTGCTCGATGCGCTTCCCAACGACTTCGTCAGCGGCGAGCTGGAGCATGCCGTCGTGTCCTGCGCGCGCGAGATGCAGCCCGACCTGATCCTGATCGAGGGGCAGTCGTCGCTGCGCAATCCCTCCGGCCCTTGCGGCTCGGAGCTCATCCTCTCGGCGGGGGCCCGAGGCGTCGTGCTGCAGCACGCGGCCGGGCGGCCGTATTTCGAAGGGCTGGAGGAAATCGGCTGCGCGATCCCGCCCCTCGAGGAGGAAATTGCCTTGATTCGACTGCTCGGCGCCCGCACGGTGGGCGTCGCGTTGAACACGGAAGGGCTGGCGTCACCGGAATCCGAGCGCGCGCGCGACGAGCTCGCCGGACGCCTCGGGATACCCGTCGTCCGCCCTCTGGAAGAGGGGGTCGGAGGGCTCCTCCCGTCGATCGCCGGGTTCCTGCGCGACGGCGGACGATGAGGATCCTCTCGGCGGAAAGCCGGCTCGAGACGCTCGGCCTCTCGCGCTCCTACACGATCGCGTCGCGCCGCGTCGAGTCCGTGGAGAACTTCGTCGTCGTCCTGCGCACGGCCCTGCACGCCGGCTTCGGCGCGGCCGCCCCCGATCCCGGCGTGACCGGGGAGACCTCGGAGGAATGCGCCGCGGCTCTCTCGGCGGAGAGCCTGGGCTGGCTTCGCGGCCAGGACCTCCGGGACCTGGAGCCGCTTTCTCGTTCTCTGGAGCGCCGGTATCCCTCCGCGCCGGCGGCCCGCGCCGCCGTGGACATGGCGCTGCACGACCTGCTGGCCCGGCACCTCGAAGTGCCCCTCGTCCGCCTGCTCGGTCGGGCGGTGGACGACCTGCCGACCTCCGTCACGATCGGGATCAAGCCGGCTCCGGAGGCCCTGGCCGAGGCGGAGGAGTACACGGCGCGGGGGTTCCGCGTGCTGAAGGTCAAGCTCGGCTTGTCGCTCGCGGAGGACCTGGACCGTCTCGCGCGGCTGCGCGAGAGAGTCGGCGGGTCGGTGCGCATCCGGGCGGACGCCAATTGCGGCTACACGCCGGAGGAAACCGCCGCCTTCTTCGAACGGACAGCCGATCTCGACCTCGAGTTCCTGGAGCAGCCCGTCCCGCGGGGATCGGAAGACGGGCTCCGTGGGCTGCCGGAGACCCTCCGGCGCCGGATCGCGGGGGACGAGTCGGTGCGGGACGAGCGCGACGCGCTGCGCTTCACCGCGCCGCGGCGGCCCTTCGGGATCTTCAACGTCAAACTGATGAAGTGCGGCGGAATCCGTTCCGCCCGCCGGATCGCGGCCCTGGCCGAGATGGCCGGCATCGAACTGATGTGGGGCTGCATGGACGAGAGCGCCATCTCGATCACCGCAGCGCTTCACGCCGCGCTCTCGAGCCCGGCGACTCGCTACCTCGACCTGGACGGCAGCTTCGACCTCGCGCGCGACGTCGTGCGCGGCGGGTTCGTGCTCGAAGACGGGATGCTGCGGCCGTGCGACGCGCCGGGCCTCGGGGTCGAGCCCTTGTGAAGGGTATCCGGGCGGTCCTCTTCGACGCGGGCGCCACGCTCATCCGGCCCGAGCCTCCCGTCGAGATCGTCTACGGGCGCGAGCTCGCCCGCGACGGGGCGGCGTTTACCGAGGAGGATCTCGCCCGTGCGCTGACCCGCTCCTGGGAGGAAGTCCATCGCGAGGCGATCCCGGGCCGGTACGGCGGAGTCAGAGGGGAGTCGGACTTCTGGCGGAGCTTCGTCGGCCGGGTCCGAAAGGCGCTGGACGGTGGGGTCGTGTCGGAAGACGCTTTCCAGCGGGTCACGGCGCACTTTCGCGACCCCGGGTCCTGGTTCATCTATCCCGACGTGACGCGCACGCTCGACGCGCTGGAGAAGTGGGGATACCGCCTCGGCGTCGTCTCCAACTGGGACTCGAGCCTGCCGGCGCTGCTCGAAGACCTCGGGCTCGCCCGGCGCTTCCAGACAATCGTCGTCTCGGCGGTCGAAGAGGTCGGAAAGCCGGACGCGGAGATCTTTCGCCGCGCGTGCGCCCGGCTCCAGATCGCGCCGGGGGAGGCGCTCCACGTCGGCGACGCCTTGCGCGAAGATTACGAAGGGGCGCGCGGCGCGGGGTTGCAGGCGCTTCTGCTCGACCGGCAGGACCGGCACGATGTCAGCGGCGGAAAGATCCGTACCCTCGGAGAGATCGTGGACCTTCTCGCCGCGCGCTGACGGTTGACCGATGATCGCGGCCCGCTCCTTGCAACTGGCTCCGCCGTGAGATTCCGCGAAGTCCCCGGCCGCGCGACCCCCGTCAAGGAGCCGAGCGAGCCCGGATCGCCGCAGGAGCCGATCGTGGATCCGGTCCCCGAGCGCCCCCCGGCGGAGGATCCTCCCACCTCGCCTCCCGAAGAGGATCCGCCGCGGCCCGAGCAGCCGCCGCCGATCCGGGCGTGGCGCGGGATTGCTGTTATCCTCCCGGCAACTTGAGCCGGCTGTTTCGACGGAAGTCCCTCGACGCGCTTCTCGCCGAATCGGAAGACCCCGCCACCCATCTCAAGCGGACGCTCGGCCCCATCGAACTGATCGCGCTGGGCATCGGCGCGATCATCGGCGCCGGTATCTTCGCCGTCATCGGCACGGCGGCCGCGGGCGGCGCCAACCACACCGGCGCGGGGCCGGCGCTGGTCATCTCGATCCTCATCACGGCCTTCGGATGCGGGCTCTGCGCCCTCTGCTACGCCGAGTTCGCAGCGCTCGTGCCGATCTCGGGGAGCGCGTATACGTATTCCTACGCCACGCTGGGCGAGTTCATCGCGTGGATCATCGGGTGGGACCTGATCATCGAGTACGCCATGGGCAACGTGGCCGTGGCCGTCTCGTGGTCCGGCTACTTCTGCGAGCTGCTGCGCGGGTTCGGGATCGACGTCCCCGCCTGGCTGCGGACCGATCTGCGCACCGCCCTGCGGAGCCCGGAGATCGTCGCTTCGGCGCCGCACCTGGCGGGAATCCCGATCATCTTCAACCTTCCGGCCGTGGTGATCACGGGGCTCGTCACCTGGGTTCTCGTGATCGGGATCAAGGAGTCCTCGCGGTTCAACGCCGCGATGGTCGTCGTCAAGGTCGCGATTCTCATCTTCTTCATCGCCGTGGGCGCGTTCTACGTCCGCCCCGAGAACTGGATCCCGTTCGCCCCGAGCGGCTGGGCGGGGATCGGCGTGGGGGCGGCGCTGATCTTCTTCGCCTACATCGGGTTCGATGCGGTCTCCACGGCCGCGGAGGAGTGCCGCAACCCGCAGAAGGACATGCCGATCGGGATGATCGGGTCGCTGCTCATCTGCTCGGTCATCTACGTCCTCGTCGCCCTCGTCCTCACGGGCATGCTCCCGCTCTCGGAGATCAAGGGCTCGGCCGAGCCGCTCGCCAAGGCCTTCTCCGTGCTCGGAATGAACTGGGCCGCGGGCATCGTGGCCTTCGGCGCGGTCATCGCGACGACGGCCGTGCTCCTCGTTTTCCAGCTCGGCCAGGCCCGCATCTTCTTCTCGATGGCGCGCGACGGCCTCCTGCCGCCGGCGTTCGCCGCGGTCCATCCGCGCTACCGCACCCCGCACGTGACGACGATCTGGACCGGCGTGGCCGTCGCGCTGCTCGCCGCGTTCGCGAACCTCGACGTCTTCGTCGAGCTGACGAACATCGGGACACTCTTCGCGTTCGTCCTCGTATGCATCGCGGTCCTCGTCCTGCGCCGGACCGATCCCGACCGCCCCCGCACGTTCCGCACGCCGTTCGTGCCGTTCGTCCCGCTTCTCGGGGTGGGCATCTGCCTCTACCTGATGCACAGCCTGCCGGTCGCGACGTGGATCCGCTTCGGCCTCTGGCTCGTCGCGGGCGTCGTCTTCTACTTCCTCTACGGCTATCGCCACAGCCGGCTCTCGCGCGGCGGCGGCAAGCCGCCCGGTCCCTCCGACTTCAACCCCGCCTCCCAGTTCCCAGAAACCTAGGGCGGTCGGGACTCTCGCTCGCGGCGCGAGGAGTCTCCGCGAAGTAACCGAGCGGAGGAGCCTCGCGCCGACGGTAACCTGTTGACACTTCACCATTTCCTGCTACCCTGAAAATTTGGAGGTGGGCATGGTGAAACGGTTGTCCCTGGCAATTGCTCTGATTCTCGCTTTCTGCCTTCCGCTCTCGGCGGACATCATCACGAAGAAGTTCGAGTGGACGCCGGCGCAGGGCGTTCAGAAACTGGACTTCGAATGGAACGAGATCGCCATCTCCGAAATCCGTTTCGATCTTGGCGATACCGTTGCCCCGATCCGGTACTCGAGCACCAAGGCCGTCGTGCGCGTGGACAACAACTCGCGCAAGGACCAGGAAGTCGGCGTCGCCGTCGCGGTCTTCGCCGAGGACGGGACGATGCTAGCCGCGGGCAGCGGCGGGATCAAGCTCGGCGATCTCGACAAGGGGGAGCGTCAGGAATTCACGGTGAAGTTCCCGTACGTCTACCGAAACATGAAGGAAGCGGCGACGTTCCTTCTCACGCTCGAGACCAAGGACGTCGGCCGGGCGGCCCGGACCCGGCGCGCTGCGTCGTCTGCCCGCCAGCCCGAGACGGATTCGGCCACCGTCCAGTCCGAAAAGATCGAGTAGCCCGGCGCGAGGGCCAGGCCGGGCACGTCGCGTCCGGCGTACCCGGTGAGCTCGACGTACGCGCGCCCGGCGAGCGGACGGCCGGCGCGCGTGCCGCGGACGCGGCAGGCGCCCTCCCAGTAGGTGACCCCCGTCGACTCCGGCGTGAGGAGCTCCTGGTCCGCCAGGACGGGATCCACCGTCGCGGTGAGATCCAGCGGTACGACGGTGATCTTCCATCCCGAGGGGTAGCGGGCGCCGCTCCGCGGAGACCGCCAAGTGCCCGTGCTCTCCAGGCGGACGTCCTTCCAGGCGATCGGGACGGCGGCGCCGTCGCGGGGAACGAACGTGCCGGATGAGAACGGCGTCGCGCCGCCGTCTGCCCGCCGCATCCGGTAGAGCATCAGCTCGGATCCGTCGTCGAGCTGCAGCGCGAACCAGTCCCATCCGGCCGCCTCCGCGGGCAGGACGCCCGGTCCCCACTCGTGGTCGAACCAGACGGTTCCGGAGAGGTCGCGCGCGCTCTTACCGTCCGAGAGCGTCCCGCGGGCCTCGAGGCGCGTGATCGAGACGTAGCGGGAGTATTCGTCCCGGCCGGCGCCCTTTCGTGAAAGTCCTGCCTCCCCGTGTAGGATCGGTTTCTTCACCGGCCGCAGCCTCAATTCGAGGCGTCCGGCGGGCCCCGAGGCGCGCAGCCGGATCTCGCCGCCGGCTTCGACCGCCGACCAGTCCTCGTTGCTCACCTCGAGCCGGCCTTCGGCCGCCGAGGCGATGCCGGGCAGGGCGAGGTGCATCTTTTCTTCGTAGAGGAACTTCTTCCCGGCCGCGTCGGTCCAGGCGAAGTGCGCCAGGTGGATCTCCCGCACGCGGAAGAAGGTGAGCTGGAAACCGTGCTCGCGGCCGGCGCGCTCGCGCAGGTGCCCGGTGTAGTACCACCACTCGACCGCCGCTTCCGGGTGCGCGCCGTGATCCCGCGGAAACTCGATCGCCGCCGCGGCGAGGAGCAGGCCGCATCCCGCGAAGATCCCGGCCGCGATTATCCCGAAGCGAGCCTTCACTCTTCCGCCAGCGCCGCCGCGGGGTCCACCGAGGCGGCGAAACGCGCGGGCAGGATCGCGGCCGCGAGTGAAGCGGCCGTGACGAGACCGAGCGCGCCGGCGAGCGGCCCGGGCGGGACGTGGAGCACGACGCTCCAGCCGAAGGACTGCGGGTTGATCACGGCGAGCAGCAGCCAGGCGAACGCCGTTCCGCACACGATCGCCGCGGCGGCCGCGCTCGTCCCAATGAGGAGACCCTCGACGAGGACGGCGCCGCGGATGTGACTGCCGGACGCGCCGATCGCCCGGAGCAGCGCGAAGGAGCGGCGGCGCTCGATCGCCGATGCGGCCAGGGCGTTGGCGATGCCGAGCACGGCAACGGCGACGGCGATCGCCTCCAGGGCGCGCGTGACGGCGAAGGTCCGGTCGAAGATGTCCAGGACCTGGGCGCGCAGCTCCCGGTTGGTCGTGACGGTCAGCGCGAACGGTGAGGCGGCCAGGATCCGGCGACGGAGGGCGGCGGGATCCTCTCCCGGAGCGGCCACCACGGCGGCGCTCGTCAGCCGGCGATCGTCGAAGAGGCTGACGTAGAGAGCGCGATCCAGGACGACGGTCCCGCGGTCGTTCGAGAAGTCGCGGTAAACGCCGGCCACCCGGAACGCACGCGCGCCGGCCGGCGTGAAGAGCGTCACCCTGGCGCCCGTCCAGGCGCCGAAACGCCGGGCGTAGGGCTCGGAGACGAGCGCTTCGCCCCGTTCGCGCGCCGCGAGGGCGACCTCCCGCGCGTCCCGGCCGTCCACGAGCGAAAGCCCTCCCTGCCGGGACAGGACGGCGAAGTCGCCGGACCCGACCGTGAAGGCCCGGCCGCGCGCGTCGCGGGCCTCGCGTGCGCGGAAGGGATCGACGCCCGCGACGCCGGGCGTGTCGCGAAGAAAGGTCAGGACCTCTTCGGGAAGGTCCCCGATGACGCCGCTCCTTCCGCCGGTGTGCGCCTTGATCCAGAGGTCGGCGCGCAGCGAAGTCTCGACCCAGACGCGTACGGTCTGCCGGATCGAGGCGACCGTCACGATCATCGCGAGCGTCATCGCGAGCGCCATCGCGAGCGCGGCGACGGCGAGACCGTTGCGCGCGAGCGACCCCGAAAAGAACCGGCTCCCGAGCCGGCCGGCGACCCCGAATGATGAGGCAAGCGGCCGGCCGGCGAGATGACCCGCGGCCCGGACGAGGAGCGGCGCGGCCAGCGCGAGCGCGGCGACGACGAGGGAAACGGCCGCGAAGCCATAGAACGGAAATCCGCGGACGGGCGGGGCCCCGGCGGCGGCCACCGCGAGGAGAAGCGCCGCGCCGGCAGCGGCCGCTCGCGCCGGAAGCCGCCGGCGCCGGGCGCCTTCGACCGAGCCCGCGCGCAACGCCGGTGACGGGGCGACGCGCGTCGCCTCGAGGGCCGGCAGGATCGTCGCGAGGACCGCCGCGGCGATGCCGACGGCGCCGGCGAGCAGCGCGGGACCGGTCCACGAAGCCGGAGTCACCTTCGCCGTCGGGAGGTAGACCTCCGTCACGGTCGAACGCACGCTCTCCAGGGCCGCTCCCGACAGCAGCCGCCCGCCGAGCTCGCCCGCCACAGTCCCGAGCAGCCCGATCGCGAGCCCTTCGGCGAGGAACACCGCGAAGATCGTCCCGCGCGAAGCGCCGATCGCGCGGAGCGTCGCGATCTCCGGCCGGCGCCGCAGCACGGAGATGGACACGGCGTTGGCGATCAGGAAAACGCCCACGAGGAGCGTCAGCGACCCCAGCGCGTTCAGGTTGAATCGGAACGCCCGGACCATCCGGTTCGCCGTCTCCGCCGCCCGACCGGGCGGCTCGACGAAGACACCGGCTGGGAGGACGGCCGCGATCCGCCGCGCGATCGCCGCGGCTTCCTTGCGGCGGTCGAGCGCGACGTCCACGCGATCCACGTAGCCTTCGCTGCCGAGGAGCCGCTGGGCCGTGAAGAGATCGGTCACGAGAAGGTCACCGCCCGCCGCGCGCGCGACTCCGGAGAGCTCGAGCAGCGCGCCCACGGGGAGGGAGACCGGCCGGCCTCCCGCGATGACGTCGAGACGGTCTCCCGGAGAGACGGAAAGCCGCCCCGCGAGACCACGCGGGACGAAGACGGAACCGAGCGTCGTCCGCCTTCCCCGCGCCGCGCCGGCTTCCGGAACGAGGGTCATCCGCCGGATCGCCCGGTCGCCTCCGTAGTCCACGCCGAGGATCTCGACGACCTCGCCGCGACCGGCGAGCACCGCGGGGCCCGTCACGGCCGGCGCGAAGGAGCCGGACTCCCAGAGGAAGGAGAGCCGCGCGAGCGCCGCGAGCGGGACCCCGCGCACCCCGGTCACGACGAGGTCGCTGCGTCCGGAGACGGCATCGGCCGCGTCCCGGAACGACTCGGTGGCGCTCCGGTTGGCGTGGTGGATGGCCGCGACGGCGGCGACGCCGATCGCTACGCCGAGGGCCGGGAGAACGATGCGCAGGGGATGCCGCGCGGCCGGGCCGCTGACGAGCGAGCGGAAGACCTTTCGAAAGCCGCTCACGCCAGGCGGCCGTCGCGGAGCTTGAGGACGCGTTGCGCCCGGGAGGCCGCCGCTTCGGAATGCGTCGCCAGGACCACGGTGACGCCGCGCTCGCGGCGCACGCCGTCGAGCAGTTCCAGGACGGCGTGGCCGTTGCGGCTGTCGAGGTTACCCGTCGGCTCGTCGGCGAGCAGCAGGCGGGCCCCGGCGACGAGCGCGCGCGCGATCGCGACGCGCTGCATCTCCCCGCCGGAGAGCTCGTAAGGGTGCGCCGCGGCGCGCCGCGACAGCCCGACGCGTTCGAGCAGCTCGCGGGCGCGTTCCCGAGCGCCTTCCACCCCGTCGAAAAGGAGCGGCAGCTCGACGTTCTCCTCGATGGTCAGGTGCGGCAGGAGGTTGAAGAACTGGAACACGATGCCGGACTCGCGGCGCCGGTACAGCACGCGCTCCGCCTCGGACAGCGACGCGAGGTCGCGGCCCCCGACGACGGCCTCGCCGGACGTCGGGATGTCGATGGCTCCGAGGATGTGGAGCAGCGTGGACTTGCCGCCCCCCGAAGGACCGACGACCGCCAGGAACTCCCCCGGCGCGACGTCCATGTCCACGCCGTCGAGCGCGAGGACCGGCTGCGCGCCCGGGTACACCTTTCGAAGATCACGACAGGAGATCAGCACGTCGGCTTTGCTTGCTCGGCTGGTGCCTCGCTGCGCTCCGCCTCCCGCGGCGCGAGGCTCCTCCGCTCGGTTACTTCGCGGAGACTCCTCGCGCCGCGAACCGAGGGTCGAAATCGTCTTTTCGGGAGGCTCTGCGCTCTTCGACACCTCGACTCACGATATCGGATACATTCGCCTCCGCCGTGCCGACAGCCGTCAGTCGAAGCGGGCGTCCGCTCCCGGCCCTGATCCGTCCCCTCGCCCGCACCTGGCGCCAGCGCCCGCTCGTCTTCGCCCTCGCCCGCCGCGAGCTCGTCGCCCGCTACCGCGGCGGCGTGCTCGGCTTCTTCTGGTCGCTGCTCAACCCGCTCCTCCTGCTGCTCGTCTACGCGACGGTCTTCCGGATCGTGTTCCAGCCGCGCGCAGACGTGCGGCCCTATGCGCTCTTTCTCTTCGCCGGCGTGCTCGTCTGGAGCTTCGTCTCGTCGGCCCTGCTCGATGCGGCGGAGACCTTCCGGGCCAACGCGCCCTTGCTCCGCAAGACGACCGTCGCCCCCGAGGTGTTCCCGGCGGTCGCCGTCTCCGCGCGCTTCGCGCACCTGCTGCTCGCCCTTCCCGTCCTGGCGGCGGCGACGGCCGCCGCGGCGGTTCTCGGCGAGGTCGCACCGAACGGATCCGTCCTCGCGTTCCCCGTCGTCCTGCTGCTGCTCGTCGCCGCCGTCCACGGTCTCGCGCTCGCGGTCTCCTCCCTCTCCGTCCACTTCGGCGACGTGCGCGACCTCCTCGGGAACCTCCTGACGCTCGCCTTCTTCCTGACGCCGATCCTCTATCCCCTGGAGGCCGTGCCGGAGCGCTACCACGCGCTGCTGCGGCTCAATCCCTTCGTCTCCTTCTTCTCCGCCCTGCACGATGCGGTTTTCTTCTTCCGCTTCCCGCCCGCGGTCGAATGGATCGGCATGGTCGTCGTGACGACGCTGTCGCTGGTCCTGGGAAGCGCGCTCTTCGAGCGGCTCCGCGATTCCATCGCCGAGGAGGCCTGAAGTGCAGGGGCAAGCCGCCGGCGCCCCGGCCATCTTCGTCCGAGACGCGACGAAGCTCTACCGCCGGTACGGGCGCAAACGGAGCGTGGGAACCCTCAAGTCGGCGCTGATCTCCGGCGTCGGCGCCCGCGCCCTCTCGGCGGACGAGGCGGTCCCAGCGCTCTCCGGAGTCTCCTTCGAGGTCGCGCCGGGCGAGTCGGTGGGCGTCGTCGGCGCCAACGGCTCGGGAAAGACCACGCTGCTCAAGCTCCTCTCCGGAATTCTCCGGCCGACCTCGGGAGAAGTGTCGGTGCGCGGGCGGCTCGCCGCGCTGCTGGAGCTCGGCGCGGGCTTCCACCCCGAGATCTCCGGCCGGGAGAACGTCCTGATCACCGGGCTTCTGCTGGGCCTGTCGCGCCGCGAGATCGCCGACCGGTTCCAAGCGATCGTGCGGTTCGCGGAGATCGAAGATTTTCTGGAAGCCCCGGTCAAGACCTACTCCTCGGGCATGGCGGTCCGCCTCGGCTTCTCGATCGCCGCGCACAGCGACCCGGACGTGCTGCTCGTGGACGAAGTCCTCGCCGTCGGCGACGAGGCGTTCGCCCGAAGGAGCCTGGAGAAGTTCTCCGAGTTCGAGCGCGCCGGCAAGACGCTCCTCTTCGTGTCCCACGACCTGGCGCTCGTCGCGGAGCGTTGCCGGCGCGCTCTCTGGCTGGACGGCGGGAAGCTCGTGGCCGACGGTCCGGCGGCCGAGACGGTGGCCCGGTATCGCGATGCCGTCGCTGAGCGGGAGGGGCGAAGGCGCGTGGAGTCCCCCGCGTCTCCGGACGCGCCGCCGCAGCCGCGCGTGGGCTCGGGCCGCGCCCGCGTCACGCGGGCCCGGGCGCTCGACGCCCGCGGCACTCCCGCCGGGAGGTTCCGCTCGGGCGAGTCCATGTCGCTCCAGATGGAGGTCGAGGCCGCCGAGCCACTCGAGGACTTCGTGTTCGGCTTCGCGCTTTCGCGCGTGAGCGGAGAGACCGTGTTCGGTTCCAACACGTCGATCGACGGTTTCGACGCCGCGGAGTTCTCGGGCCGCGCGCTGGTCGGCCTCGAGATCGCTTCACTCGATCTCGCGCCCGGGGTCTATGCGGTGGACGCGGCCGTCCACGCGCGCGACGAAGCGCCCTACGACTACCGCCGGGACGTTCTGCGCTTCGAGGTGACGGCCGACCGGCCCGTCGGCGGGACCTGGAACCCGCGCCGCCGTTGGGTCTTCAACGGCGCGATCCGGTGGAAGAGCTAACAGCCGCGCGGCCCGGAGCATCCCGGGCCATCCCGTGGCTGCTTCTGCTCCTCGCGGGGCTCGTCTTCTTCGAGCTGCCCGGCTCGCATCTGCTCGAGCCCGACGAGGCCCGCTACGCCGAGATTCCGCGCGAGATGCTCGAGACGGGCGATTGGGTCACGCCGCGCGTCAACCGGCAGCCCTACTTCGAGAAGCCTCCTCTGCTCTACTGGGCCAACGCCGCCGCCTTCCGCGTTTTCGGCCAGAACCCCTATGCCGCCCGTCTCACCTCGCGCCTCTCGACGCTCGCCGTCGCGGTTATGCTCCTCTTCGCGCTGAGACGCCGCGGGGACGCGGATGATCCGCTGGAAGGAGCCCTGGCCGCGGCGATCTATCTCTCCTCGCTCCTCCCGTTTCTCCTCTCGCGGCAGAACCTGATCGATCCGCTCCTGACGGCGGCGACCACGGCGAGCCTCCTGTCGCTCCGGGAGTTCGCCCGTCGCCGGGAGGACGGAAAGAGCGGGCAGGGCTGGCTCGCCGCGGCGGCCGTGGCGGGCGCGGCGGGGACGCTGGCGAAAGGGCTCGTGGCAGTCGTCATCCCCGGGCTCGTCTTCGTCGTCTGGGCGCTACTCATCCGGCGTCCCCGGCTCATCCGTGAAGCCATCGTCTCCCCGGCGGCCCTTCTCTACGTCGCGCTGGCCATACCCTGGTTCGTCGCGATGGAACGGGCCAACCCGGCGTTCCTGGACTTCTTCTTCGTGCGGGAGCATTTCGGCCGATTCACCGGCGGCGCCAAGCGCTCCGAGACGGTCGTCTATTTCATCCCTGTGCTCCTGATCGGCTTCCTCCCGTGGACGCTCTTCGCGGGCCGGATCGTGCGTCTCTTTCGCCCGTTTTCGCTCGAGCGGATGCGCGGCCGCCCGGACGCGGCCTTCTTTCTCGTCTGGGCCGTCTCGGTCTTTCTCTTTTTCAGCCTCTCCCGCTCCAAGCTGATCCCTTACGTCCTCCCGGCTTTTCCGGCGCTCGCGGCGCTCGCCGCGCGCGGGATCCTCGTTTCACCCGGCGCGCCCGGCGGAAGGTTCCGCGCCGCCGCGGGCGGAGCCGCCCTGGTCTTCTTCGCGGTCGCGATCGCGCAGCCCCGGTTGACCCGGGAGCACACCGCGCACGCGTTCGTCGAGGCGTACCGGCGCTACGCTCGAGAAGGGATTCCTCTCGTCACGTACCACACGTTCCTCCACGGCCTGCCGTGGGAGCTGCGCCGCGAGGTGCCGATGGCGTCCTGGGTGGGGGAGCTGCGGCCGGCTTACGAACGTGACATGCACCACCCCCTCTTCTGGCAGGAGCCGACCTTCTGGTACCGGTGGAACCGGGGGGAGAAGCTCGTCGTCCTCACGCGCACGCGCGACCGCGACGAGTTCCGCCTCCGCAGCGCGATCCCGTTCACGCACCTGCTCACCGTGCGCGACCACGTCCTCCTCGCCAACTTCCCGCTGGAATGACGCTCGCCGGCATCCGCGCGTTCCTGAGGGCCCGGTTCACCCGGGAAGGGACGGTCGGGCTCTACCTGACCCTCGGCTTTCTCGCCTGCGCGGTCGTCGTCGTGCTTTTCGGAACGCTCGTCCGGTTTGTTTTCCACGCCGAGGGCTACGATCTCGATCGCTCCGTCACGCTCGCGATCCGGAAGTTCCATGCCCCGGGGCAGGATCGGGTCCTGCGCGCGATCACGGCGCTCGGCGACGTCTGGGTCCTCGCACCCGCGACCGCTGTCGTGACGGCGGCGCTCTTCCGGAAGGCGCACCGTGTCTCCGCGCTGCTCTTCGCGGGCTCCGTGCTCGGCGGCCTCCTGCTGAACGTGCTGCTGAAGTGGACGTTCGGACGGCCCCGTCCCGACCTCTGGCCGCCTCTGGTCACGGAGCACACCTTCGCTTTCCCGAGCGGGCACGCGGCCATGGCCACCGCGTTCTACGGAGGCGCGGCAGCGGTCGTGTTCCACCTCTCGAGCCGGCCGGGAATCCGCCTCGCGAGCTTCCTGGCCGCTGCGGCGACCATCACGGCGGTCGCGGTCAGCCGGGTCTACCTCGGTGCCCACTGGCTGACGGACGTCGTCGGGGGCATCCTCCTCGGGGTCTTCTGGGTATCCGTCTGCGCCACGGGCACGGAGTATTTTGCCCGGCGCCGGGCCATGCGAGCCGGCCCGGCCCCGGCTCCGACTCTGTAAACTCCCGGAGATGGCGCGCGCGTGAAGGTCTCCGTCGTCCTCCCGGTCTACAACGAGGAGGCGAACCTGCCGGAGCTGCTGCGGCGGGTCACTTCCGTGCTGGACGCCGCCGGCGATCCCTACGAGGTCATCCTCGTGGACGACGGCAGCCGGGACGGCTCGCTCCCGATCCTGACGTCCTGGGCTCGCCAGCGGCCCGACTGCGTGCGAGTGCTCGAGCTCTCCCGCAACTTCGGCCAGCACCAGGCGATCCTGGCAGGCTTCCAGGACGTCACGGGAGACGTCGTCGTGACGCTCGACGCCGACCTCCAGAACCCCCCCGAAGAAATCCCGCGCCTGCTGGCGAAGTTCCGGGAAGGCTTCGACGTCGTCGGAGGCGTGCGCCGGCGCCGGCAGGACTCGGTCTTCCGGCGGATCGCCTCGTCGGTCGTCAACCGCCTCATGGTCGCGATGACGCGTATGCGCCTCTCCGATTTCGGCTGCATGCTGCGCGCCTACTCGCGCGACGTCGTGGAGGAGATCAAGGAGTGCGACGAAACCTCGACCTTCATACCGGCGCTCGCGCAGAGCTTCGCGCGGCGTCCCTCGGAGCTGGAGGTCGCGCATGCGCCGCGCGGCTCGGGCGAGTCGGCCTACTCGCTCTACCGGCTCATCCGGCTCAACTTCGACCTCATGTCGGGCTTCTCGGCGGTCCCCCTCCAGGCGGTGAGCCTGATCGGAACGGCCGTCGCGCTCGGCGGGATCGCGTTCGGCTTCTTCCTCTTCGTCCGCCGACTCGTCGTCGGCGCGGAGGTCGAGGGGGTCTTCACGCTCTTCGCGATCCTCTTCACGGTGCTGGGGATCGCCATGCTCTCGATCGGCGTCCTCGGCGAGTACATCGCGCGGATCTACCAGCAGGTCCGCGGCCGGCCGCGCTTCCGCGTGCGCCGCGCCTACGGGCTCGGGGCAGAACGGCCGCGCGCGGCGGAAGGGGAGCGGCGCGCGTGACGCGCATCGCCGCGTTCGCCTACAGCCAGACGGGCCACGCGTGCCTCGAGCGGCTGCTCGACAGGGGGGAGGACGTCGTGCTCGTCGCGACGCACGCGGACCGGCCCGTCGAGGCGGCGTGGTTCCCGAGCGTCGCCGCGCTCTCCCGGTCGCGGGGAGTCCGGACCGTCCTCATGGACGACCCGGGGACGGATGACGCCGTCGCGCTGGTCCGCGACGCGGCGCCGGATCTCATCCTCTCCTTCTACTTCCGGGGGATGCTGCCCGAGGCGACGCTCGCGATTCCGGCGCGCGGCGCCTACAACGTGCACGGCTCGCTTCTGCCGAAGTACCGCGGCCGCGCCCCGGTGAACTGGGCCGTCCTTCGCGGCGAGACCGAGACCGGCGCGACGCTCCATCGCATGTCGCGGCGCGCCGACGCGGGGGAGATCGTCGGACAGCAAGCCGTGCCGATCGGGCCCGACGACACGGCCTTCGAGGTCCAGAGCCGGGTGACCGAAGCGGCCCTGCGACTTCTCGACCGGCACCTGGACGCTCTCAAGAACGGGACGGCGGCGCTCCGGCCCCAGGAGGAAGCCGAGGCCACGACGTTCGGGCGTCGGCGTCCCGAGAACGGGCGCATCGACTGGAGCGCCGGCGCCCGCGAGGTGCACAACCTGGTCCGCGCGCTGACCCATCCGTACCCCGGCGCGTTCACCGACGTCTTCGGCGGCAAGACCTTCCTCTGGAAAACCCGCGTGCCGGGCCTCGGCTCGCACGACAACTTCCCGGGCCAGGTCCGGCAGGAGTCGGGCAGCCTCTACGTGGCGTGCGGCGACGACTTCTACCTTGAGGTTCTGAGACTGCAGCCGGAGGGGGGCGAGGAAATGGACGGCGCGCGCTACGCGGCGCAGGTCGCGGCGCCATGAGGGTCCTGATCCTCGGCGTGAACGGCTTCATCGGCAACGCCCTGACCGACCGCATCCTGGTGGAGACGGACTGGAGCGTTTCGGGTCTCGACATCGGAAGCGACCGGATCGCGCCGTTCCTCGGCCACCCCCGCTTCACCTACCTGGAAGGGGACATCGCGATCAACAAGGAGTGGATCGAGTACCAGATCAAGAAGTGCGACGTCGTGCTCCCCCTCGTCGCGATCGCGACACCGGCGGCCTACGTCCGGAATCCGCTCGAGGTCTTCCAGCTCGACTTCGAAGAGAACCTGCGCATCGTCAAGCAGGCCGTCCGCTACAGGAAACGGCTCGTCTTCGCTTCGAGCTCCGAGGTGTACGGGATGTGCCCGGACGCGGCCTTCGACGAAGACACCTCCACGCTCGTCTATGGGCCGATCCGCAAGCAGCGCTGGATCTACTCCTGCTCCAAGCAGCTGCTCGACCGCGTCATCTGGGCCTACGGAGAGGCGGAGGGCCTCCGTTTCACTCTCCTGCGTCCCTTCAACTGGATCGGCCCGCACCTGGACGACATCGACTCGCCCAAGGAAGGCTCCAGCCGCGTCCTGACGCAGTTCCTGCACAACATCCTGTATGGCGAGCCGATCAAGCTCGTGGACGGGGGAGGCCAGCGGCGCTCCTTCACCTACATCTCCGACGGCGTGGACGCGCTCATGCGGATCCTCGAGAACGCGGGGGGCGCGGCGGACGGCCAGATCTTCAACGTCGGCAACCCCGCCAACGACATCGCCGTCCGGGACCTCGCGGAGAAGCTCATCGCCGAGGTCGCGCGGCATCCGGGCTTCGAGGAGCGCGCGCGCCGGACTCCGATCGTCACGGTGTCGGCCGAGGCGTACTACGGGGAAGGCTACCAGGACATCCTGACCCGGGTGCCGTCCATCGAGCGCGCCCGCAAGGTTCTCGGCTGGGAGCCGCGGGTGGACCTGGACGAAGCCCTGCAGCGGACCGTGGACTTCTACCTCGCCCAGCGCCAGCCCGCCCCCGTGGAAGGGAGCGTTCGCTGACCGCGACGAGCGGCCCGACCCGCATAGCCCTCAAGGTGGACTGCGATACGGAAGTCGGAACGCGGGAAGGGGTGCCGCGTCTGCTCGAGATCTTCGCCCGTCGCCGCCTGCGCGCGGCCTTCTTCTTCACGCTCGGCCCGGACCGCTCGGGAGTCGCCATCCGGCGGGCTTTCACCCGGCGCGGCTTCGCCCGCAAGATGGTGCGCAGCCGCGGCCTTTCCCTCTACGGGTGGCGCACGGCGTTGTCCGGAACGGTCCTGCCCGCCCGTCCGATCGGCCGCCGGTGCGAGGGCCAGATGCGGCAAGCCGCCGCGGAGGGGCACGAGACCGGAGTCCACGGCTGGGACCACGTCGCATGGCACGATGACCTCCCCAGGATGTCCTCCGAGCGGGTCCGCGAAGCCGTCGAGCGGGCCCACGCCGAGTACGCGCGCATCTTCGGGGTTCCGGCCCGCTGCAGCGCGGCCCCGGGCTGGACCGTCTCCGCGCGGTCGTTGGAGGCTCAGGAGGAGCGCGGCCTGCTCTTCGCGTCGGACACCCGCGGAGGCGCCCCCTTCTACCCGAGTGCCGGCGGCCGCACGTTCCGGACGCTCGAGGTCCCCAC